>NZ_JBEYZX010000029.1:0-88669 GCF_040646255.1 Streptomyces sp. NPDC046203 | reverse complement strand
AACGCAGCGTGGGGGCACCTCCCGTGCCCGAAGGGCTACGGGGGAGGGCGTGCCAGGCGTCGCGGGCCAGGAGGGACTTTCGAAACACGCCCTAGTGGAGGGGGCCGATCAGCCAGTTCCCCGGCGCGTCCATGTTGCCGCTCAGATAGAACTCGGTGATGGCCTGCCGGAATTCCTCGTGGCTGATCTCTCCGTTGCCGTCCCGGTCGAGCCGCTTGAACGCGTCCTTGGAATGCTTGGGCGGAACCCCGAGGGCGTCGTACATGCGCACGTACTCGTCGTGGCTCAGCACCCCGTCGCCGTTGGTGTCCAGCGCGCGCATCAGGGCGTCCGCGATCGCCAGGACGGCCCCTTCGAAGTGCTCGGGGGCCGTGACGTTGGCTTCCATGACGGTGAGGAACTCCGGTCGGGAGATCTTCCCGTCCCCGTCGGCGTCGCCGTGGGCGAGCAGCAGCCGCCACCACTTCTCGAAGGCGTCGCGCATGGCGGAGGCGTTCGCGTGGTCGTCCTCGGTGGCGAGGGCGGCGAACAGGTCGCCCATCGCCTGGAGGTCGTCATGCGTCAGCTGGCCGTCGTTTCCCTGGTCGAACCAGTCGAAGAGCATGTTGAATTTCTGACTTTTCACGGCGTTCGGCACGCGTGGACTCCCTTTCCTTTTGGTGGCACGGATTGCCCCGTTGGAATCAAGAGGCACATTAAGCAGATGATGAGTTGTGAGGCAATCAGCTTCCCATGCAGTCATGCGTTCGGAGGACTGGCGCGAGAAAGGCGTCGGATAAACGGGTGAAAGGAGGGGAGGGGAGGATTATTCGCGGCGCTCCGCGTTCGGGCGGCCCCGCGGTCCGGCTCCGCCGGGATGCCCCCGGCGATCACGCGACGGGGGCCGGACCCAGGGTCCGTGGCCCCCCTTCGGGACGGGGTCGGACGGTGTCGGGAGAGGGGCGGCGATGAGGCCGGCGCACCCCTCGTCACCGAGCCCGTGCGATCAAGTCGACCGATCCCATTGAGCCACCAACTCCCTTGCCCTACTCTCTCGTTCACCGAACGGCCGATCCGGCCGCGAGTGCACCGCCAGGAGCCCGGCGGCCCCCGCGTGGGGCCCGACGACAAGGGAGATCCATCATGGTCAAGCACTACCTCAAGTACGCCTTCAGTACGCTCACCGCCGCGATGTTCGCCAGCATGGTCTGACGCTCGGCCCCGGCCTGGACCGGGAACTCGGATTCCCGGTCCAGGAACCAGGAGGCGTACGTGTTCGGCACGGCTTTCAGACAACTGCGGTACAGCACCGCGATCCTGCGCAACCGCCGGATCCGCCCGGCGGACCTCGAACGGATCGCCCGCGATCTGATCGAGACCCTGGCGGAGTTCGGCGAACCGGGGGAGGACTCGGTCCTGCTGCCCGGACAGTCCGGCGCGGTCGACCCCGCCGTACGCCGCACCGTCACCACGCGCAGCCTGCGGGCCACCGCCCGCGCGGCCGCCCGCTCCACCCCGTACTACCGACAGGTCTTCGAGAGTCTGGCCCTCGCCCCGGACACGCTCACCCCCGAGACCTGGCGGCAGGTGCCCGTCACCCCCAAGTCCGCCCTGCGCGGCCTGCCCGCCGCCTTCGTCTCCGCCGCGTCGGCCCCCTCGCTGATGGCGCTCACCACGGGCACCAGCGGCACCCCGACCACCGTCTGGTACTCACGGGCCGAGGTGGAGATCATGGTCGCCCTGAGCACCGTCTCCGCCGTCCTCGGCATGGGACTGCGGCCCCGGCACGCCGTGGCCTACGCCGGCTGCTCCCGGGCGACCCTGCCGCTGCTCAACGTGGTGGAGTCGGTGACCCGCATCGGTGCGGCGTTCGTCCAACTCGGCACCGTGGAACCGGCGGTGGCGCTCGACCGGCTCGCGACTCCGCTCGGGCTGCGCGGCAAGGCCCCGCAGATCACCCACCTCACCGTCTCGGCGTCCTATCTGTCCGCCCTGGTCGAAGAGGCGGAGCAATATGGCTGGCAGGCAGGCGACTTCGGCCTGGAATCGGTCGGCGTCGGCGGGGAGGTGCTCTCCGAACCGCTGCGCAGACGGGCGGAGGAGGTCTTCGGCGCCCGGGTCACGAGCTCGTACATGATGACCGAGACGGTGCCGTCCGGCGGCACCCCCTGCGACGCCGGACATCTGCACCACACCACCGAGTTCGGGCACTTGGAGGTGCTCGACCCCGAGACGTACGAACCCACCCCGCCCGGCGAGGTGGGCGTCATCGTCCAGACGCCGTACGTCCCCTACCGGGAGTGCACCCTGCTGCTCCGCTACGACACCGGCGACCTGGTCCGGCTGCCCGAGACTCCGCCGGAGTGCGCACTCGCCCACATGCCCGCGACCTCGCCCATCCTCGGCCGCTGGTCCGGCCCGGTCAGTCGGACGGTGACCACCCGGTCGCTGCTCGACCTGCTGGAAGCAGAGCGGGAGGTGCCGCTGCCCGCCCGCTACGCCCTGGAGGAACGGCCCGGCGGACCCCCGCTGTTGCACGTCCTGACCCGCCGCGGCTCCGCTGCCGGTTCCCCCGGGAAGGCCGGTCTGCTCGGGAGGCTGGAGGACCGGGCCACCGCCGCCGGTCTGGCGCTGGGCGCCGTCGTACTCCACGACGACCCGGCCGGGCTGCCGCCCGTCAACCCGGTCCGTGCCGACCTGCGCGAGCACACCTTCGAACCGGCCCGTCCGGCCGCCGCACCTCTCGGGAGCCCGGCATGAGCACCGCGGCCCTGCTCGTCCTCAACGGCCTCGTCCTCGCGGCCATGGCGGCGGGCGCCCTCTGCTTCGGGAAGACCCGGATGCCCCGCCCGCCGGTCGGACGGTACGAACTGCCGGACGTCGCCGTCATGTTCGCCGTGGTGGTGGCCGCCCCGCTGCTCTACTCGGTCCTGCCGCGCGCCGCCGTGGCGACCGTCTTCGGCCTGGTGCTCTGCGCGGCGCTGCAGTTCACCCTCGCCCCGCTCACCGGCGCCGGCCGGGCCTGGCTGATCGCGGTCACGGCGGTGGCGGCGGGCGCGGTCCTGACCCTCCTCGGCCGCTCGCTCGCCGTGATGGTGCTCACCGACGTGCTGCTCGTGGTGGCGGTGGCGGGAGTCGCGACCATGTGGGCGCAGAGCGGGATGCGGTCCGTCCACACGGCGTGGTTCGCGGGCGCGCTCGCCTGCTACGACCTGGTGGCCACCGGACTCACCTCGTTCATGGACCGGTTCGCCGCCCAGGTCACGGGGCTGCCGTTCGCCCCGCTGCTCGCGGTGACGCGCGGGGAGCCGCCGGTGGCACTGGGGTTGGGTGATCTGCTGCTCCTGGTGCTCTTCCCGCTGACGGCGACCAAGGCGTTCGGGCGGGCCGCCGGAATCCTCGCCGCCGCGGTCGGGCTCGCGGTCTCCGGCGCGGTCGGCGTGCTGTTCGCGGAGGGAGTGCTGACGGGTGCCTTCCCGCTCCTGACGGCGCTGGGGCCGCTGATCGTGCTCCAGCACCTGGTGTGGGCGCGGGTCCGGGGCGGCGAGCGCACCACCTCGGAATGGCGGGCGGGCCGCCCGGGGCCGACACCGCCCGCCGGCTCCCTGGACCCCGACCCCGTGATCCTCCGGGCCCTTGACGCGTCCGGTGCGGCGGATCCCGCGCGGGGCGAGTGGCTGGCCGTCGCAGACGGTCGGGTGGTCGGCGCCGGGCCGTCCGCGGGCCTGGCCCGGCGGGACGCCCGGCTGCGCGGCTGCGCGACCGTTCCCGTGGTCCGGCGGGCGTAGGGACTTACCGGCGGGCCGGGGCGGACAGGCCGGGCTGACATGGCGCCCGACGGGCGTGGGGCGTATGGGGGGTCCTATGTTCCGGGAGGCGGGACCGGGGCGCCCCGGTGGTCGAGCCACTGGCCGAGGAGGGGGAGGAGTTCCTCCTCGGCCGGGGTGCCGTCGCCGTTCAATTCGCGGTAGACGGCACCGATGTTGAGGATCAGCCGCTCGGGGTCGGCGAGGTCCGTGAAGCCGGTCAGGTCCGTCTCCCGGGCGGCTCGCAGGACGGGCAGGCCGGCCCGGTGGGCGCGGGTGGCATGGTCGCGTACCCGTTCCAGGTAGGAGCGGAAGCGGCGGACCTCCGCTGGGCCCGAGACGGGGCCGTGTCCGGGGACGACCGTCGTCACGCCGTCCAGGCCGAGGACGCGTTCGCAGGCCGCGATCCAGTTGCCGATCGGGCCGCTGTGGATCACGGGATGGCCGCCGACGAACAGCAGGTCACCGGTGAACAGCACACCGGCGTCCGGGACATGGACCAGGACGTCGCCCCGGGTGTGGGCGGCCGGGACCTCGATCAGCCGGACCGTCCGCCGCCCCACGGTCAGTTCCAGCTCACCGCTGAAGGTGCGGTTCGGCAGGGTCGGGGTGATGCCGCCGAAGTCGAAGGTCTTCCGCAGGTCGTCGACGAAACGAGGAAGCCGTAAGTCGCCCGGATCGGCGAGCAGTTCGTACAGACGGTCGTCGCGCATGGCGGTCGCGGCGGCTTCGGAGGCGACGATCGAGGCGTCCGGGAGCAGCTGGTTGCCCCACCAGTGGTCGCCGTCGCTGTGGGTGTTGACCAGCGTGGTGACGGTGACGCCGGGCAGGGCCCGGGCCACGGCGTCGAGCATGGCCCGGGTCGACGGGACGGTGAACAGGGTGTCCACGAGCAGCGCTTCGTCACCCGAGACGATCAGCCCGGCGTTGCTCAGGCCGAGCGAGCCGTCCGGCTGGAGGTAGGCGTAGGTGTCCGTCGCGATCTCGTGCAGGCCGAAGGTGTAGGGCACGACCATCACTTGACTCCTCGTGAGGGTGTACGTGTGGGTACGCGGACTTCAGGTGTCCAGGTGTACTCCAGTACCATGAAGTATTCAAGTACACTCGCGAGGTGACCTCGACGACACCGCGCGGCGGGCCGGACCGCCGCGAACAGCGCCGTATCGCGACCCGGGAACGCCTGTTGACGGCGGCGCTCGAACTGTTCGCCACCCAGGGGTACGCGGGCACCACGTACGACCACATCGCCGCGCGCGCGGACGTGGGGCGGCAGACGGCCTTCAACCACTTTCGCCGGAAAGAGGACTTCGTCGCCGCCTGGATCCAGCGGCGACACGCGCTGATGGACCAGCGGGCGGCG
Organism: Streptomyces sp. NPDC046203; assembly: GCF_040646255.1. Lineage (NCBI taxonomy): Bacteria > Bacillati > Actinomycetota > Actinomycetes > Kitasatosporales > Streptomycetaceae > Streptomyces > Streptomyces sp. NPDC046203. Next base: position 83,524 of record NZ_JBEYZX010000029.1, on the reverse strand, counting down.
GCGGACACGGCCGCCGGACGGCCCGCCGGGGCGGCCCTCGCGGACGTACTGCGGGAGCTCTCGGATCTGATGGCCGAGGAGTACGCGCTGGCCAAGGGGCTGTTCGACGGTGGAGTGCTCCAGGCCGTCTTCGGCTCCGGGACCGGGACACCGCACGCGATCCTGGCCACCGTCGAACGGGGCCGGGAGGCCGGCGAGATCCGCCGGGACGCCGACGCCGAGGTCGTCGCCGATCTGATCGCCGACGCGTATGTGACCGCGGTGGGCCGCTGGCTGGCCGCCGACGGCGACCACTCGCTCACGGACACCCTGCTCGCCCGGCTGGACGTCCTCGCGGCCGGTTTCGCGGCCTGACTCCGGGCGTACCGTCCCCGGTTCCGGGCGTATCGCTCCCGGTTCCGGGCGTATCGCTCCCGGTTCCGGGGGAACACCGGACTGCACGGCGTGCGGGGCGACACTCGTGGCGACCCGCATGGTGACGTGCGGAGGCGGTGCGCGTGAGAACGTAACCGAGGGTGCGTGAGAACGTACCCGAGGACGTGCATGAGGACGCGTGGGAGGGCGCGCGCGAAGCGGCGGAGGCGAGGCTTCCTGTTCGTCACCCGCTTCGCGCCGCCCGATCGGCCTGCGGCTAGTTTGTGCGCAGAACAGGTACGCGGGCCCGTGGCGGCAGAGGTGCACGGGGGACGGGAGGTCGGGAAGAGTGTCGCTGCGCGCAGGTGACCCAGCCGAGATCGGCGGCTATCCGCTGGAGGCACGGCTCGGTTCGGGTGGCATGGGTACGGTCTTCCTGGCCCGTACGAGTTCGGGGCGGTCCGTCGCGATCAAACTCATCCACCAGCACTTCGCGGGGGACGACGAGTTCCGCATCCGGTTCCGTCAGGAGGTGGCGGCGGCGCGGCGGGTGAGCGGCGCGTTCACCGCCGCCGTGGTCGACGCGGCACCCGAGGCCGAGCAGCCCTGGATGGCGACGACCTACATCGAGGGACTCACGCTCGCCGAGCGCATCACCGCACAGGGTCCGCTGGACGGGGCGGAGTTGCGCAGGCTCGCCATCGGTCTCGCGGAGGCGCTGCGCGACATCCACCGGGTGGGCGTCGTCCACCGCGACCTGAAGCCCTCGAACGTCGTGCTCTCGCCCGAGGGGCCGCGCGTCATCGACTTCGGGATCTCGCGCGCCGTGGACCAGGAGACGCTGACGATGACCGGGCGGGTCATCGGTACGCCGCCCTTCATGTCGCCCGAGCAGCTGAAGGCGCCGCGCGGCGTGGGGCCGCGGTCCGACGTCTTCTCGCTGGGAACGCTGCTGGTGTACGCGGCGACCGGCCGAGGGCCCTTCGACGCGGACAGCCCGTACATGACGGCGTACCAAGTGGTGCACGAGGAGCCCTCGCTCGGTGCCGTGCCGGGGCCCCTGCGCACGGTCGTCGAGTCCTGCCTGGACAAGGAGCCCGAGGGGCGCCCCACTGCCGACGCGCTCCTCGTGCTGCTGCGGGATCTGCCGTCCGACCTCGGCGGGAGCACGGCGCGGGGGAACGGGGAGGGAGCCGGCCACCCCACCCGTGACGTGGTCACCCAGCATTACGTCGCCACTCCGGATACCCCGGCCGCACCGGATACTCCGGCCACTCCGGTCGCTTCGGCCTCCTCGGTCACCCCGGTCCCGGCCGTCGTGACACCGGACGCGCCGGACGGCTCCGGCGTGGTGGGCTCGGGCATCCCCGCGGGCGCTCCTGCCGGCATTCCCACCGGGCGCCGTCCGCGCCGCCGGTGGCGTCCCGTGCTCGCCGCCGCGGTCGCGGTGGCGGCGATCGGCGGCGGGGTCGCCGCGCTGCGGGCCGGTGGCCTCGGGGCGGACGGCGGTGTGCGGGACGGCGGCAAGGGCGCCGGTGTCGCGGCGCGCGGCCCCGCGCTGCCGGAGGGCTTCCGGGCGTGGCGGACGACCGTACGGGGAGGCCGCGCGGACATCCCCGACGAGCTGCGCTGCGTCACCCACGGCGACGCGCTGTTCTGCGGGGGCGGCGGGGTCGTCGCCACCCGGGTCCGGGTCGGGGACGGTTCGCGGACGTGGACGGTGAAGAGTCCGGGCGTCCCCGTCCAGGGCATGCACCTGGCGGGTGCCACCGACGACACCGTGGTCGGCTACCGCTTCGCCGACCAGGACGCCCCGGGCGGTCCGCCGATCGAGGTGGTGGCCCTCGACGCCGGCAGCGGCCGGGAGCTGTGGTCCGTACCGTCCGGCGCCCAGTCGCTGGCCGTCACCGGCCGCAACCTCGACGCCCTGGTGACCGGCTCCCTCGTCCTGACGGTCGACGCCGCCAACTCCCGCCTGGAGGCCCGGAACGCGCACAGCGGCGAGGTCGCCTGGACGACGCCGTTCCCCGTAGGTACGCAGTGCGCCCCCGTCCCCGTGGGCCCGCGGCTCTACGCGATGTGCGCGACGAACGCGGAGCTGGACGCGCTGGAGGTGCGGCACTCCACCCTGTACGAGATCGACCGCGCCTCGGGGAAGCTCGGCGAGGCCGTCACGGTCGACGGTCACGCCGTGCCGATGGGCGTCACCGACGGCAGGCTCGTCCTGCTCCAGGAACGCAGGGAGGGGCCGGCGTTCGCGGGGTACGACGGGGTGGCCCGGTTCGATCCGGCCTCGGGGAAGGTCGCGTACTCCCGTCTGGCCAAGACGTACGCCGGGACGCCCGGCATGGCGGGCGACACCGTCTACGTCAGCGGGCAGACCGGTCTCGTCACCGCGCTCGACCCCGCGACCGGCCGGCGGAAGTGGTCGCGGCAGACCGGTGTGGAGGGCGCGTCGGGTCCCGTCGCGGGAGCGGACGCGGTGTACTTCAGCTCGGCCACCGGCCGGGTGGTCGCGCTGTCGCCCCACGACGGCACGCCCCTGTGGAGCACGGACCCGCAGGCCGACGGCTTCACGGGCGAGCAGGGCGCGAGCCCGCGCGTGACCGTGGTGGGCCGCGCGCTGGTGGTGGCCGCGGCCAAGAACACCCTCTTCGCCTTCGACACGCACAAGCCGCCGACATCGGACTGACCCGGTCCCCGGTGCCCGGTGCCGGGCGTTGGGAGCGCCTGAGTGCGAGGGTCCCGCATCCGCCGTCAGGAAGTCGGGACCGCCGTCCCGCCGACCAGTGCGGCGAGGCGGCGGGTGCCGGGGGCGCAGGCCCGGCGGAGGTCCTCCGCCTGGCGGTCGGTGAGCCGGGCGGCGGCGCCCGGCCGGGTGCGGTCGACCCGGTCCGCGACCCGCTCGGCCCACCGGTCGGGCTCGGTGAGGCCCGCGAAGCGGCCGAACGCGGTCAGATGGGGCACCGGATCGGCCACCACGGCGTCGTAGGACAGGTGCAGCAGCCGCTCGGGCGGCAGGTCCGCGAGATGCCGGAGCGCACCCGTGGCCCGTGACCACATGTCGCCGAACCGGACCAGCGGGATGTCGGCGTCCGCGAGCGCCGCCGCGTCCAGGCCGTCGGGGGCGAACGGGCGCAGCCGCTCGGGCAGTTGCTCCGTGTGCCGGGGATCGGGGCTGCGGTAGGGGTCCACGCCCAGCTCCGCGCGCATGTCGCCGATGAGCACCCCCAGCCGGAACAGCGGATGGCGGCTCATCGACAGCGCCGCGTCCGCGCCGTCCCGGTACATATGGACGAAACGCGCCCCGGGGAAATACGCGAGCAGCCGCGGAAGAAAACGCAGTGACGCCCCGGAGCGCTCGACGACCACCTTCCGTCCGGTCGACGAGGCCCACCATGAGAAGAGCCGCAGATACTGCCGGGACGCCGGTGCCGGGGCCCAGCTGGTGACCTCGTCCCGTATTCGGTCGTGCAGCGCGTCGGGATCCCCGGTGAGCGGTGGAAGGGTCATCAGGCTCAGCGCGGGTACTTTCCCGGCAGGATAACGGCCCGGGCCGATCGGATACCGGTATTCCGGCACCGCGACCCCACGGCTCAGGAGAACGTTCGGTTTCAGCCGCGGTGCGCCGAGGAGATTCCAGAAGGCCGGTCCGTCCAGCAGGCCGTCGGGGAAGGCTCCGGGATCGAGGCAGGCGAAGAACTCGCTCAGGCTGAGGGCTCCCGGGTCCTGGTTCACCAGGTCGGACAGCATCGTCGATCCGCAGCGCCCGGTGCCGAGAACGATGGTCAGCGGCACCGGCAGATCATTTTCTCGCATTCGCTTGAATCCTCTTCCCTGGCTCTTTTCCGGCTCTCGCTATTCCTTGGAAATGGGGCTGGGGTGGCAATTTTGTCGGGAATGTTCGCGTGGTGTGACGGTCGGGTGCGACAGTTATTGACCCGGCCTGTGCGGCGCCCCTAGTGTGCGTCGGCGATCGGGTTCTTAAGGCAATCCGAAAGAGTGAGAAGAGAGGACGCCGATGTCGGTCCCGCTCCAGTCTTCTGAAAACGTCAGCAAATCCCTCGGATGTTCGCGCATCGGCGACGGTGTGGTTCTCGTCGAGTTTTCCGGGGCGCATGAGCAGAATCCGTTCAGCCGGGCCCGGATGCGGGAGCTGACCGCGCTGATGCACGACATCGACCAGGACGAATCCGTCCGTTCCGTCGTCCTCCACGGCGGCTCCGGCCGGTCCTTCGGCGTGGGCGGCGACTTCAACGAGGTCTCCGCGTTCACCGGCGGGGACGAGGTCAACGACTGGATCGACGACATCACCGACCTCTACACGGCGATCGCCGGCATCTCCAAGCCCGTCGTGGCCGCCATCGACGGCTACGCCATCGGCATCGGCCTGCAGATCGCCCTCTGCTGCGACTACCGGGTGGCGGCCGACACCGCCCGCCTCGTGATGCCGGAGTTCCGGGTCGGCATCGCCTGCAACTTCGGCGGATTCATGCTGCGTTACACCGTCGGTGCCTCCGTCATGCAGCGGATGCTGTACACCTGCGACGCCTGGCCGGCCGACCAGGCGCTCCAGGACGGACTGCTCCACGAGGTACGTCCCTCCGAGGAGGTCCTCGACCGCGCCGTGGAACTGGCCCGCACCATCGCCGGCTACACCCCGGCCGCCGTCCAGGGCACCCGGCCCCGGGTGAACGCGCCGTTCGTGGAAGGGCTGGAGCGCGTCCGCGCCGAGGCCAAGGGGTCGCACCGCGGCGCGTTCCGGGCGGGCGAGGCCCAGGCCCGGATGCGCCGCATCATCGGAAAGGACTGACCCGGGCGGCACCGGCGCGGCGGCCTCAGCGGTCATGGCCGCCGCGCGGCGGGGACGGCGGGGGCCGAGGGAGCAACGGGCGCGACGGTGCGCCGGACGTCGTCCCAGCGGGACTCCACCCGCCAGCCGAGCCGCCGGTACAGCGCGCGGGCCCGGACGTTCTCCTCGTCGACGGTGAGCACCATCCCGGCCCGGCCCCGGCGCCGCGCCTCGCCCATCGCCCACCCCAGCAGCACGCCTCCCAGCCCCCGGCCGCGCGCCGACGGATCGATGCCGAGCTGCCGTACGTACGCCACGCCCCGGCTCTCCAGCATCCGGTCGGTCACGTTCACGAACCCCGCGACACGGCCGTCGAGTTCGAGCAGCGCGCACTGCGCCGGGTCCACCCCGGGGTCGGACCGGTACCACCGCGCCCAGGAGTCGAAGGAGTCCTCCTCCTTGCCGGCCTCGTCGGCGGCGTACGCCCGGTTCTTCGCGCGGTGGAAGGCGCGCAGGTCCGCCTCGTCGCGCAGCGGTCGTACCACCGCGCCGGGAACGACCGGCACGCCGGGAAGGTCCGGAACCCCGGGACCGGACACGCCGGTCCGATCCGCGAGGGGGCCGTCCAGCGCCACCGCCATGCGGTGGTACGCCCGGGGCAGGCCGAAGCCGTGGTCCCGCAGCGCCGTACGGGCGAGGTCCTCGCCGGCCGAGGTGAAGCAGGACAGCGTCGCCCGCTCCGCTCCGTCGTCACCGCCGAGCGACGCGCGGCAGCGCGCGACGGCGAAGTCGAGCAGCGCGGTCGCGTCGGCCTGCGCGGCCCGCGGTCCCAGGGCCAGTTCGACGACCCAGCCGGCCACCCCGGAGGTACGGCCGACCCACGCGGCGCCGACCGCCTCGCCGCCGGGCCCCGGGCACAGCCGGGCGTCCCGCGCCGGATCCGCGCCGGGGGCCGTGAGCCGTCCCTCGATCCACGCCCGGGTGGTCTCCACCCGGCCCAGGGCCGCGAGATCCCGGGCGCGGGCGAGCTCCCAGACGGTGCCGGTGTGGACCGAGGGGTCTACCGGGCGCAGTTCCGGCGTCCGGCGCACCCGCGAGGCCGTGCCGAGGGACCGCCCCGGGACCGCGGCCGTCACCGCCCGCCCGCCGCGGTGCCCTTGCGGCGCGGCAGCGAGTAGACGTAACTGATGCCACGCCGCTGGTCCATGGTGGTGTTGGCGGAGGAGGAGTGCGCGGTGTACGCGCCGAAGAGGACGCCCGAGCCGGCCTTCCGGGGCAGGGTGACCGGCTCCAGGTCGGGCCACAACGTGCCGATGTCCAGGCGGGGTTCGCGCGGGGAGGCGAACAGGTCGTCGTGGTCGATGCCCTCCGGCTCCATCAGGACGCGGCCGCGGTGGGAGCCGGGCAGGAAGCGCAGACAGCCGTTGTCCTCCCGGGCGTCGTCCACGGCGATCCAGATGGTGAAGACGTCCTCGTAGTTCTCGTAGAAGTCGTCCTTGAGGAAGATCGCGTCCTGGTGCCAGGGCTTCTCCGAGCCGACCTCGGAGGGCTTGGCCCACAGATAGCCGTTGTAGAAGTCCCCGCGCGTCCCGTGCAGCGGCTCCACCAGGTCCTCGTTGAGCCGGAGCAGATCGGGGACCTTGGCCAGTTCGGGGGAGTGCTCGTGGATGAAGCTCACCACCCGCGCCTTGCCGGGGATACCGTCGCGTCCCGCCGCGCGGGCCGCCCAGCCGCCGCCCTCACCCGTCGCCTCCAGCTGCCAGCCGAGGGTGCTGCGGCGCATGTCCCGGGTCCGCCCGATCAGGTCGTCGCAGCCGCGCCGCATGATCTCCAGAACCGGTTCGGGGACGAGATCGTCGAGTGGGATGTACCCACGCTCGTCCAGTTCGCTGACGAGTTCTTCCACCGGCCGACCGAGCTGCATCCGAGTCACCCTCCGGTACGCGTAAGCCTGTTGCCGCACGATGCGGTGCGGCTCGACTATGTGCCGCCCTTCACGACGGCGGCAACGCCTCCACGGGGACGGGTCGGCGCATGCCGCAAATGGCATAGGGTGGATGGGCAAGTACGGGCTGCGGCCGCCTGGTTGGAGCGTGCACTCTGGAACCGTACGGACGAAGTCGCCCGCCCCCTGCCCCTGTTCCGGCGCCGTCGAGCGCGAGCGGCGGCACCCGCCGCCAGAACGACCTCGGACCCGGGGTCGCACATGGGCCCGAGGGACACGGCGGATGGGCGCGGGCCGAGGGACGCGACCACGAGGACCAGGGGGAACGATGGCAGAGGTGTCGGGGATCGTCGTCGACTGGGGCGGTGTCCTCACCCCGTCCTTCGCCGACGGTATCGCCGCCTGGGCCGCCGACGAAGGGGTGGACGCGGAGGAGTTCCACGCGGCCCTGGGGCGGCTGCTGGGCCCGGGCGCCCCGTCCGGCGATCCGGCCGCGCAGCGGTTTCGCCAAGTGGAGCGCGGCGAACTCCCGGTGGCCGTGTTCGAGGAGACGCTGGCCGCGCTGGTCCGCCGGCCCGACGGCTCCCACCCCGACGCGAAGGGCCTGGTGGAGCGGATGTTCGCGCCGTTCACCGAGGAACCCGCCATGACGGGCCTGCTGCGGGCCCTGCGCGGCGCGGGCCTGAAGGTCGCCCTGCTGTCCAACTCCTGGGGCCACACCTACGACCGGCGGGGCTGGGACGGACTGTTCGACACGGTCGTGATCTCCTGCGAGGTGGGCCTGCGCAAGCCGGAGCCGGAGATCTTCCGGCACACCGCCCGGCTGCTGGACCGTCCGCTCGGTGGGTGCGTCCTGGTGGACGACCTGGGACGCAACATCCGGGCCGCCCGGGAGCTCGGGATGGCCGGGGTCCACCACCGCACACCCCGGGAGACGGCCCTCGCCCTGGCCGACCTGCTGGTACCCGCCGGACGCCGGGCCGTCCACGCGTATCTCAGCGGGGCGCCGTCCGGGCACTGACCGGGGAACGGGCGGGCCGGCCGGCCCCGCCCCCGTCGACGGACCGGCCGCTCCCAGCCCCGCCCCCGGCGGCCGGTCCGTCGGTGGGGTGCGCGGAAACGGATCCGGGAGCGGATCCGGGGGCGGATCCGGGAGCGGGCTCGCCCGTGCGCAGATCGCCCACCAGGGCGTCGAGCCGGTGCTCGGCCGGCCCCGTACAGGCCAGCAGCCGCCGGGCGGCGGCCGACAGCGAGGTGCCCCGGGCCGTGGTGTGCACCAGCGGCAGCCCGCAGCTGGCCTCCAGCCGGTGGATCCGGCGGGTCAGCGCGGGCTGGGTGACCAGCAGCGCCGAGGACGCCTGATTGAGGCTGCCGGTCCGGCCGATCACCCGCAGCAGGTGCAGATGCTCGGGCTCGAAGCCCGCCGCCCGGTCCGCCGCCGACCAGTGCAGCTCGGAGAGGAGGACCGGCGGGGGCGGCGCCGTCGCGCACCCGCCGTCGGCGGCCGGTCCGCAGCCCTCTCCGGCGCCCCCGAAGGCACCTGGGGAGCAGGGGAGTCGCGAAAGTGCCGGGGCGTCCGGACCGTACGGCGAGACACCACCCATGCCGTCCCCCGCGCCCCCAGTGCCGCCCCCGGTTCCTCCGCCGGCCGCCGTCGTCCTCGGCGCGTACCGCCCGCGCAGCCACGCGTACAACTCCTCGGCGAGCGGCCCCGGGATCGCCAGCGGGTCGACGGCCAGCCGCAGCCTGCGGACGAACTTCTGCCGCAGCGGACGCAGCACCACACCCGGTGTGGCGGCCCCCGCGCGGGCCGAGGGGGAGACCAGCGCGATGCCGTACCCCCGGCGTACCAGATCGAGGGCCGCGCCCTGGGAGCGCACCGTGAAACTGACCGGCGGAACCGGGGTGAGCCGGGACAGCGCCCAGCTCTGGTCGTCGCCGGAGTCACCGCCGACCACGGCCACCCACTCCGTACGGGTGAGATCGCGCAGATCCAGGATGTCCCGCCCGGCGAGCGGATGCCCGAGCGGCAGGGCGACCTGCTGGGGCTCCTCGGCGACGGTCCGGACCAGGACACCGCCGCGCCGCGCGACCGGCCGGCGGGCCGTCTCCCAGCCGAGCGCGGCGTCGGCGGCGTACCGCTCGAAGCGCTGCCAGACCCGGTGGCTGTCGTCGGGCACGACGTCGAACACCAGGTCGGGGAAGCGTCCGGCGAGATGCCGGTCGAGGCCGTGTGCCCACTCCGTCCCCACCGCGAACTCCACGACGGGCAGCCGGCTCGCCGTGTCGTCGGCCTGGTGGTGGGTGGTGGCGACGGCGAAGTCGATCGCGGCCAGCAGCCGCCGTCCGACATGCAGCAGCGCGTGCCCGGCCTCGGTGGGCTCGGTGCCGGTCGCGCCGCGGGTCACCAGCAGGGTGCGCAGCCGGCGTTCGAGTTTGACGAGCCGGCGGCTGGCGGACGACTGCGTCATCCAGCCGTCCCGTTCGACCGCGTGCAGACTGCCGTGGTCCGCCACCGCCTGCAGCAGCACCACGTCCGAACGGCGCAGGTCGAACACCCGGCTCTCCTCCCTCACCCGGCACGGCCCGTCCCCGGCGCCGCCGCGAGGGCGGGGCCGGGCGCGGGCCGTGCCCGCCGATGCCGCGTGGAACCCGGTCCACGGTAGGTCGGCGGGGGCGGTGCGGAACCGGGCGGTCAGGTGGTTGGCCGGATCGGACGGGAGGAGTGGCCGGGCGGCACCGGAACGTCCGGCCGGGGCAGCGGCGCGGGAGAGCGGGGGAAGAGGAACGCCGCGCCGACCCCGACGACGGCCAGGACGGCCGTGCCGATGAACACCGCACGGTACGCGAGGGCCGAGGGATGGCCGCCGGCGTCGCCCGCGACCATCAGCATCATGGAGCCGACCTGTACACCGAAGGCTCCGCCGAGGTTGCGCAGGACCCCGTTCAGGCCGACCGTCACCGCGGTCGACCCGCTCGGCGAGGACTGGACGAGCAGCTCCGCCATGGCCCCGCCGAGCAATCCGGTGGCCAGGCCGTTCAGGGCGGTGCCCAGGGCCAGGCCCGGCGCGGAGGCGGGCAGGAAGGAGAACACCACGGGACCGGACGCGAACAGCACCGCGCTCGCGGCCAGCACCGTACGGGCGCTCGCCCGCCCCGATTCCCGCAGCCGCCCGGACAGCAGCCCGCCGGACAGCGCGCCGATCTGCATCGGCAGCATGACCAGGGTCAGTACGGCTCCGCTGCCGCCGAGGCCGTACCCCGTCTCGCGCGGCGCGGTCACCAGGGCCGGCGCGAACACGCCGATCTCGAACATCACGAGCCCGGTCAGCAGACTGACCACGTTCAGGCAGAGGAGCGGCCGGCGGGACATCAGCCGCATGTCGAGGACGGGCTCCGGGGACCGGCGTTCCACCCGCAGCAGCAGGACGCCGCCCGCCGCCGCGGTCACCAGCAGCACCGCGCCGGTGACCGAACCGGCGCCCTCCCGGCCGTACCGGGTCAGGGCCAGTAGCAGAGCGCTGCTGACGATGCCGAGCAGGAGCAGCCCGGGTACGTCGATCCGGGTGGCGGGCCGGCGCGGGGTCTCGGGCAGCAGCAGCGCGCCCGCCACCAGCAGCACCACGGCGAGCAGCGCGGCCGCCGCGAACAGCGTGCGCAGGGCCGGGAGTCCGCCGCCGAACAGCCCCGCCACCACCGCGCCGACCCCGCCGCCGGTGCCGAAGGCGGCGGACAGCACCCCCGACGGGCCGGACAGCGACAGCCCGGGGAAGCCCTCCCGCAACAGGCCGACGCACAGCGGGAAGAGCCCGGCGGCCACGCCCTGCACCAGGCGTGCGACGAGCAGCACCGCGAACGAGCCGGTCAGGGCCGACACCACCGATGTCACCGCCACCACGGCAAGCACCGCGAGCAGTACCACGCGCCGGCCGTGCAGATCGCCGAGCCGGCTCACGACGGGGGTGGCGACACAGCCGACCAGCAGATGGCCCGAGACCACCCACGAGGCGTCCGAGCCGGACACCCCGTACGCCTGCTGGACCTGCGGCAGCAGGGTCGCCACCCCGAGCTGGAGCAGCGCGAACAGGGCGCAGGCCCCGGCGAGCACGGCCAGCGCCGCTCGGTGCGGCCGGGCGGCGCCGCCGGCCGGAGCGCCGGGGCCGGCGGTCACCGCTGCTCGCTGAGCGCGGGCTCCGCCACCGGCGTCACCTCGGCCGACTCGAAGCGGTGCCGGTAGTGGCCGATCCGCGAGACCGGATAGCTCGGGCCGATGGCCGCCAGAGCGAACGCCTTCAGGTCGTCCGGCGCCGGGCGGAACCGGCCGTTGGCCCCGAACCGCTGGTCGCCGTAGTCGACTTGGACCCGGGTCGCGGTCAGCGGGCCGCCGCCGAAGTAGCGCGGCCAGTCGTGGTCGTACGCGGCGGTCTTGCCGTTCTCCGGGTCGTAGTCCGGGCGCAGCATGACGTCCCGCTGGAAGCGCAGGACGTCGCGCAGCCGCGGGTCCTGCTCGGGGTCGAGGCCCAATGTGCGGAGGTAGTCGGCCAGTTCGGCGTGGAACCGGTCGAACTCGGTGGCCACCCGCAGCCAGCCCCAGTTGTCGATCGTCCAGCCCCGGCGCCGGCCGTACGGGGCGAGCTGGGCGGCCAGGTCGGGCTGGCTGGCGACCAGGTTGGCCAGCGGCAGCGTCGGGATGTCGATGTAGTCCTGGTACAGGCTGCGCATCCGCAGGTAGAGCGAGCCGATGAAGCTGCTGGGCCGGGCCGCGAAGTGGTCCTGCAGTCCCTCGTAGAAGGCGGTGTAGCCGACCCCGTGCTCCTGTCGGAGATAGATCGACAGATAGCGGGTGTAGCAGCCGTTGTGCAGGAACTGCACGGCCTGGACGAAGGAGAAGGACTCGACCCATTCGTCGCGGGACATGGCGCCGGTCTCCATGACCATGTCCATCGACTCCGCCTCGTCGTCGGGGGTCCCGGGACGCTCGACGTACAGCCGCTTGGGCACCGTGCGCAGACCGTAACCGGAGATCTTCTCCGGGGTGTTGATCGGCGCGTTGGGCAGGATGCCGAACTCGTAGACCCGGATGTCCTCGTGGTTGCCGGCCTCCAGGAGCGAGCCGATGCCGTCGCGGAAGGTGCGGGCGGTCTCCAGCGGCAGGCCGAGGATCAGCTCGGTGTAGGTGTGGATATTCTCGACCGCGTAACGCTGTTGCAGTTTGCGGTAGTTGTCGAGGCCGATGTTCTTGCGGTCGATGGCCTCCAGGACGTCCATGTCGGTGCTCTGCATGGACAGGGTGGTGCCCATCAGCAGATCCGCGTCGTGCCAGGCCTTGCTGATGTCGAAGACCCGGTCGTTGGAGTTCTTGGCGAAGTTGACCCGGATCTGCTGGGGCGAACCGGCCTCCCTGCGGGCGTCCGCCAGCGCGTGCGCGATCTCCAGGTCCCTCGGCAGGATGCCGAAGTTGGCGTCGCAGACGAAGAGGTCCTCCACGTCGTTGCGGGCGAACCAGTCGATCTCGTGCTGGATCCGGTCCTCGTCGAACAGCCGCAGGGCGCTCATCGTCGCCGAGCCCCAGTCGCAGAAGGCGCAGGAGTACGGGCAGCCGCGGTTGGTCTCCCACAACGCGTAGAAACGCAGGCCGCGTTCACGGCAGGTGCGCACCGCCCCGTCCATCACCCCGTTCAGATAGGGGCTCGGGGTCTCGATCCGGCGCGGCAGCCGCCGGGCGGCCGGACCGGCGACCGGTCCCGCGGTCCCCCGTACCGTCACTCCCGGCACGGCCGTGTAGTCGGGGCGGTCCGAGATCCGGGTGGCGAGCACCTCCCGGAAGGCCACCTCGCCCTCGCCGTGCGCCAGGACGTCGACATAGGGGTGCCGGGTGAAGAAGTCGCCCACCCGGTCCGGCACATGGGGCCCGCCGGCCACCACGAGCATGTTCGGGTAGCGCTCCTTGAGGATCTTCGCCACCTTCATCTGGCGGCGGAAGTTCCACACGTAGCAGGACAGGGCGAGGACATCGGGCTCGGTGATGCCGTCCGCCATCTCCTGCACGGGGGCGACCAGGAACAGCGGTTCCTGGAAGTCGTAGGAGGCCGCGATGTGTTCGTCCTGCTCCGCGTACGTGCGCAGCAGGCCGGCGACCAGCGGGAGGAAGGGCACCGCGTTGAGACCGATGAAGTACACCTTGCGGCGGCGGGAGGATTCGGCGGACATGCTCGGGTCACGGCTCCTCGGGGTCGGATCGCTTGAGCGTCGGGTCGGCACCGGCGTGCCGGGGGCGGGCGGGGGAGAAGGGCGGTGCCGTCCGGCGCCCGGCCGGCGAAGGCGCGGGCGGCGCCGGACTCCCCGCCGTCCGGGGCGTGCGGGGCGGCGGGCACCCGGTCGTCCGGGGCGCGCCGTCCGTCCGGGGTAGGACAGGCGTCGGACTCCCCGCCGTCCGGGGTGTCCCGGTCGTCCGGGGCGTCCGGCGCCCGGTCATCCGGTGCTCGGGACCCGCTCCGGCGCCCGGGTCGCGGCGGGCCGGCCGGACCGGCGGATGCCGTCGAGCATCTCGTCGAAGGCGCTGTTGTCGGAGTAGTAGAAGACGGACGGGTCCTCACCGGTGGCGACGCCCGGGGCGGGGCGGGCACTCGCGCCCGCCAGCAGATCGGCGAGCCGGTGGTAGAAGTCCTCCAGCGGCAGCTTCGTCGGGAACAGCGAGTGGTAGCAGTCGAAGAGTTCCGGGTCGTCGCTGACGAGCCGGTCCCGGCTCTCGTCGTACAGATCCGTGCCGGGCAGCGGGGTCAGCACCGAGAAGCTCGGCATGTCCACCTGGAGTTCCTCGATGGTCCGCCCGAGCCGGGCGAAGTCCTCGCCGACCCAGTTGGGCTGGACGATGAAGTTGGCCCGCACCTTCACCTGGTTGGTGTGGAAGAGGTCCAGGGCCCGCCGGGTCTGTTCGGCGTCGGTGCCCTTGCGGTAGCCGGACAGCTCGTCGTCGGTCATCGACTCGGCGCCGACCAGGACCGAGTCGAGACCGATCTCCGCCCAGCGGGCGATCACATCGGGCCGGCGCAGCGCGGTGTCGGTGCGCACGTACATGTGGAACCGCTTGCGGAAGCCCGCCTTGTCGATGGCGTCGGCGAGTTCGAGCATCCGCGCGGGCTGGATGAACGCCTCGTCGTCCACCACGTACAGGTTGTCGCCCTCGATGTCGGCGATCTCGGCGAGGACCCGGTCGATCTCCTTGACCAGGTAGCGCCGGTCCGTCATCCGCCACAGCGAACAGAAGTGACAGGTGTACGGACAGCCCGCGGTGAAGCGGATCAGGGACACCGGCCGGTAGATCGAGTGGAAGTAGTCCTGCCGGTGGTGGGAGAGCAGCGAACGGTCCGGCATCGGAAGGTCGTTGAGCGCCGCGGGCTTGGGCTTGCCGGCGCGCTCCAGACCGGTGCGGGCCTCGTACGGCGCGAGTCCCTGCCCCGTCCGCGGGGTGCGGCCCGCCTCCAGGTCGGCGGCCAGCCGGCTCAGCGGCCCGCCGCCCTCGCCCGCCACCACCCAGTCGGCCTCGAACCCTTCGAGCCATTCGGCGGAGACCGAGGGGTGGTGCCCGCCGAGCACGATCGGCACGCCGGGCCACAGCCGGCGGGCCTCCCGGCTCGCCTCGCGGGACACCCGGGCGCTGGTGGTGTACGGAATGGCCACGCCCACCAGGTCCGGCGGCTCGTGCGTCTCGGCGTACTCGGCGAGCGAGGAGTCGAGCCGCAGATCGTGGATCGTCACATCGTGGTGGCCGCGCAGCGCGCCGCCGAGATATTCGAGCGGCAGCGGCTCGCAGCAGCTCAACCGGTCACTGAGCAGGGCCCGTTCATTGCGGGGCCACACCAGCAGAACCCTCATCGTGTGCCTCCCTGACGTCGGTCCCGCATCGTGTCGTCGGCTCCGGCGGCGGACACCCCGTCGCCCGGGACGGCCCCGCTCCCGCCGTCCCGGAAGATCTCCGTGGCCATGTCCCGCAACATCCGGGCCTGGACGGCGGGTTCGTCGCTGCCCAGGGCGGCGGCGAACATCCGGCTCATCGCGGTGCCCTCGTGGATGCCGCGCTTGGGCCGCCAGGCCACCTCCGCCGGCAGGACGTCGGCGGCGGCGCTGCGCAGCACCCACTTCGCCGTACCCTCGTGGACCTTGAGCCGGCCGCGGATGTCCAGCGCCGCGGTCATCACCTCCCGGGTCCAGTACGGGTGGCGCACGGCGGCGTGCCGGGCGTCGGCGAACGCGGGATGGAACTCGTTGCTGCGCGCGGTCGCGAAGGTCTGCGCGACGACGGCCGCCTCGACGGCCCGCTCGCCGCCGGTGCCGCCGAGCCCCGCGAACAGCAGGTCCGCCCCGTACCCGGACAGCAGCACCCGGCGGTCGCCGGTCGCGATGTGGTCCTGCAGGAAGCAGGCGGGCGCGGCGATCTGGAGGGTGAGCACATCCCAGGTCTCCAGCGCGCGGATCATCCCGGGCAGCATCGCGGCGAGCTGCTCGGGGCCGAAGAGGATCTCCTCGTGCTTGGTGCCCAGCCGGGTCGCCAGCCACGCCGCCTGCTCGAACTCGTCGCCGAAGGGCGTGCCCACGGTGTACGTGCGCACCGCCGGCGCGCCCAACTCCCGTACCGCGAGCGCCGTGACCGTGGAGGAGTCCACGCCGCCGCTGAGCGAGACCCCGATCTCGTCCGCGTCCGCCGCGAGCCGTACGACGGCCTCGCCGAGCACCCTGCGGACGGTCCGCACCGCCTGGTCCGGGTCGGTCGCCGACGGGCGGTCCGGCAGCGGCGCCAGCCGGCGTACGGACACGGGGGTGTCGCCGTAGGCGTCGGCCACCACGGTCACCGCGCTGTTCGCGGGAACCGCGGTGATCCCGGCGAACCGGCCCCCGGGCAGCAGCGATTGTCCGGCGTCGCCCAGCACCGCGGGGGTGCCGAGCAGCGGCAGCATCGCCCCGGCCGACGTGCCGACGAGCAGCGCCCCGGCCGACCGCGCCCAGTGCAGCGGGCTGGTCGCGCCGACATCGCTCCACAGGGTGGCCCGGCCCTCGCGCACCAGGACCGCGCAGTAACGGCTGTGCGCCCGCTCGGCCCAGGCGGTCAGCGCGTCGAACGGCGCCTGCGCCGGCGGCTCCTCCGCGGTGAGCCGGTCGCCCTGGACCACCAGGACGTCGGAGCCGTCGCGCCGCACCAGGACGTCCATCCCCAGTCCCTCGCCGAGGAGTTCGACCTCGGCGGCACCGTCCGGACGTATGGACAGCAGGAATCCGGCCATGTCAGTAGACCCCCTCGACGCGTCGTCCCTCGGTGAACTCGGGGCTGTACGGATCGCCCACCCACGGCCACGGATAGCGGTCGGCCGCCACCCCGTACGGCCGCACCCGCCGGGCCCGGTCCCGCTCCCAGAACCCGGGCAGCAGGGCGTCGTCCGTCAGCCGCCAGACCCGGACCCGGCCCTCCTCGCCGAAGGAGACGTCCTCCCCCTGCGCGTCGACGACGTCGAGCATGATGTGCGGCTGGCACGGCACGTACACCACCCGGTGCTCGTCCGCCGCCTCGAAGGGCTTCTGCCAGCTGATGCCGGTGGTCGAGGTGCCGTACATGCCGACCACCGGGACCCCGGGGAAGACGTCCTCGCGCAACTGCCGGTGCGTCTCGGGCTCCAGGGTGGTGCCGGCGTGCACGATGGCCCGCACCCCCGGCAGCGCGTCGGTGCCGAGCCGCTCCGGGAGCATTTCGAGCAGCCGGGAGGTGCAGAACAGGACACCGATGTCCTGGGACCGGGCCACTTCCGCGATCTGGTCCCAGATGTGGTCCACATAGCGGTCGTAGGCGGCCGTCATGCCTTCCTCGCCGAAGATCTTCACGATCCTCGGGTCGAGGTCGATGGAGAAGCACATCCCGCCGCGGCGCTCCGCGAAGGCGACCACGAGCCGGCCCGTCGTGTGCGGGCCCATCGGCCCGACGAACAGCCAGTTCTCCCCGCGCGGGACCCCGTGCAGATCCAGGAACTCGTCGGAGAAGGCGAGGATGTCCTCCCAGTAACGGGCGCCCCAACTGCCGTGCTTGGCAGGCCCCGTGGTGCCGCCGGTCTGCGCCGCCCACAGCGTCCCGCCCTCGGCGAGCACCGAGCTCGGGACGAAGTTCGCGAGCGGCGTCCGGCGCGCGGCCTCCTCGAAGTGCATCTGGTCGGGCCCGTCCCGCAGCGCGATCAGGGCGGCGGCGTCCGCGAGACCGCGCACCTTCTCCAGGGCGTCGGTGCCCTGCCGCCGGTCACGCTCCAGCCAGTACGGCGTGCCGTGCCGCGGATCGAAGTGGAGGCGGACGAGGCGGCGCACGTCCTCATCGGTGACGGGACGGAGCCTCGACTCGCTCGGACTGTGCATGACGGGTGCCTCTCCTCGGTTGCCGCCCGGGCCGGTCACGCGGACGTGCCCGGCAGTACGGCCTTCTTCTTGAACAGGAAGTCGGCGAGATGCCCCTCGTGCGGGTCGCACGGGTGGTAGCCGCGGTCGAACTGGTCACCGGCGAAGACCTTGTCGACCCCCGGCTCCTCGGCGAGCGCGCCCACCAGCCCGTCGGTCTCGCCGACGACGGAGACGATCAGCGAACCGGCGCACGCGGCGACCGCCTTCGACCGGGGGACATGCGCCACCGCCGTGAAGGGGAACGGGAGTTCCGTGCCGAACAGCGGCGACCCGGGATCAACCAGGAGCACCGTGGGCCGCAGAAACGCCCGCCCGTCGAGGTCCACCCGCAGCGGCACCCCGGTCGCGTCCGCCGTGACATCCACCGCGCCGGCCGCGATCTCCCGCTCGATCCGCAGCGCGAGCGCGTCCCGCACCGCACGGTCCGGGAACGCCGGCACCGCCGCCCGGGGATCGTCCAAAGGCAGCACCGGCCGGGCCGCGAACTCCCCGGCCAGCGCCTTTGCCGCCGAGGCGGCGTCCCCCAGCACCACCAGCGAGCTGATGTTGGTGCACAGCCTGCCGCAGCCCGCGAACGCCTCCCGGGCCAGCCGCTTCCAGGCGTCCTCGGGCGGCCGGTCGCCGATCACCGCCCGGCTGCGGCCGAAGTGGTACGTCTTCACCTTGCCGGGCGGCAGATCGGCCGGCACGTTCTCACCCGGCCACAGCACCTGGTCCGCCAGCCGGCGCAGCGCGGGCGCGTCACCGTGCACCAGGGACACCCCGTGCTCGGGCAGCCCCGCCTCGTACAACTCCCTGGTCAGCAGCACCGGAGTAAACGGGTCGGCGGCCGCGGTGCTCAGCAGCACCGGCCGGCGCGCGGCGAGGACCTGGAGCCACTCGATGTTGATCGTCGGGAAGTTGCCCGGCTGCCGCACCAGCACCGACCGGCCCGCCGGACGCCAGCTCCACCGCAGATGACGGCCGCCGGTCCGGTAGGCCGCCACCGTGCCGTCGGGGGACTGGGTGGCCAGGATCTCCTCCATCCGGGCCAGATCCTGCGCGGCGGCCCGCAGCCCCCGGGCGGCCCGCCGGCGCGGCAGACCGCTCACCGCGGACAGCGCCCGCAGCCACGGGTCGAAATCGCCGTCCTCCAGCCGGGCGCCGACCCGCTCCCCGGCCCGGCGCAGCAACCCGAACCAGGCCGCGTCGTCCATGCCGCGCAGCCGGCGGGCCGCCCGGCCCGCCTCCTCCGCCATCCGGAACTGCGTCAGCCGGCCGGCGGAGCCCAGCCGGGCCACCGCCCCGCCCGCCGCGTCGCGCAGGACGTCCGGGCGGTGCGACATGACCGGCCGGGAGCCGTCCTGGGCCGGGACGTCCAGGACACCGGTGTCCGGGGCGTCCGCGGCGGGCGCCGCCGTCGGCGCGGTCACTGGACCTCCGGGATCAGCGCGGCCGGTTCCTTGGCCTCCACCGCGCCGCCGTCCATCAGGCCGAGCCGGGTCTGGACGGTGCTCAGGTCGGCCAGGTACGCGATGCGCTTGTACTTGCCCTCGCGCCGGGTCGGGGTCATGTCGTCGTACAGCTTCCACAGTTCGTCGATGGACGCGCCCTTGCTGGACGTCACCGGGATGTGACCGGTGAAGCAGTCGCTGTCGTCGGTCTCCAGGGTGAAGTCGACCCGCTTGGCCATGTCCTTCTCCACCTCATGGTGGAAGGGCACGAAGAAGCAGGGCGAGACGATGTCGTGCGGGTTGTCGCCGAGCCGCGCCTGCAGCCAGGTGATGGTCGACCGCATCGCCTCGTCGGTCTCGCCGGGGATGCCGAGGATCAAGGTGGCCTGCACCCCGATCCCGGCGTTGCTCAGCGAGCCGATCGCCCGCTCGGTCACGTCGACCTTGACCGGCCGGCCGAGCCGCTTGAGCAGCGACCAGTCGAGCGTCTCCACCCCGACGAGCAGCCGGAAGCAGCCGGAGTCGCGCAGCATGCGCGCCATGTCGTCGTCGATGAGGTCCGGACGCGCCTTGGCCTCCCACTCGAACTTGCCGCGCAGCCCCGACTTCTCGATGCTCCGGCACAGTTCCTGCATGCGGGGGACGTCCTCGACGAAGTCGTCGTCCTCGATCCGGATCCGGTCGAAGCCGTGGACCTCGACCAGTTCGCGGATCTCCTCGATCACCCGCTCCGCGCTGTGCCGGCGCTGGCCGACTCCCCACTGGTGCTTGGAGTAGCAGTAGGCGCAGGCGTACGAGCAGCCGCGGCTGGTGACGAGGTTGCCCGAACGGCCCCGGGAGATCTGGTTGTACAACTGCATGTCCGCCAAGTCCCGGGCGGGCTTGGGGAGTTTGTCCAGACGCATCAACTGCGGCTGGGCCGGGGTCTCGACCACGGTGCCGTCCTCGTCACGGAAGACGATGCCGCGCACCTTGCCGAAGTTCTTGCGGCCGTTGGTGCCGAACTCGTGGACCAGATGGGAGAAGGTGACCTCTCCCTCGCTCTTGACCACCACGTCGGCGGAGCCGTCCTCGACGAGCTGCCGCGCCAGCGGCGTGGCGCCGACACCGCCGAGCACGACCAGCGCGCCCGGGTGGTGCCGACGGGTCTCGGCGCCGAGCTTGATGCCGTTCTTCAGGCTGGAGGTGAGGACCTGGATGCCCACGATGTCCGGGGAGTGGCCGCGCAGGAATTCGTTGGGCGTGGCCAACGGGCGGTCCAGAACGAACAGTTGGTCGTCGATGAAGCGGACGTCGGTGCCCTTGGTGTCGTGGAAGGTACCCTCCCGCAGGACCGCGGCCATGGACAGCAGCCCCAGTTGCGGTGCGGAGATCGACTCCCCGGAGTACGACGACCGGCGAGCGTTCACGAGTAGAACCTGCATGCGTGTCTGGCCTCCTGCGCGTGGGGACAGTCCCGGGGCACCGGGGCCGGGCTGCCCGCACGGCCTGTGCACCCGGCTCCGTGGCACGGCGCACATGGTGCTGCCGTGCCTGCCCGCCTTCGAGGAGGCGGGAGCGGTGGTGGAAAGGCTCGCGCGGGCCGGGGACACCGGGGGCCTCGCGAGCCGCCGCCCAGCGAACACCGCGGGTCACGGCGGCGTCCAATGCCATTCGCGGGTCGCGGCCCCGCGTCCGCGGCATGAGTGGCGACGTACGGCCGCAGCCATGCCTCGGGCGCATCGCGCCGATGCCGTCTCGGCTTATGGGCCGCGCCCCGGCCCTGTGGCAGCATCGCTGCGAAGTCCGGCGGGGCCCCGCTGCCGCGGCCCGCTTCGGGCCCGCGCCCGGCCCGGCTCCCTCTCCGCCGGCACCACGACCACACCAGGTTCCCTCTTCTTCCCGAACTTCACGAACTTTCCTGTTTTCCCGATCTTCCCGATCCTCCCGAGGAGCGTCATGACCTCATCCCAGTCGCCCGCCGGAGCGGCGGAGCGGCCGACCACGACGGACCCGGCAGCCGGCGAGCCCGAGGTCTTCCGGCGCGACGGAGTGGTCCGCTGGGACCACGTACTGACACCCGAGCAGGTCAAGGAGCTCCAAGGGAGCGTGGAACGGGCCTTCTTCGACGGCGACCGGCCCGCCGAGGGTGTCCGCGACCTGTCGGAACGGCGGGGACGGCCGCTGGACCTGGCCCTGCTGCAGAAGGTGAACCTGTGGCAGTCCGACCCCGCCTGCGAGGCGCAGGTGCGCCGTTCCGATCTCTACCGGCGGGTGGAGCGTCTGCTCGGCGGACCGGTCCGGCTGTTCCGCGACCACTCCTTCTACAAGCCGGCCGGCAAGGGCGACCGCAGCCGCCTCGTCCTGCACCAGGACAACCGCTACTGGCACCTGGACCCGGCCGAGGCGGTCACCGTCTGGATGGCCCTGGACGACGCCACGCTGGACAACGGCTGTGTCCGGTACGTCCTCGGCAGCCACCACTGGGGCCGGGTCGCGCACACCCGGCCGGAGGAGGGCTCCGTCCTGGTCGAGGCACACAGCGAGCAGGAGACCGTGGCGTACCCGGTGCCCGCGGGCAGCGCGCTGGTCCACCACGCCAACATCCTGCACGGCTCCGGCCCGAACCTCACCGACGGCCCCCGCCGCGCCTACGCGCTGGTCTTCGTCCGGGTGGACGCGACCGTCAGGGGCGAGGCCATGACCGGGTTCCCGCTCGCCGCGGACCTCGCCCGGTGACCCCGGCGGGGGAGTTTGGGCAGGTGGGGGAGCCTGTAACTGCAGGGCCTGCGGGGGATCAGGGCTCGGCCGGGGATTCGGCCGGGGATACGGCGTACGAGGGGGAGACCGCGCCCGCGTACGAGACGATCCTGCTGGAGCGGGCCGACGGCATCGCCTGGGTCACGCTCAACCGGCCCGAACAGCTCAACGCCACCACCGAGCGGATGCACCACGAACTCCTCGACGCCTTCGCCCGGGTGGCCGGCGACGGCGTCAGCCGGGTGCTCGTGCTCACCGGCGCCGGGGACCGGGCCTTCTGCATCGGCAGCGACCTCGGCTTCCTCACCGAGGTCCTGGACGGCGACGAGGCCGACTCCGGCCAGTTCGCCGCCTACCTGGAACGCCTGAACCGGGTCGTCTTCGCCCTCGAACGCATGCCGGTGCCGACGATCGCCATGGTGGGGGCCAAGGCGCGGGCCAG
Organism: Streptomyces sp. NPDC046203; assembly: GCF_040646255.1. Lineage (NCBI taxonomy): Bacteria > Bacillati > Actinomycetota > Actinomycetes > Kitasatosporales > Streptomycetaceae > Streptomyces > Streptomyces sp. NPDC046203. The sequence goes on along the minus strand of NZ_JBEYZX010000029.1, from coordinate 61,388 downwards.
CGGCTTCGAGATGGTCGTGGCCTGCGACTTCGTGCTGATCGCCGAGGAGGCCAGGATCGGCGATGTGCACACCCCGTACGGGCACATGCCCGGCGCCGGCGCCACCCATCGCACCGTCCGGAAGATGGGTCTGCAGCCCGCGATGGAGCTGCTGATGACGGGCCGCTGGCTGACGGCCGCCGAGGCCGTCGAGAAGGGGCTGGCGCTGCGCTCGGTGCCGAGGGACCGGCTGCGTGAGGAGACCGCCGAGTTCGCCCGCACGCTGGCCGGGATCCCGGGCGACTGCCTCACCCATCTGAAGGCGGCGGTGATGGGCGGCCTCGGCCGGACCGTCGAGGAGGCCGTCGCGGTGGAGACGGCCGAGTACCTGGCGCTGCTGCGGGTGTCGTCGGGGCCCGTCGACGGGTTCCGCGCGGGGCAGCGGGAACGGGCACTGCGGCGGGCGGCGGCGGGCCGGGGCCGTTAGGGGCTGTGCGGCGGGACCGGTGGCGGCGGTGGTGGGGCGTGCCGGGTCCGGCTCACGGTCGTACGGCCGCCCGGGTCCGGTTCGCCGACGCGCAGAGGTACGTCCGCCCGCCGCCCGCCGCCCGCCGCCCGCCGCCGTACGCACCGGTGGGTGAGCCGCGCCCCGTTTTCCGGGCCGGTTCAGCGGGGCGGGCCGCCGTCCGCGAAGCGGCGCCGGGCGGCGGCCAGATCCTCGATCCGGCCGGTGTCCCAGGGACGTTCCCAGCCGCCGAGCCGCAGCACCCAGGCGACGAGGGCGCCGGTGAACCCCCACACGAACAGGCCTCCGGACCGGAATCCGGGGGCCAGCGGGCCGTCGGGCAGCCGGATGAGCAGCCGAGCCCCGGGATCGGCGAGCTCCGCGAGCGGCACCCGGTGGACGGACACGATCTCCTCCCCGTCCCCGGCGATCCGGCCGCCCGCGCCCCACCAGCCGAGCACGGGAACGACGGAGAAACCGCTGTGGGCGAGGTACAGCGGCGGCAGCACCCCGGCGATCCGGACCGCCGAGGTGTCGAGGCCGGTCTCCTCGTACGTCTCGCGCAGCGCGGTGCGCACGGGACCGCCGTCCTCGGGGACGGTCGAACCTCCGGGGAAGCACACCTGGCCGGGATGGTCCCGCAGTGCCCCGGAACGCCGCAGCAGAAGCAGGTCCGGCCCCGCGCCGCCGGTGCCGAAGAGCATCAGGACGGCGGAACCCCGGGCGTTCGCGGGCGTCGGCCCCGCGTACCGCGACAGTTCCGGGGGAAGATCTGCGGGGGCGGACGCGGACGTGGACGTGGACGCGGACGCCGTCCGGCCGAGGCCGGCCAGCCAGGGAGGGAGGGCGGCACCGGAGGTGTCCGTCTGGTCGTCGGCCATGGACGACAAGCGTAGGGACCGCCGCGCCGGGCGGGGATGCGGGAACCGGCCTCCCTGGCCGCCGGGTTGGCAGGATCGTACGGATCACGGCACCGGGCGGCGGAGGGCACGGCGGCTCGACGGCGGCGGCGCGGACCGGCACCGGCGGGCCGGGCCGGACGGCCGGCCCAGATGGGGCCGGGCAAGTCGGATGGGCAGGACAGGCGAGACGAGCGAGAGAGCCGAGGACAAGGGATGAGTGGGATGCGGAACCCCGGGCCGGCACCGCGCACCGGACCGCGCAACGCGCTGACCGACGTGGCCGGTGTCCGGGTCGGGCACGCCACACGCACCGGCGACGGCCGGCTGACCGGTGTCACCGTGGTCCTCGGCCCGGAGGACGGGATGGTCGCGGCGGTCGACGTACGGGGTGGCGGGCCGGGTACCCGGGAGACCGACGCCCTCGACCCGCGCAATCTCGTGCCGCGGATCGACGCCGTCGTACTCGCGGGCGGCAGCGCCTTCGGCCTCGAAGCGGCGGCCGGCACGATGGCCTGGCTGGAGGAGCGGGGACGCGGCTTCCGGGTGGGCGCGGGGCCGACCCAGGTGGTGCCGGTGGTGCCCGCCGCCGCCCTGTTCGACCTGGGGCGCGGCGGCCGCTGGTCGGCCCGGCCGGGAGCGGCGCTGGGACGGGAGGCCGTCGAGGAGGCGGCCCGTACCGCCGTGGGCGCGGCCGTCCCCCAGGGCTGCGTGGGCGCGGGTACGGGCGCGGTGGCCGGCGGGATGAAGGGCGGCATCGGCACGGCGAGCATCGTCCTGCCCTCGGGGGCGACGGTCGCGGCCCTGGCCGCGGTCAATGCCTCCGGCTCGCTCCTGGACCCGGACACCGGCGCGCTGTACGGGGCGTGGACGGAGGTGGACGGCGAGTTCCGGGCCCAGGGGCTGCGCCATCCGCTCCCCGACCCGGCGGTTCACGCCAGGGCAGAGGAACGCCTGGCCGCTGCGCGCGAGGAGACCCGGCGGCGGCAGTCCGAGGAGGTACGGCAGCTGAACACGACGCTCGCCGTCGTGGCGACCGACGCCACCCTCACCCGCGCGCAGGCCCAGAAACTCGCGGGCACCGCGCACGACGGCCTGGCCCGCGGGGTCCGGCCCATCCATCTCCTGACCGACGGCGACACGGTGTTCGCGCTGTCGACCGGCCGGCGGCCCCTGGTGGACGACGGCGGCAACGGCCCGGCGGACCCCACCGGCTGGCAGGTCCACACGGAGATGGCGGCGGTCAACGAGATCCTCGCCGCGGGCGCCGACGTGCTCACCCGGGCCGTGGTCCACGCGGCGCTGGCCGCCCGTACCGCCGACACCCCCGGCGGCCTCTTCCCGTCCTACCTGGACCTGTACGGCACACCGGCGGACCAGCCCGGCTGAGAAAGTGTCGGGTCATCGGGTGATCGCTCGTTCTTGAGGTCGTCGGCGAGGCGGCGGGCTGCTTCGGTCTCGTGGGGCCGAGGACGGCGAGGTCCCGCAGCAGCCAGACGACGACGAGGAACACGAGCGTGGCGCAGAGGCCGGCGCCGGTGAGACGTGCCGTACGTGTCACAGCCACGGCGCCGATATTCTCGGTCAACGGACGCCCGGGGCAATTCCCTTACCGGGTTTCGGGGGCACCACCCGCTTCTCCTCCGCGAAGTGGCAGGCCGAGTCGTGCCGTGCCGGGCTGTCGGTGTGCCGGAACTCCTCCGGGACGGCGAGCAGCGGGACTTCGAGGGCGCAGCGTTCGCGGGCCTTCCAGCAGCGGGTGCGGAAGCGGCAGCCGGAGGGGATGTTGGCGGGGGAGGGGACGTCGCCGGCCAGGATGACGCGTTCGCGGTGTTCGCGGGCCGCCGGGTCGGGGACGGGCACGGCGGAGAGCAGCGCCTGGGTGTAGGGGTGCGTCGGGTGGTCGTAGATCTCGGCGTCGGATCCGGTCTCCACGATCTTGCCCAGGTACATGACGCCGACCCGGTCCGAGATGTGCCGGACGATCGACAGGTCATGGGCGATGAAGACGTACGACAGGCCGAACTCGGCCTGGAGCCGTTCGAGCAGGTTCACCACCTGCGCCTGGACGGAGACATCGAGGGCCGAGACGGGTTCGTCGCAGATGATGATCTCCGGGTTGAGCGCGAGGCCGCGGGCGATGCCGATGCGCTGGCGCTGGCCGCCGGAGAATTGGTGCGGGTAGCGGTTGATGTACTCGGGGTTGAGGCCGACGACGTCGAGGAGGTCCTGTACTTTGCGGCGCCGGGATGCCTTGGGGGCGACTTCGGGGTGGATGTCGAAGGGTTCGCCGATGATGTCGCCGACCGTCATGCGCGGGTTGAGGGAGGTGTACGGGTCCTGGAAGACCATCTGGATGTTGCGGCGTACGGCCTTCAGGGCGCGCGGCGAGAGGCGGGTGATGTCGTCGCCCTTGTAGGTGATGGAGCCGGCGGTCGGGCGTTCCAGGTTGACGAGCATCTTCGCGACGGTCGACTTGCCGCAGCCGGACTCGCCGACGATGCCGAGGGTCTCACCGGCGGCGAGGTCGAAGTCGACGCCGTCGACCGCGCGGACGGCGCCGATCTGCTTCTTGATGAGGATGCCCCGGGTCAGCGGGTAGTGCTTGACGAGGCCGCGCACCTGGAGAAGGGGCTCCTGAAGGGGTTCCTGGGCGAGGGGCACCCGGGGAGCGGGGTGACGCGGCGGGGGCTCAGCGCTGGCCTCGGCCATGGAGGCACTCCTTCCAGAAGTGGCAGGCGCTGGCGCGCGGCACGGGCGATTCGGTGACGGGGTGGAGCGGCGGTTCGTCGGTCCGGCACACGTCCTGGGCGAGCGGGCAGCGCGGGTTGAAGGCGCAGCCGGGCGGGATGTGGAGCAGGTTGGGTGGCAGGCCCTTGATGGCGTAGAGCTCCTGGCCCTTCTGGTCGAGGCGCGGGATCGAGTCGAGCAGACCCCGGGTGTACGGGTGGGCCGGACGCTTGTACAGCTCGTGCACCGGCGCCTGTTCGACGATCCGGCCCGCGTACATCACCGCGATCTTGTCGGCGACGTCGGCGACGACCCCGAGGTCGTGGGTGATGAGGATGAGGCCCATGTTGTATTCGCGCTGGAGCTCCGCGAGCAGGTTCATGATCTGGGCCTGGACGGTGACGTCGAGGGCGGTGGTGGGCTCGTCGGCGATGATCAGGTCGGGCTCCAGGGCCAGCGCCATGGCGATCATGATGCGCTGGCGCATCCCGCCGGAGAACTGGTGCGGGTACTGGCCGACGCGCTCCTTGGCGGCCGGGATGCGGACCCGGTCCATCAGCTCGACGGCCTTGGCGCGGGCGTCTTTTCGGGACAGTCCGCGGTGGACGCGGAACATCTCGCCGAGCTGTTCGCCGACGGTGAGCACCGGATTCAGGGAGGACAGGGCGTCCTGGAAGATCATGGCCATCTTCGCGCCGCGGATCTTGCGCCGTTCGTCCTCCTTCAGTTTCAGCAGGTCCTGGCCCTGGAAGCGGATCTCGCCGCCGGTGATGCGGCCGGGCGGCATGTCGAGGATGCCCATGATCGCCTGGGCGGTCACGGACTTTCCGGAGCCGGACTCGCCGAGCACGGCGAGGGTCTCGCCCGCGTCGACCGAGTAGTTCACGCCGTTGACGGCCTTGGCCACCCCGTCGCGGGTGTGGAACTCCACGTGCAGGTCGCGTACTTCGAGCAGCATGGCGTGCCTCACCTCAGCTTGGGGTCGAGGGCGTCGCGCACGGCGTCGCCGAGCATGATGAAGGCGAGCACCGTGACGGCGAGCGCGCCGGCCGGCCAGAGCATCATGTGCGGGGCGTTGCGGATGTAGGCGGAGGCCGAGGAGATGTCGATGCCCCAGGAGACGGTGGGCGGCTTCAGACCGACACCGAGAAACGACAGGGTGGCTTCCAGGGCGATGTAGGTGCCGAGCGCGATGGTGGCGACGACGATCACGGGGGCGACGGCGTTGGGCGCGATGTGGCGCAGCAGTATGCGGGAGTTGGAGGCGCCCAGCGAGCGGGCGGCCTGGACGTAGTCGTTCTGTTTGGCGGTGATGACGGAACTGCGGGCGATCCGGGAGATCTGCGGCCAGCCGAGCAGCACCATGAAGCCGATCACCGGCCAGACGGTGTCGCCGGTGACGACGGACAGCAGCACCAGGCCGCCGAGAACGACGGGGATGGCGAAGAAGACGTCGGTGATCCGGGACAGCAGTCCGTCCCAGGTGCCGCCGAAGAAGCCGGCGAGACCGCCGAGGACGCTGCCGAGGAGCGCGACGCCGAGGGTGGCGAGGACGCCGACGGTGACGGAGGTGCGGGCGCCGTAGACCGTCCGCGTGTAGACGTCGCAGCCCTGGCCGTCGAAGCCGAAGGGGTGGCCGGGCTGGGAGCTCTGCTGTGCCTTGGCGAGGTCGCAGCTCAGCGGGTCGCCGGAGGCGATGAGCGAGGGCCACAGGGAGATGGCGATCAGAAAGACGATGACCAGGCCGGAGACGATGAAGACCGGGTTGCGGATCAGGTCGTGCCAGGCGTCCGACCACAGGGAACGGGGCTTCTTGTCGGCGCCGGTGCCGCCCGGGCCGCCCGGGGCGCCCTCCACGGGCTCGGCCTCGGCCATCGCCAGGTCGGCCGCGCCGCCGGTGCCGGTGGCGGCGATGGACCGGCCTTCCTCGAACGGTTCCAGCTCAGGCATAGCGGATCCTCGGGTCAAGGACGGCGTAGAGGAGGTCGACCACCAGATTGGCCACCAGGAAGACCAGCACGAGCACGGTGACGAAGCCGACGACGGTCTGGGTGTTCTGACGGACGATGCCCTGGTAGAGCTGGTAGCCGACGCCGTGGATGTTGAAGATCCGTTCGGTGACGATGGCGCCGCCCATGAGGGCGCCGATGTCGGAGCCGATGTGGGTGACCACCGGGATGAGGCTGTTGCGCAGCAGGTGGCGGGTGACGACCCGGTGGCGCGGCAGACCCTTGGCGGTGGCGGTACGGACGTAGTCGGCGCGTTTGTTCTCGGCGATGGAGGTACGGGTGAGCCGGGTGACGTAGGCGAGCGAGACGGAGGCGAGGACCAGGCCGGGGACGATCAGTTCGTAGACGGGCGCCTCGGGTGAGACGGCCGGTTTGATCAAGCCCCACTTCACCCCGAGCAGCAGCTGGAGCAGCAGGCCGGTGACGAAGGTGGGGACGGAGAGCACGACGAGGGTGAGGAGCAGGACGGCGGTGTCGACGGGCCGGCCGCGGCGCAGGCCGGTGATCACGCCGAGGGTGATGCCGATGACGATCTCGAAGACGATCGCGACGACGGTGAGCCGGATGGTGACCGGGAAGGCACTGGCCATCAGCTCGGTGACGGGCTGGCCGTTGAAGGCGGTGCCGAAGTCGCCGGTGAAGACGTTGCCCATGTAGGTCAGGTATTGCTCCCAGACCGGCTTGTCGAGGCCGAACTCCGACTTGAGCTGGGCGACGGTGGCCGGGTCGCAGGTACGCTCGCCGCACAGTCCGGCGATCGGGTCGCCCATCACGTTCACCATCAGGAAGATCAGCAGGGTGGCGCCGAAGAAGACCGGGATCATCTGCAGCAGCCGCCGGATCACGTAACGACCCATGGGCAGGCTCCAAGGGTTGGTTCCGGGTTGGCGGGCGTACGGGGCGCCCTGCTCGGGCGCCCCGATGCGTCACTTGACCTTGATCTGGTCGTAGACCGGGACGCTGAAAGGGTTCAGGGAGACGTTCCCGATCCGGTCCGAGTAGCCGGCGCTGCCGTTCTGGTACCAGAGCGGGATCGCGCCCATGTCATCCCGGAGCACCTTCTCGGCCTCGATGAAGGTGTCGACGGCCTTGGTCCGGTCGGTCTGCGCGTTGGCCTCGTCGACGAGCTTGTCGAACTTCGGGTTCGAGTAAGTGCCGTCGTTGGAGGAGGCGTTGGTGTAGTACAGCGGCTGGAGGAAGTTCTGGATGAGCGGGTAGTCCATCTGCCAGCCCGCCCGGAAGGGGCCGCTGAGCTTGTGCTGGGTGACCTGGTTGCGGAAGTCGGCGAAGGTGCCGACCGGGTTGCCGACACAGGCCCGGTTGTTGCCCAGCGCGCGGTTGATGGAGTTGCAGACGGCGTCCACCCAGACCTTGTGGGAGCCGGTGTCGGCGTTGTACGTGATCTTCATGGTGCCGCCGGGGATGCCGCCCGCCTCGGCGACCAGCTTCTTGGCCTCGGTGGGGTTGTACGTACAGGCGGCGCCGCACAGATCGCCGCGGAAGCCGCCCTGCGCGCCGAGCACCGGCGAGGTCCAGTCCTGGGCGGGCGTCCGGGTGTTCTGGAAGATCGTCTCGGTGATCTGCTTGCGGTCGATGGCCATGGACAGGCCGGTGCGCAGCTTCTCCTGACCGGGCTTGCGCCAGGCGGGGTCGTAGAAGGGGAAGGAGAGGGTCTGGAGGATGCCGGCCGGGGTGTTGATGTAGCGGCCGGAGAGGTCGGACGAGACGTTCTTGAGCTGGGCGGCGGGGATGTCGTCGACGAGGTCGAGGTTGCCCGCGGTCAGGTCGGTGTAGGCGGTGTTGTTGTCGGTGTAGACCTTGAGCGTGATGCCGCCGTTCTGCGCCTTGTCCGGCCCGGGGTAGGCGTCCCACCTCTTGAGGGCCATCTGCGAGCCCTTGGTGTACGAGTCCACGGTGTACGGACCGTTGCCGACGGGCTTGGAGAGCCAGGCCGCGTGGCTGTCGTAGAAGGCGCGGGGCAGCGGGACGAAGGCCACGTAGCCGAGAGTGTCGGGGAAGGTGGAGAACTTCTGCGACAGCTTGACGGTGAAGGTCCGGTCATTGACGACCTTGAGGCCGGACAGGGTGGTGGCGGTCGGTTGGCCGGTGTCCGGGTGCACCTTGTCGTAGCCGTCGATGTAGCCGAAGAAGTAGGCGTTCTTCTGGTTGTTCTTGAGGTCGGCGCCGTAGTTCCAGGCGTCGACGAAGGACTTGGCGGTGATCTTCTCGCCGTTGGAGAAGGTCCAGCCGGCCTTGACGGTGATGGTGAAGTTCTGCGAGTCCGTCGTCTCGATCTTCTCGGCGAGCATGTTCTTGGCCTCGCCGGTCTTCGGGTCGTACCGCTTCAGACCCCGGAAGATCATGTCGAGGACCTTGCCGCCCTGGACCTCGTTGGTGTTCCCGGGCTCCAGCGGGTTCTGCGGATCCCCCCAGGAGGAGGAGACGATGCCGTTCGCTCCGTTGCCGTCACTGCTTCCGCCGCCGCCGCCACCGCAGGCGGTCGCGGCGAGGGCGACGACGGTGGCCAGAGCGGCCCACCGGACATGCATGGTTCCGCGCATGGAGTGCCTCCGTTCATCACGAATCCTCCGAATGAACCGAATGAATCGAATGTACGAACTCCCGTACAGGACGACCAGGCCGCAATATCACCCGTTATCAGATTGAGTGTGCTTCCGTGACGTCCTGATGAACGGAGCCCGGCCCTCCCCAGGGGAACCGGTGCAGACGGTCGGCACGGGACTGCGAGCGCAAGACCGCGCACGCCGAAGCGATGACCAAGGTCGCCACGACACTTTCCGAGCCGATGGACGAGAAGCGGCGCCGCTTCTTGTCAGAGCTCGGTTCGGGACCCCCGCCGTGCCACGACCGGGCCCAGGAGGAGGGTCACCGCAAGCAGGGCCGGGACGCCGATCACCAGGGCGGTGCTGCCGCCGACGAGTGTCGTGAGGTTCTCCAGGATGAGCACGAAGAAGGCCGCCAGTCCGGCCAGTCCCAGCGCCGGTGCGACGGTGTTCGGCCAGACGGCCGTGCGGTGTTCGGGGTGCCGGGCGAAGAAGACCACCACCGCCGTGCTGGTGATCGCGTACAGCAGCACCACGCCGACCGAGGCGAAGCTCGTCAGCCAGGCGTAGACCTGGGTGATCGGGTCGAGGCCGATGACCACCGAGAGCGTCAGCAGGGCCGCGACGACGGCGGCGGTGGCGATCGAGGCGCGGTGCGGGGAACGGAAGCGCGGGTGCGCGACACCGAGCCATGCGGGCAGGGCGCCCTGGCCCGCCAGCGCGAAGACGTACCGGGCGACGATGTTGTGGAACGACAGGATGGCGGCGAACAGGCTGGTCACGAAGAGGACTTCGACGAGGTGCCCGCCGACCGCGCCGAGGTAGCGGCGGGTGGCGTCGGCGAGCATCGTGCCGCTGTGGCCGGTGGCGGTCCCGACCGCGTGCGCGTCGCCGACGGCGGTGATCAGCGCCCAGCTGGAGACGGCGTAGAAGACGCAGACCAGAGCCAGTGACAGATAGGTCGCCCGGCGGACGGTGCGCTCGGGGTCGCGTGCCTCGTCGCGGAAGACGGCCGCCGCCTCGAACCCGATGAAGCTGAGGATGGCGAAGAGGATGCCGATCCCGGGCGCGCCGGACACGATGTGCCGGGGGCTGACGATGCCGGAGGACAGACCACTGTCGCCGCCCTTGAAGGTGACGACGGCGTCGAACGCGACGACGACGAGCACCTCGGAGAGCAGCCCGACGGCGAGCACTTTGCCGGACAGGTCGACCTGGCGGTAGCCGAGGAAGGTCACCAGAGCGAACGTCGCGGCGGCGTACACCCACCAGGGCGCGCCGGGCAGGTACGGGCCGGGCAGCAGGGCGCCGATGCCCGGCCCGATCAGTCCGTAGATGCCGGCTTCCAGGGTGAGGTACGCGAGCAGTGCCGCGAAGCCCGTGCCGAGTCCGGTGCCGCGCCCGAGACCTCGCTCGACATAGGAGGCGAAGGTCCCGGTGGTCCGCACATGGGGCGTCATGGCGAGGAATCCGATGGCGAAGAGCAGCAGGACGACGCCGGCGACGACGTAGGTCGCCGGGAAGCCCGTCCCGTTGCCGTCGGCGATGCCCAGCGGGACGGGGCCGCCGATGACACCGAGCGGGGAGGCGGCGGCGGTGACCATGAAGACGATGCTCGCGACGCCGAGGTCGCCGCGCAGCCGCTCTCCCGGTGCGGGGCCCGTGCCGTTGCCTAACGGTGCCGCCGTGGCGACGGAGGAGCTCGGCCGTTGGATGTCCGTGGGCATGCTGTCTTCTCCTGGGGTGATGAAGTGCGTGCGTGTCCTTGGGCGGTGAGAGGCGCGAATCCTTGTGATGGGGCAGGGGCAGGGCGTGGGCAGGGCGTGGGCGTTGGCCGGGGGCGATGGTGCGGGAGGTGCGGAGCCCCCTGCGGAGTGCGGGGCAGGGGGCGGCAGTACGCGAAGTGCCGTTCCGGCGGGGCCCTTTCGGGTACGCGCGACGGTGCGGCCGGGTGCGCCGCGCACCGCGTGTCCCCGCCCCCGCCGGGACCCGCCGGACAGAACCTAGGCGAGCGCGGCGGCCAGGTCCATGGCGCCCAGATGGCGGGGCGCCACCACGCGCGAGCCGGGCCCGGCCGCCGCCGTCAGTTCCCGTACGGCCGAGTCGGCGCTGGAGGCGGCCAGAAGACCCGGCGACGCGGTCAACGGCGTGACCATGTCGTCATGGTGACAGGGAATCAGCAACGGCGGATGTCCCGTGATGTCGAGGAGTCGTTCGGGGTAGCGGTGGACCGCCGAGGTCGTGGTCATCGGCACGGCGGCCACGTCCGGGCGGATCCCGGTCATCGCCCGCTCGGCGACATCGCTCGCCCCCATGAGCAGGACCGACGGCCCCCCCTCCACGGACACTTGGTAGGCGAGGGTGTCCCCTTCGACGAAGTCGCCGAGGGTCGAGGGCCGGGGTGGCGGGGCCAGCCGGTGGCCGGGGGCGAAGTAGCCGTGGTCGGGGCGCCTGCTGTGCAGGCTGCGGAAGACCTCGATCGTGTACCCGTCGAACTGGAGGTACTCCCCACCCTTGACCAGGACGGCGTCCGCGAGCCGCCGATCCGGGGTGCCCATGGCCGCGAGCAGATGGGACACCGTCTCGTGGCAGAGCACTTTGATCCGCGACCGCCGCCAGGCAGGCCGCGCGAGGAGCTGCGGGACGTCCGCCATGTGGTCGAAGTGCCCATGGCTCACCAGGATCAGCTCGGGAGCGCCGATCAGATGCCGTGCCGCGACCGTCTCGACGGCCTCGTGATCGAGACGCAGCGGGATGCCGGGCTCCGTGACGCCCTCGGCGTTCGTGAAGGGCATCCGGCTCAGATAGGGGTCGAACAGGATGCTCCGCCTGCGGTGCCCCCGGCCGAACGCGATCTCCCACCCGCTGACGCCGAGCCAGCGCAGCCGCACGTCGACGGAGAAGGGGCCTCGCCGTCGGCCCGCCGGTGCGAACGCGACTGTGCCCGCTCCGGTGGCGGCGGCCCGCGCCGCCACTCGTGGGTCCTTGAGGGCCGTACGCCGTTCCGTCATCTTCTCCCCAGAAATGTCGTACACCAGGAGTCGTGGGAACGTTACCGTCCGCGACGGCGCGGGGTCGATTCGTGCTTGCCCCGGGCATATCCGTCGCAGGCTGTGAGGGCTGGGCGGGAGCGAAGGGGACGAAGGGGTCCGAAAGGCGCGGAAGGCGGAGCGCGCGCTGCCGAACTGCCTTCGGCCACAGCCGAGTTGCCGATATGCCGGGAAGAGTGGGGGAAGAGCCGCCGCGGGAACAGTGCCCGGAAACCGCCCGGCCGCCGGGAGGCGGCCCGCCCGCCGACGACGTGCCGAAGCCTGGAGGAGACGTCCCGTCGTGGAGCGCATCGCCCTGCCCGCGCGCTCCCCCGCGCGGCCCCCCACCTTCATGCGGCTGCCGCTCGACCGGGAACCGGCCGCCCGGGACCTCGTGGTGCTCGGCGTGCCCTACGAGGAATCGGTGCGAAGTCCCGGAACACGCCTGGGCCCAGGGGCTGTTCGGGACGTCTCCGTGCTCGCGTGCGCGCCCGGCGCGGATCGCGGCCCGGGCACCTTCGACCTGGTCGACTGTGTCGACGGCGGGGACGTCGAGCTGCCGCCGGGGGAGCGCGACGCGGCGCCCGGGCTGCTGCGTGAGCGGCTGGCCCGGCTGCTCGCCGGCAACGCCGCCGTACTGCTGCTCGGCGGTGGCCGCCCGCTGACCGTGGCGGCGCTGCGCGCGGTGGCCGAGCGGCACGGCCCGGTCGCCCTTCTCCGCCTGGCCGCCGACCCGTTGGGCTCGGACCCCCGGGGCGACATCGTGGGCCAGGCGGTCGAGGAGCGGCTCGTCGACCCGTCGGCGGTGGTCCGGATCGGACTGCGGGGGCCCGGTGTCCGAGGCCGTCCCCAGGGAGGGGTGATGCTGGACGCCGGCGGGTTCGGCCGGCTGGGCGTCCGGGGTGCCTCGGGGGTCGTCCGGCAGCGGATCGGCCGCCGGCCGGTCTACGTCTCCGTCTGCGTCGACGTCGCCGACCCCGCCTTCGCCCCGGGGGTCGGCACCCGGGTCCCGGGCGGGCTCACCTCGCGGGAAATCCTCGGACTGCTCCGCTGCGTCGGGGACTTGAGCCCGGTCGGCTTCGAGGTGACGGGTGTGTCCCCGCCCCACGACCGGTCCGGCATCACCGCCGGACTGGCCGCGGAGATCGGCGGCGAACTGATCCACCAGTACGCCAGGGCCCAGCGCATCCCGATGTGACCACCGCCGCGTAGGCCCCGGCGCGGGCCGCCCTCGTCAGCGGGCGGCGGCGATCGTCTCGCCCAGCGCCACGAGAGAGTCGGCGAGTTGGTCCATCCAGTCCGAGACGGGCCTGTCGCCGTCGGACTGCAGCGCGACGAACGCGCCGTCGTAGCCGGCCATCCCGAAGGGGGCCAGGACCGTCGCGATCCGGTCGGCGGTCTCCGGTCCGGCCGTGTCGGCGAAGGACGAGCGGATCATGTGCGCCATGTAGGCGCGCCCCTTGTCGCGGACGGTGGTCACGGTGTCGAGGGCCTCGGGGGCCTCCGCCGCCTCACGGCTCATCACCAGGACGAGCAGCAGACGCAGGAACTCCTCCCCGTTCTCCATGACGTCACCGGTCCGGCGCAGGTACCAGCGGAGCCGCTCGTGCGGGGTGCCCCCTTGCGGCGGGTTCCGGTGGGCTTCGCGCATGGCCTCGAAGAAGGCCTGCGCGCCCTGTTCCATGACGGCCGAAAGCAGTCCCGCCTTGGACTCGAAGTGATGGTAGAAGGCGCTCTTCGGCAGGCCGGTCTCCTTGGCGAGGGCCGACATCGACGTCCCCGCGTATCCGCGTACGGACATCACGCGGGCGGCCGCGTCCAGGATGTCCTGCCGGGACCGGCGGCCGCGTCGGTTGGTGCGTGTCTCCTGCGCGGGCGACTCGATCGTATCCACCGTCCGATTTTAGGGCCTGCGCGACGGGGCCGAGTCCCCGGCTCCGGTCCGCCGCCGGGGCACTTCGGGGCGGCGTACGGCCCTCGGTCCCGGTTCGCCGCCGGGGCTCTTCGAGGTGCCCCGGTGGCACCGGAACAGGCCGCTCCGGGGGCCCCGCAGCGTGACTCGTACACGCCAACAGCCCTGTGGATACGGAAAGTCCGCGTCCGCGAGCCCTTGACGAGTCGTGAAGAGGCGACGCTTAATGTACCGACCGATCGGTCCAAAACTTCCCCTTCCTTGCGTGCGAGCCTGATCAACGGAGCCAGCGCATGAAACAGCGATTTGACGCGGATGTCGCGATTGTCGGCTACGGTCCGACGGGTGTGATCGCCGCCCTCACCCTCGCCCGGTACGGCGTCTCCGCCGTCGCCTTCGAACGCGACCGGGACATCCACCCCCGGGCGCGCGCCGTGACGGTGAACGACTGGACGATGCGGATCTTCCAGGATCTCGGCGTCGACGAGCGGGTCGAGAAGGTGATCGACCCTCAGCGGGCCCTCCGCTGGATGACCTACGACCGCACCGAGATCATGCGGATCGAGCATCCGCCGTCCACCCTGGGCCGGGTCCCGCGGTTCTACAACATCTACCAGCCGACGATGGAGGCCGAACTGCGCGCCGCCGTCCGGGAGCGGTACGACGACCTGGTCACCGTCCACTACGGCGACGAGGTCACCGGAGTCGAGCAGGACGCGGACGGGGTCACCCTCACCTCGACCGCGGACGGCGCGACCCGTACCACCCGGGCCCGGTACGCGATCTGCGCCGACGGCGGCAGCAGCGCCAGCCGGGGCCGGGTCGGCTGCACCCTGAGCGGCGACACCGACGACGTCACCTGGGTGGTCGTCGACTGCCACGTCAAACGCTGGTGGCCGGACCGCGACTTCCTCACCTTCTGGTCCGACCGGGAGCGTCCGGTCGTCGACATCGCCCTGTCCGCGGGCAACCACCGCTGGGAGATCCCGCTCAAGCCCGACGAGACCCCGGCGGACTACCCGACCAGCGCCGAGATCTGGCCGCTGCTCAAGGCGCTCGGCGTGTCCGAGGACGACGTCGACATCCACCAGCACGCCTTCTACCGCCACCACGTCCGGATGGCCGACACCTTCCGCAAGGGCCGGGTGTTCCTCGCCGGGGACGCGGCCCACCTGATGCCGCCCTGGGCCGGCGCCGGCATGCAGACCGGCATGCGCGACGCCCACGACCTGGGCTGGAAGCTCGCCGGTGTGCTGAAGGGGTCGCTTCCGGAGAACTGGCTGGACACCTACGAGGCCGAACGCCGCCCGAACGCCGTCTTCTACACCGACCTCGCGGTCGGCCTCGGCCGGGTGATCAAGCAGGAGGCATCCGAGGCGGAGCGGGCCGCGATGAACGCGGCGCCCGCGCACTCGGTCACCCCCTACGAGCCGCCGCTCACGCGTCCTCCCGTGCTGGCGGCCGGCTGGCTCCGGGGCGAGAGGGCGGACGCCAGCGTCATCGGCCGCATGATCCCGCAGCCGGTCACCGGCGACACCGCCGGCCGGATGGCCCGCCTCGACGACCACCTCGGCCACCACTTCGTCCTGCTCGGCGACGACGTCGACCCGGCGTCCCTCCTCTCGGCCGAGGAGAAGGCCGGCTGGGACGCGCTCGGGGCCCACTACCGCGTGGTGCGCCCGAAGACCGCGCACACCGAGGGCCAGGACGAACTGGTCGACCTGGACGAGGTGATCCTGCCCTGGATGCGCCGGTACGGGGCCCGGGTCGTCGCGGTCCGCCCCGACCGCTTCGTCGCCGCCGCCGACACCCACGGCCTCGCCGTCCCCACCGTCCTCGCCGTCCCCACCGTCCCCGCCATCTGAAACCGGATCGGAACCCCCCACCGCCGGGCCGCGAGGCCCGCGAAGAAGGAGAAGAGACTTGTCTGGTGTCAAGGAACTCGGTTACGTCGTCTACGAGGTGAGCGACCTCGCCGGCTGGGAACGCTTCGGCGTGGACCTGCTCGGCATGCGGCTCGGCGAGCGGACCGGGAACGGCTTCACCCTGCGGACCGACGAGAAGGCCCACCGCTGGGTCGTCACCGAGGGCCCCGCCGACGACCTGGTGGCCGCCGGTTACGAAGTCGGGGACACGGCCGCGCTCGACGCGCTGGTCGAGCGGCTCCGGGCGGCCGGGATCGAGGTCGCCGAGGGCGACGCGGCGCTCGCCGCCGCCCGCCGGGTGGACCGGATCTTCGTCACCGCCGACCCGATGGGCAACCGGATCGAGCTGGTCGAGCAACTGGCCGACGCCCCCGCGCCGTTCTCGTCCCCGGCGCTGCTCGGCGGCTTCGTGACCGGCGCCGGCGGCGCGGGCCACCAGGTCCTGCTGGCCCATGGTGTCTCCCGCGAGGAGTACCTGGCCTTCTACACCGGCCTGCTCGGCTTCAAGGTCAGCGACGTCATCGTCGAGGAACTCGCCCCGGGCGTCGTCGCCGACCTGATCTTCCTGCACTGCAACGGCCGCCACCACACCGTCGCCTTCGGCGATCTGCCCTCGCCGAAGAGGACCCACCACTTCATGGTCGAGGTCACCGACATCCGCGACGTCGGGCTCGCCTACGACCGGTGCATGGACGCCGGTCAGCCGTTCGAGATGACGCTCGGCATGCACCCGAACGACCGGATGTTCAGCTTCTACGTCCGCACCCCGTCCGGCTTCAGCGTCGAGTACGGCTGGGGCGGACTGATCATCGACGACGCGACCTGGGAGGTGAAGACGCTCGACCGGCTGCACAGCTGGGGCCACCGTCCGCCGGGCGTCGTCGCCGAGCTGCTCGCCGCCGCCAACCCCCTGGAGGAGAACCACTGATGAGCCTCGACCCGCGAGACCTCGCCCGTACCGCCGAAACCGCCGACTGGAAGCTCCGTTACTACGAGGCGGGTTCCGGCCACCCGGTCGTCCTGCTGCACGGCAGTGGCCCCGGCGCCACCGGCTGGAGCAACTTCGCCGGCAACATCGAGGCCCTGGCCGAGCACTTCCACGTGTACGCGGTCGACATGCCCGGCTGGGGCGAGTCGGACGCCGCGACCGTCGACCGGCTGGACCACGTCGAGGCCGTGATTCAGTTCATGGACACCCTCGGCATCGACAAGGCCGCCTTCGTCGGCAACTCGATGGGCGGCCAGACCTCGCTCCGGCTCGCCACCGAGCACCCCGAACGGATCTCCCACCTGGTCACCATGGGCCCGCCGGTCGGCCGGATACCCACCCTCTTCGGCGCCGGCGACGGCCCGTCCGAGGGCCTCAAGGTCCTCATCGAGGCCTACCGGGACGCCAGTCCGGAGAACATGCGCCGGCTCGTCGAGATCATGGTCTACGACAAGGCCCGGTTCGCCACCCCCGAGCTGTGCCAGGCCCGTTCGGACGCCGCGCTCGCCCGCCCGGAGCACCTGCGCAACTACGTGGACGGGCTGCCCCAGGGCGCCCCGCTGCCCAAGTGGGTCAAGCCGGAGCTGCTGCCCGCGATCCAGGTGCCGACCCTGCTGATCCACGGCCGCGACGACCGCGTGGTCTCCTACGAGACCTCGCTGTTCCTGCTGGCGAACATCCCCGACAGCCGCCTGGTGGTGCTCAACCACTGCGGCCACTGGGCGATGATCGAGCACGCCGACGAGTTCAACCGGCTGGTCACCGACTTCATCACGCACAACTGACCTACGGGGCAACGGGATTAAGGGGCCCGCCCCGGACCGGCTCGCCGGATCCGCCGGACCTACGGGATCCGCCGAGCCCACGGGTCCCGCGGGACCCACGGGATCCGCAAGTCCGGCCACCCGGCCGTCCTTTCGCAGGGCCGTCCCTACGCAGGGCCCGTACGGCGCCGCCACGAAGGCGGCGCCGTACGGGCCCTGTCCGCCGTCACGGGTCCTGCCGCGCGAGGTCCTGCTCCACGCGCCGGGCCGCCGCCTCCAGGGTGGCGACCAGGGACCGCAGCCGATGCGGGTCGTACCGCGTGCTGGGCAGCGACACCGAGAGGCCGGCCAGCGCGCTGCCGTCCCGGTCGCGCACCGCCACCCCGACGGCGGCGAGCCCGCGTTCGGACCGCCCCCGGTTGACGGCGAACCCGTTGCGCCGCAGCCGCCGCAGCTCGGTCCGCAGCCGGTCGGGATCCGGCCGGTCGGCCGGGCGTTCCCGGTACCGCTCGGCGGCGTACACCTCGTCCAGCTCCTCGTCGGACAGCTCGGCGAGCAACAGCAGTCCCGCCGTGGTGCGGTGGGCCGGGAACACCATGCCCTCCCGGGAGCCGACCCGCAGGGCCTGCCCGCATTCGACGCTGGCGATGAACCGCACCGTGTCCCCGGTGCGCACGATCAGATTCGCGGTCTCGTCCAGCAGCTCCACGACCCGGTGCAGATGGGGGAGGGCCGTGGCACGCAGCCGGGAGACCAGGGACTGGGAGTGCGAGGCGAGTTCGAGCACCGGGCCCGCGCGGTAGACGCGGTCGTCGTCGCGTACGGCGAAGTCCCGGTAGACCAGCATCGCCAGGATCCGGTGCGCGGTCGACCGCGCGACCCCCAGCCGCTCGGCGATCCGCGACACGCTCGCCCCGCCCTCCAGCTGGAGAATGGCCGCCGCCCGCAGCGCGTGGTCCACGCTCGCGATGGGGTAGGGCGGCGGGTTCTTGAGCGGCTTGTCCATCGCGTACGCACTCCCGGGAACGGATGCCTGGCTGTTCTGCTGTGCAGAATCTATCCGTTCCTCAGGACGGAACAGAAGAGTCTGTGGCCTGTGACTCACTCTTCCCTCGCCCATGACATCGCCTCGGACTTCCCGGTGCGGCTGACGGCCGTCGCCGCGGAGGGACAGCCCGAGGTCACCCCGGCGCTCGAAGAGCTGTACCGGGGTTTCGAGAACGAGCTGCTCGTCCCGCTGTGGACCGAGATCGGCGATCTGATGCCGGCCCACCCGCGCTCGCGGGCCGCCGCGCACCTGTGGCGCTGGGACCGGCTGCGGGAGCTGGCCGCCCGGGCCGGCGACCTCGTCCCGGTCGGACGCGGCGGCGAACGCCGCGCCATCGCGCTGGCCAACCCCTCCCTCGGCGGGCGGCCGTTCGCCACCCCGACGCTGTGGGCGGCCATCCAGTACCTGATGCCCGGCGAGGACGCCCCCGAGCACCGTCACACCCAGCACGCCTTCCGCTTCGTCGTCGAGGGCTCGGGCGTCTGGACGGTGGTCGGCGGCGACCCCGTACCGATGAACCGAGGCGACTTCCTCCCGCAGGCCGGCTGGAACTGGCACGCCCACCACAACGCCACCTCCGAGCCGATGGCCTGGATCGACGGCCTGGACATCCCCTTCCAGTACGTCGCCGAGACCCAGTTCTTCGAGTTCGGCCGCGACGAGATCACCGACGCCGAACGCGCCACCCCGCGCCGCTCGCGCTCCGAGCGGCTGTGGGCCCACCCGGGCCTGCGCCCGCTCGCGGCCACCCCCGCCACCCCGGGCAGCCCGCTGCTCTCCTACAAGTGGGAGTACACCGACGCCGCCCTGCGCGACCAGCTGCTCCTGGAGCAGGAGGGGTACGGCGGCACGGTCGAGCCCGGCCACGCGGCGGTGCGCTACAGCAACCCGCACGACGGATCCGACGTCCTGCCCACCCTGCGCGCCGAGTTCCACCGGGTCGCCCGAGGCGCCGAGACCGCGCCCGTACGCGAGACCGGCTCCTCCGTCTACCAGGTCTTCGACGGCTCCGGAGTGGTGACCGTCGGCCAGACCTCCTGGACGGTCGGCCGGGGCGATCTGTTCGTCGTGCCGTCCTGGGAGCCGTTCTCCGCCCGGTCCGAGGCCGGCCGGACCGACTCGGACTCCGGCGCCCTCGACCTCTTCCGCTTCTCCGACGCGCCCGTCTTCGAGGCGCTCAAGCTCGACCGCACCCGGCACGACGACCCCCGGCATGACGACCTCCGGTCCGGCGCCGCCCGGCTCGACACCGCCCGGTCCCGCGGCACCCTGCTCGACCCCACCCAGAAGGACGTCTGATCATGAAGCTCGCCACCCTCCGCACCGCCACCGGAACCCGGGCGGTCCGCCTCGACGGCGACGTCCACGTCGACCTCGGCTGCGCCGACCTGGGCGAGCTGTTCGCCCAGACCGACTGGCAGGACCGGGCGGCCACCGCGACGGGCACCACGTACCCCGTCGAGGGCGCCGACTTCGCACCCGTCGTCCCCCACCCCTCCAAGGTCGTCTGCGTCGGCCACAACTACACCAACCACATCAAGGAGATGGGCCGGGACCTCCCCGACTACCCCACCCTCTTCCCGAAGTTCGCCGACACCCTGCTGGGCGCGCACGACGACATCGTCAAGCCGGCCGAGACCGACGCCCTCGACTGGGAGGTCGAACTGGCCGTCGTCATCGGCAGGCACGTGCGCCGCGCCGACGAGCGACAGGCCGCCGACGCCATCGCCGGCTTCACCGTCATGAACGACATCTCGCTGCGCGACTGGCAGTTCCGCACCATCGAATGGACCCAGGGCAAGATCTGGGAGTCCACCACTCCCGTCGGCCCGTACGTCGTCACCCCCGACGAGGTCGGCGGCGTCCGCCCCGCCCTCGCGGTCACGACCGTCGTCGACGGCGAGGTCCGGCAGCAGGACGACACCGGCACACTCCTCTTCGACCCGGTCTTCCTGGTGGAGTACATCTCCACGATCACCACCCTGCACCCGGGCGACATCATCGCCACCGGCACCCCGGCCGGCGTCGGCAACGCCCGCGACCCCAAGGTCTTCCTGCGCCCCGGACAGACCGTGGTCACCGGGATCGAGGGCCTCGGCACCTGCGTCAACCAGGTGATCGAGGGATGACGGAGCCCCGCCGCACCCTCACCGACGCCCGCCGCTGGACCGCGATCGGCACCGATCTGGTCCTGGAGGCCGTGGCCTCGCTGGGCCGCACCGGCTACCTCGTGCCCAGTACCCTGCCGGGCTGGACCCGCGCCCATGTCACCGCGCACCTCGCCGCCAACGCCGAGGCCCTCGGCAACCTCGTCCACTGGGCCGCCACCGGCGAACCCACCCCGATGTACGCCTCGCCCGAGGAGCGCACCGCCGGCATCGAACGCGGCTGTGCCCTCCCCGCCGCGCGGCTGACCAGCCGGCTGCGCCACTCCTGCGACGCCCTGGAAGAGAGGATGGACCGGCTCACCGAAGCCCAGTGGCGGCGCGAGGTCGTCACCGCCCAGGGCCGGACCGTCCCCGCCACCGAACTGCCCTGGATGCGCGCGCGGGAGGTGTGCGTCCACGCCGTCGACCTGGCGACCGGCCTCTCCTTCGCCGACCTGCCGGCCGACTTCCTCGCCGCCCTGTGCGACGACGTCGCCGCCAAACGCGCCGCCGCCGACGGTCCGGCCGTGCTCCTGCGGGCCTCGGACACCGGCGCCGAATGGCGGCTGCCGGGCACCGGAGAGCCGACCCTGCTCACCGCGCCTCTGCCCGAACTCGCGGCCTACCTCACCGGACGGGACCCCGGCCCGCGTACCGCGGACGGCTCGCCCGCCCCCGCCCTCGCCGCCTGGCTCTGACCCGACCGGGCGCCGCCCGCCCCGCCCTACGCAAGGAACCGCACATGAACCCTGAACCCACCCCTGCCGGGCAGCCCGACGTCCTGGTCGTCGGCGGCGGCATCGGCGGCCTCGGCGCCGCCTTCGCGCTGTCCCGCCAGGGACTGCGGGTACGCGTCCTGGAACAGGCACCGGAGTACGGCGAGGTCGGCGCCGGCCTGCAGATCGCCCCCAACTGCACCCGCATCCTGGCCGAGTACGGTCTGCTCGACGAGGCCAGGTCGCTGGGCGTGGTCCCGGAGAACATGGTGATGCGGGACGCGCTCGACTCCCGCGTGCTGACCCGGCTCGACCTCGGCGACCTCGAACGCCGTTACGGATTCCCGTACATGGTCATCCACCGCAGCGATCTGCACGGCATCTTTCTGCGGGCCTGCGAGCGCGCCGGGGTCGAACTCCTCAACGACCAGGTCGTGGTGGACTACGAGAACACCGAAGACGGCGCCCGGGTCCTGCTCGCCGACGGCCGGACCGAAACCGCGCCCCTGGTCGTCGCGGCCGACGGACTGCACTCCGCGGCCCGCCGCCGGCTGATCGGCGACGACGTGGTCAGCTCCTCCTACGTCGCCTACCGCGCCGCCGTCCCCATCGACGAGGTCCGGGACAACGGCGTCGCGGAGAAGGACGTCACCGTCTACGTCGGCCCCGGCCGTCACTTCGTCCAGTACGCCCTGCGCGGCGGCGACATGTTCAACCAGGTCGCCGTCTTCGAGTCGCCCAAGGCTCTGGCCGGCCAGGACGACTGGGGCACCCCCGACGAGCTGGACGCCGCCTTCGAGGGCAGCTGCGACACCGTCCGCAAGGGCATTCCGCTGATGTGGCGGGACCGTTGGTGGCGGATGTTCGACCGGGACCCGATCGAGACCTGGGTGCACGGCCGGATCGCGCTGCTCGGCGACGCCGCGCACCCGCCGCTCCAGTACATGGCCCAGGGCGCGATCATGGCGATCGAGGACGGCTGGGTGCTGGCCCGCCACTACGCCCGGCTGGCCGAGGCCGCCCCGGCGGGCGCCGCGCCGGACTGGGACGGGGCGCTGGCCGCGTACGAGGCGGTCCGGGTGGAGCACTGCCGCCGGATCCAGACGACGGCCCGCGCCTGGGGCGAACTGTGGCATCTCGACGGGGAGTCGCGGCTCCGGCGCAACGCGATCATGCGGGCGCGGGACACCTACGACTACTCCTTCACCGAGTGGGTCTACGGTCCGACGGCGCTGACGCCGGACGAGGAGCCCGAGATGTTCACCCCGATCCCGCTGTCCTCGGCGCTCGTCGGGGCCGAGGAGCGGGCGGCCTGACCGCCGGAGTGAACCCGGACCCCTACGCAAGATTGGACGACATGCCCCAGAACCATGCCACTGCCACTGCCACTGCCACTGCCACCGCCACCGCCGGCCGCAGCGTCGCCGACCGCATCGCCGCCGCGGCGGGCCGGCTTCGTACCGCCGCCGCCACCGGCGTCCCCGCCGCCCCGGTGCGCGACCTGATCGGCCGCGAGGACGTCCTCGCCGCGTACGCCGTACAGCAGCGGCTCACCGCCGAACGGATCGCCGCCGGTGCCACCGTCACCGGCCGGAAGGTCGGCCTGACCTCCGAGGCCGTCCAGCGTCAACTCGGCGTAGAACAGCCCGACTTCGGTGTCCTCTTCGACGACATGGAGTACGCCGAAGGCTCGGTCGTCCCGGCGGACGCGATCCTCCAGCCGCGTATCGAAGCCGAGATCGCCTTCGTCCTGGGCGCCGACCTCGCCGAGGGGCCGCTCGACGACGCCCAGGTGCGCGCGGCCGTCGACCACGCGGTCGCCGCCATCGAGATCTGCGGCAGCCGGGTGGCGGACTGGGACATCAGCTTCGGCGACACCGTCGCCGACAACGCCTCGGCCGGCGGCTACGTCCTCGGCACGCACCGCGTCCCGCTCGACGGCTTCGACCCCGTCGCGGCCGAGATGACCCTGACCGTCGACGGCGAGACCGTCTCCACCGGCAGCGGCGCCGCCTGCCTCGGCGACCCGGTGAACGCCCTCGTCTGGCTCGCCCGCCAGGCCCGCGAGCTGGGCGAACCGCTCCGCGCCGGGCAAATCGTCCTCTCCGGGGCGCTCGGCCCGATGCGTCCCGTCACCCCGGGCACCGCCGTCCACGCCACCGTCACCGGCCTCGGCACGGTGTCGGTCGCCTTCTCCGCGTAAGGAACGACGATGAGCAAGACCAAGGTCGCCGTCATCGGCTCGGGCAATATCGGCACCGACCTGATGATCAAGATCATGCGCACCGCGCACCACCTCGACATGGGGATCATGGTCGGCATCGACCCGGCGTCCGACGGGCTGGCCCGCGCCGCCCGCCTCGGATTCGAGACCACCGCCGACGGCGTGGACGGACTCCTGAAGTCGCCGCTGATCGACGAGATCGGCATCGTCTTCGACGCGACCTCGGCCGGCGCGCACCACGAGAACGACGCGAAGCTGCGCCCGCTCGGCATCCGCGTCATCGATCTGACCCCCGCCGCGATCGGCCCGTACGTCGTGCCGGCGGTCAACCTCGACGAGCATCTCGACGCGCCGAACGTCAACATGGTCACCTGCGGCGGCCAGGCCACGATCCCGATCGTGGCGGCGATCAGCCGGGTCGTCCCGGTGGCGTACGCCGAGATCGTCGCCTCGATCGCCTCGAAGTCGGCCGGCCCCGGCACCCGCGCCAACATCGACGAGTTCACCGAGACGACCTCCTCGGCCATCGTGGAGGTCGGCGGCGCCCGGCGCGGCAAGGCCGTCATCATCCTCAACCCGGCCGAGCCGCCGCTGATGATGCGCGACACAGTCTTCGCCCTGGTCGCTCTGGGCGAGGGCGCGGAAGGGGAGGCCGCTAAGGCCGAACTCGTCGCATCGGTACGGAAGATGGCCGACGAGGTCGCGGCGTACGTCCCCGGCTACCGGATGGTCCAGGACGTCCAGATCACCCGGATCCCGGCGGACCAGCCCGTCGGGACGCTGCTCGCCCCCGGCGACGGCCAGCGGCCGACCCATCAGGTGTCGGTCTTCCTCGAGGTCGAGGGTGCGGGCATGTACCTCCCGGCGTACGCCGGGAACCTCGACATCATGACCTCGGCCGCCGTACGCGTGGCCGAGCGTATCGCCGCCGCGAAGGAGGCCGGGCAGTGAGCACCCCCAGCAGCACCCCGAACACCCGCGGCACCCGCGACGCTACCGGTGTTTCGAGCGCGCAGGGCATACAGGGCACGCGGGGCCCGTCGGTCTTCGTCCAGGACGTCACCCTTCGCGACGGGATGCACGCCGTCCGGCACCGCGTCACGCCCGAGGACGTCCGGCGGATCGTCACGGCCCTGGACGAGGCGGGCGTCGACGCCATCGAGGTCGCCCACGGGGACGGCCTCGCCGGCGGCTCGGTCATCTACGGCCCCGGCTCGCACACCGACTGGGAGTGGATCGAGGCCGCCGCCTCGGCCTTGAAGCGGGCCCGCCTCACCACCCTGCTGCTGCCGGGCGTGGGCACCCTCCACGAGCTGAAGCGCGCCCACGACCTCGGTGTCCGCTCGGTGCGGGTGGCCACCCACTGCACCGAGGCCGACATCTCGGCACAGCACATCGCCGCCGCCCGGGAGTTGGGCATGGACGTCTCCGGCTTCCTGATGCTCTCCCACATGGCCGAGCCGGAACAGCTGGCGCGGCAGGCGAAGCTGATGGAGTCGTACGGCGCCCAGTGCGTGTACGTCACGGACTCCGGCGGCCGGCTGACGATGAACGACGTCGCCGCCCGGGTGCGCGCCTACCGCGACGTCCTCGACCCGGCGACCGAGATCGGCATCCACGCCCACGAGAACCTCTCGCTGTCCGTGGCCAATTCGGTGGTCGCCGTCGAGAACGGCGCGTACCGCGTCGACGCCTCGCTCGCCGGACACGGGGCCGGAGCGGGCAACTGCCCGCTGGAGGCATTCGTCGCCGTCGCCGACCTGTCCGGCTTCCGGCACGGCTGCGACCTCTTCCGGATCCAGGACGCCGCCGACGACATCGTCCGCCCCTTGCAGGACCGACCGGTCCGGGTCGACCGCGAGACCCTCACCCTGGGCTACGCGGGTGTCTACTCCAGCTTCCTGCGGCACGCGGAGACCGCCGCGCGGCGGTACGGGGTCGACGTGCGCGACATCCTGATGGAGTGCGGCCGGCGGCGACTGGTCGGCGGACAGGAGGACATGATCGTGGACATCGCGCTCGGCCTGGCCGCCGCGAGCTGACCCACGACGCCCCCGGTACCGGGCATCGACACTGACACGGACACGACGGCGCCGCCGACCCCCTTCCCCAGGGGCCGGCGGCGCCGTCGTGCCGCTCCCGGGGGCTCCACGCGCGACCTTCGAACGACCGCGCGCATCGACCTCGGCCGGTCATCTGAAAGTGCGTCAACTGCACGTAACGGAACGGCACTCGGACTCGTTTATCTCCCCGTGACATGGGTCGGGACCGGGGCATGAGGGTGCGACGGAGGAGGACTTCGTCATTCCGCCACGATCTTGGTCAAAGCAGCTCTAAGATCCCCAGTGAGGCGGTTCTCCGCATCTCTGTGTACTCCCTTACGAGCAGGGCCATGGGCCCTTCGAACGCTGAGAGCAGGGGATGACATTCACGAATGAACGAACCAAGGGAGCCGCGCCCGAGCCGCGCCGGCGACGATCGACTGTGATCGGTCGCCGTACCGTCGGCTCCGCCGCGGTGCTCGCCCTGGGAATCGGCGGCGGAGCCCTGGCGACGGCGCCGATGGCGCACTCGCAGGGCGAGGAAGGGTCGGTGACGGTCCGGGTGATCCGGGCCGTGGACGACAGCGGAGTGTGGACGCCCGCGCTGGAGCCGGGCATGGCGGGGGTCAAGGTGACCCTCACCGACTTCGACGGGAAGGGCATCGAGGGGGTCACGGCCGCCGACGGCACCGTGACGCTGACCCCGACGGCGGGCGAGGGCGGCAGCACCAAGTTCCGGGTCCAGGTGGAGAATCCGAAACCGGGCGTGCTGTTCCCGGCCTTCGCCTCGCGCCAGGGACTGGGCGGCGCGCCCGACCAGCTGAGCAGCAACGAGGAGTTCGTCGACCTCTCCGCAGGCAAGAAGGTGGAGTTCACCACCGGACTGTGGAGCCCGGGCGAGTACTGCCAGAAGAACGCACCCCTGGTGACGACTTGCCAGCCCGCCACGCGCGAGGGCGAGACACAGCGCACGCTGGTCTCCTTCCCGTACAGCGCGCGCGGCCAGGACGGTGTCGACGTCAACGTCACCACTATCGCCACCCATGCCGAGACCGGCACCCTGTACGGCATCGCGTGGAACAAGGCCGACAAGCGGGTGTTCTCCTCGGCGGTGGCCAAGCGCACCACGGACTACGGTCCGGGCGGCGCCGGCGGCATCTACGTGACCGACCGCGATCAGAAGAAGACCACCCTGTTCACCGTCGTCCCCGACGCGGGGACGACCAAGCACGGTGCGGGCACCGATGACGCCTTCCTCGCCGCCCCCGGCAGGGAGAGCCTCGGCGGCATCAAGATCACCGACGACGGACGGGATCTGTTCGTCGTCAACCTCAACAACCGCAAGCTGTACCGGTACGACGCCACGGCGCCGACCGCGACGGCACCGAAGTCCGCCGTGGCCATCCCCGATCCGGGCTGCCCCGCGGCGGGCGACTGGCGTCCGTTCGGCCTCGGTCTGCACGACGGCTCCGGCTACGTCGGCGGAGTCTGCTCCGGTGAGTCCACCGGGAAGGCGTCCGACCTGCGGGCCGTGGTCATGCCCTTCGACCTAGGCAGCGGAGAGTTCGGCAAGCCGGTCCTCGACCAGCCGCTGGACTACCCTCGCGAGTCGACGATCGGCGCACCTCCGTGCGACGGGCCGGGCTGGTTCCCCTGGACCGACACCTTCCCGACCTCCCAGAACGGGCAGGCGTGCGGCAACTATCTGGCCCAGCCGGAACCGGAGTTGGGCGAGGTCGACTTCGAGACCGACGGCTCCATGCTGCTGGCCTTCCGCGACCGCTTCGGCGACCGCGCGCCGGCCGGTCCGACCCCGGGCTCGGTCGGCCGGGTCCTGTCCGGCGGCGACCTGGACAAGGCATGTCTCGCCGACGGCACGTACGTGATGGACACCAACAACGGCTGTGGGCTGTCCCCCCGGGGCACCCGCTTCTTCGACACCAGCCGGATGGGCTCCCACCACAACGCGTCCTTCGCGGGCATGGCGTTCTCGAAGGTCGAGGACACCATCGCGACCTCAGGGTTCGACCCCAACAGCACGGCCTTCGGGTACGGAACCACCTTCAACAAGCGGGACGGCAAGCAGGACCCGAAGTCCGGTCTGCGGCTCAACCCGGCCGGTACGGCGGCCCCGTTCGGCAAGGGTGCCTCCATGGGCGACCTGGAAGTGCTCTGCGACCAGGCCCCGCTCCAGATCGGCAACCGGGTCTGGTACGACCCCGAGCGCAAGGGCGTCCAGAGCCCGGAACAGCGTCCCGTCCCGGGCGCGACCGTCGATCTGTACGACGAGTCGGGCAAGCTCGTGGGGACGACGAAGACGACGGAACGCGGCGAGTACTACTTCGACGACTCCAATGTCTCCGGCGGCCTGAAGCCGAGGACCAAGTACACGATCCGGCTCGACAACCCGGCCGACTACGCCAAGGACGGACCGCTCTACCAATGGGTCCCGACGGACGCGGACGTGGGCGACAACCACTTCGTCGACTCCAAGGGCGTCGTTCCCGAAGGCGGGAAGTTCCCCGAGCGGGCACTGACCACCGGCGGGCCGGGCGAGAACGACCACACGTACGACTTCGGCTTCCGGCAGCAGGAAGGCGAGCTGCACCTGATCAAGCACGACCAGGACGGCAAACCGCTGGCCGGAGCCACATTCCAGCTGTGGAAGGAGACCAACGGCACCGACGACCTGCAAATCTCCGGCGACACGCCGGACACCCGGGTCGGCGAGCCCTGCGAGACCAAGGCCGACGGCCTCTGCGGGGGCAACGGCACCCTGGGCACGTACTACTGGCAGGAGGTCAGCCCGCCGGAGGGCTACGCCGTACCCGACAAGACGGTGTTCGGACCGCTGGTGCTCACCTCCGACAACCTCGACGAAGGGGTCTCGGTGACCGCCGTCAACCAGCGGCTGCCCGACCCCACGCCGACGCCCACCCCGTCACCGGAGCCGACGTCCCCGGAGCCGACGGCACCGCCGGCGCCGGGTGAGCCCGGGACTCCGGGAGCGCCCGGAGCGCCTGGAGCACCGGGGCACGACGGTTCCTCCGGCTCCGGCTCCAGCTCCGGCCTGGGGGGCCTCGCGTCCACCGGCTTGGGCCGGATGGGTCCGCTGGCGGCGGGCTGCGCCGCGCTCACCGTCCTCGGCGGGGCGCTGGTCGTCCTGATGCGCCGCAGGCGAAGGGCGCAGCATCACTAGGGCCTGATCCGTAAGACAGGCTTTGCTCCTCAGTGGAGCGACCGGACCCGGTGATCCGCCGGGCCGGCTCGGGCGGGTTCGTGGACCGGTGGTCCGCGAACCCGCCCTCCTGTGCGACCGACCGACGAGAGAAGGCGAGTGCATGGCCCGGATGGCGCGAACGCCCCGGAAGGCCCCGAAGAGCCGCACGGACGCGACGACTCCGACGACGCCAAAGGCTCCGACGACGACTCCCCAGGGGAAGACCGGCGACCGGACACGGCGCCGGACCCTCTGGACGCGGACCCTGGCCGCGCTCGCGGTGTGCGGAGCGGCGGGCGGCGGCCTGGTGGCCTGGCGGGTGCTCTCGGACGACACCCCCGCCGAGCGGCCGGTCACCACGGAAGAGGCGTCCCGGCTGGCGCTGTCCCGGCTGAACCTGTTCGAGGCCAGCCCGGTGGCGGTCACCCTCACCGCGACCGAGGGCGGCGGAGTGGTGGTACGGGTCGAGGGGGTCGTGGACTACCGGACCCACCGGGGCGTGGGGAGCTACGAGGTCACCGGCGCCTCAGGGGCCACGGGAGCCACAGAAGCCACGGGAGCCGCGGGGGCATCCGGGAAGAGCGCCCGGACCCCCGGGCCCGGCGCGGCGGAGCGGTTCGACCGAGGTCTGATCGTCTGGGACACCGGCGGTCTCGGCCTCGCACCCGCGCCGAAGACCGGAGGCATCGGCGGCAGCGGTGGCACCGGTGGCACCGGTGGCACCGGTGGCAGCGGTGGCGGCCCGCCCTGGCAGCAGGCCGAGCACATCCCGCGCTCCGGTTGGTCCGCCCGCGCCTACACCGCCGATCCGCTGGACTCGGGACTCCAGCTGCTGATCGGGCTGGGCGCGGACCGCCCCGACAACCCGCTGCTGCTCGCCCAGTCCGGCGCCCGCCGGCTGGCGCGCGAGGACATCGACGGCCGCCCCTACGACCGCTTCTCGGGACCGCGCGCCCAGGGCACCACCCCTGGCGCGGGGGCCGGCGCGGGCCGGTCGCCGCTGACCTACTGGGTCGACGAGGACGGCGGCCTGCGCCGGGTGTCGATGCAGATGCCGGGCCTCGGCACCCCCACCACCCTGTACTTCTCCGGGCACGACGGCCACGCGAAACTCCCCGAGGCGCCGTGGGTCACCCGCTGACCCCGCCGTGCCCGGTTCCCGTACGCCTCCCGCTTCCGTACGCCTCCCGCCCCCGTGTACCCGACGCGCCCTGGGGACCGGCGTCCTCAGTGCGCCCGCGGTACGGCGTTCGCGTCCTTCGGCAGCGGATAGGCGTTCGGATCGACGGCGCCCGGCAGCCCGGTCGCGGGCTTGCCCGGGGCCGTCGGGTCGGGCAGGGACGGCTGGGCGGGCGGGGCCGGCACCTTGCTGAACGGGATGCCGGGCGGTGCCTGCACCGGAGTGGTCCGCCCGTCGGGCAGGGCCTTCCCGCGGCGGGTGGCGCAGCCCGCGCGGGTCTCCAGACGGTCCGGGCTCTGGGTGCCGGGCCGGTTGCCCGTGAAGCAGTTCGCCGGGTCGGCGGAGGCGAGGACGAGGTCGGTGCCGTTGCCGGTGACCCGGTTGTCCTCGACGCGGTTGCCGCTCGCGGGATGCCCCGCCGGGTCGGTGACGATCACCCCGGCCGCGCGGTTGCCCCGGACCAGGTTGCGCTGGACGCGGTTGTCGGTGCCGCCGCCGATGCCGATCCCGATGCCGAAGCCCCCGTCCGCCTGCTCGGGGGTGTCGGCCGCGTTGTTGTCGACGACCGCGTTGCCCGCGATCACCGCGCCCCGCTGCGGGGCGAGGGCCTCCAGATCATTGGAATTGACCGTGATCCCGACCCGGTTGCGGGCGACTCGGTTGCCGAGGATGGACAAGTGGTCCGAGGCGTTGGTGAGTTCGATGCCGACCGCGTTGCGTTCCACGGTGTTCCCGCGGACGACGGTGGAACAGGGCTTGCACTGGCCGACGTAGATGCCGGAGTCGGCGTGCCCGGAGGCGTAGGACTCCTCGATCACACCGTCGCGCGCGTCGAACGCGTAGATGCCGTACAGGCCGTTGTCGTACGCCGTCACCCGGGTCGCGCGGAAGCCGCGGACGGCGGGGAAGCGGGTGGTGTCCAGCGGATCGTACGCGGAGCCGCCGGCGCCCCGCTGCTGGAGCTTCTCGTCCGTGACGCCGGTGAACAGCACGCCGTTGGCGAGATACCCGTGCACGGTGAGGTTCTCGACCACCGAGCCCGCGCCGGTCACCGTGATGCCGTTGGCCAGCCGGACCCCGCCGTCGAAGACCACCTTGTTCCGGTCCGTTCCCCGCAGGATCAGCCGGGGAGTGGTGACGTGCACACTCTCCTTGTACACACCCGGGCCGACCAGCACCGTCTCGCCCTCACGGGCGACGTCCACCGCCTGCTGCACCGTACGGAAGTCCTGCGGAACGCGCAGCACGCTCCCCGCCGGATGCCGGGCGTCGTCCGACGACGGTTCCTGGCCGGAACACCCGGTGGCCGCCAGTGCGACCGAGACGACGAGGGCCGACAGGACGAGCGCCTTTCGGACGCCCGTCGAGGGGCGGGGAGAATGGGTCAACAGGCCCTCTGTGGGCAGGATTTGCATGGATGTTGTTCTATCGTCTCCAATAGGCCCATGCCCACCGAACAGGGAAATGAGCGGGATTCACTCCCGGCCGAGGCCACCCGTTCCTTCGGGCGGCGCCGGGCTCTGCTCGCCGGCGGAGCGGTCCTCGCGGCCGGCGTCGGCGTGGCGGCCGACGAAGCGGCGCGGCGAGACCACGCGGACGGTGCCGCCGGGGCGCCTTCGGCCACGACCGCGCTCCCCTTCCACGGCGCCCGGCAGGCCGGCGTCACGGCACCCCAGCAGCCGGCCACACAGCTGCTCGCCTTCGACCTGCCCCGGTCTACGGCCGCCAGGGAGCGCACGACCCTGCGCGCCGTCCTCGGCGCGCTGACCGGCACACTCGCCGGCGCGGCCTCCGAACAGCCGAGGGACCCCCGCCTCCAGGGCGGTGGTACGACCCGGCTCACCTCTCTGGTCGGCATCGGCTCCGCGACCGCCGCCCGCCTCCGGCTCGACGTCCCCGCCTCTCTCGCCGCGCTGCCGGCCTTCCCCGGCGACCGGCTCGACCCGCGCCGCAGCGATGGCGACGTCCTGGTCCAGCTGTGCGCGGCCGACCGCTGGACGCTCACGGTCGTCGCGGAACTCGTCGCCACCGCCGTGCGCGCCGCCGGCGCCCAACCCCGCTGGCACCAGTCGGGATTCCTCGCCCCCACGCCACCGGGCACCACGCCGCGCAATCTGTTCGGCTCCCTGGACGGCACCGCCAACCCCGGTCGCGAGGCGGCCGAACAGTGGGTCTGGGGGGAGTCGGTAGCCCACCGGGACGGCACCGTTCTGGTCTACCGCAGGATCCGCATGGACGTCGAAGGCTTCGCGGCCCTGTCCGAGGAGCGGCGCGACCGGGCGGTGGGCCGCCGCACCCGCGACGGCGCCCCGCTCAGCGGGACCGCCGAGCACGACGAGCCGGACATCTACGCCAAGAACCCCGACGGGTCGTACGTCATCCCGGCCACCGCCCATGTACGCCTCGCCAGCCCGCGCTTCGACCGAGGCGCCCGGATGCTCCGCCGGAGCTACAGCTACGACGACGGTCCCGACGACCGAGGTCTGCTGTTCTGCGCCTTCATGCGCGACCCGGCGCAATTCGTCCGCGTCCAGGAGCGCCTCGCGGCCCGCGACGCGCTCAACCCCTTCGTCCAGCACCGGGCTTCGGCCGTGGCCTACGTACTGCCCGGTGCGACGGAGTCCGGGACCCTCGGGGACCGGCTCTGGGCCTGAGCCCCCGGGCGCCCTCGGCCGGCCGGGACGGCGCCGAGGGTGGTGTTGGTACCGAGGGTGGTGAATGCGGTGGCGGCAGCGGGAGTGGGGACGGTAGTGCCGGGCCCGACGGCCGTCAGAGCGGCAGCAGTTCGGGGCGCTTCGGTTCCTGCGTGGCGTGGGTGTCCTTGCCCATCAGATGCTGCCCGAGCCAGGGCAGGAAGTGCTCCTTGGCCCACTTCAGGTCCGCGAGCCGCTCCGCCTGCCGGTTGGCCGGCCCCCGCCGCGCGCCCGCCGCGGACGTGTCCCGTTCCGGCGCGAGCCCCAGGACCTCGGCGGCCCGCAGCGCCACCTGCCGGTGCCCCTCGGACGACAGATGCAGCCGGTCGTCGCTCCAGGCGAGCGGCTGCTGGATGGACGCCATGGACCACAGATCGACGACCGGACAGCCGTGCCGCTCCGCGATGGCGTGGATGTGCGCCGTGTACGTGGCGATCTTTCCCCGCAGATGACGCAGCACGGGGGTGCCGCGCGGGTCGAACCCGGTGAAGACCAGCACCGTCCCCGCCGCCGCGCTCAGCTCGGTGACGGCCTCCTCGAAGCGGTCGGTGATGCGGTCCACCGAACTCCCGAGCCGCAGGATGTCGTTGCCGCCGGCGCACAGGCTCACCAGATCCGGCGCCAACTCGACGGCGCGGGGTATCTGTTCGTCGATGATCTCGTCGATGAGCCGGCCGCGCACGGCGAGATTGGCGTAGTGCAGCGGTCCGGGGGAGTGGTGGGCGAGCCGGTCGGCGAGGCGGTCGGCCCAGCCGACGAGCTCGCCCTCGGAGGTTTCGTCGCCCAGCCCCTCCGTGAAGCTGTCCCCGAGTGCGACGAAGGAACCGATCGGGGCTCCGTCGAGCTGGTTCTGTGTGTCGGACATCCTGCGTGCCTCCCGTTCCGTCACCTCAGTGCCCCAGCACCCTGCCGTACTCTTTTGGATGAATCAAATAAATATTCGGGACAATGTCATCTCCGGCGTGGCGAGCCAGTGTCGGTGTGTGGCCGGGTGAACGACATTGCGCAGGTGGGGACTTGGGTGGGGGCGGGCCGGGCCGGACCGTGCGGGCGGTGTCAGGTCTCGGCTCGTGAGTCGGTGGGGAGGATCGGGAGCCGGTCCGGATGTATCGGTTCCTTGGAATGATCCGGACGAAGGGGATTGCCGCGCCGCTCTCGCTGAGCGGGGGCGCAGTTCTTCGGGGGCGAGTGTGTGTACGTCGAGCGCCAGGGGGCTGCCGACCCCCGGGTGGTGAGGTGTTCCCGCAGGGCAGCGGTCTCGGATGTCCGAGAGGCAATCGGCTGGGGCACACGGTGATCCGGCTCCGGCCTCTGTCGGGCGGGAGGCCGGCGTGGATCCGTCGGCCGTGGGACTGCCGGGGCCCGTCGCGCGCCGCGCCGAGCACCGCCGGCGGGCTGGGTGCGGCATGCAGAAAACCGCCGCCCGTGTGGGCGACGGCGCGGTGGTGTTCCTGGGTCTCGGTGCGGCCGTGCCGTGGCGGGGTGGACCGGCCACCGTGTCCGCGGCGCCGCCGATTCCATTCACCCGCTCGCCTCGGTCCAGTCGGGAGGCGTCAGCGGGACGAGCAACACCCCGCCGGTCGCGCGGCCCGCCTGCCGGCCTGGCGGTGGAAGGCGAGGACTGCATGTTCGTCGGCGGGCGCGTACCCGGACGGGCCGATACGAAGGCGTCCGTGCACGGTCCGTACCCAGGGACGGGACGGCACGGCACGGACGGGGGCGCCACCGGCAGCGGGACCGGCGTGCCGGGCCGGGGCAACCGCCTCCGTTCGGCCGGTCGATCATGCCGAACGGAGGCAAGTGTCCTGCTAGGACGCCGAGTTGCGGCGCTCGCCGCCGCCTCGGCCGGAACCCCGGGCGGGCTTGCCGGCGGCGGAGCCGGACGGGCGACCGCCCCTGGCCCGCTGATCGGCACCGCGTCCGCCCGAGCCGGCGGCACCGGCTCCGGTCTTCCTGGCGCCCGCGTTCCTGGCGCCGGGAACGGAGCCATTCCCGGCTCCGGACGCGGCCCCGGCTCGGCCGGCGCCACCGCGCCTGCCGCCGCCCGCAGTGGAGGGCTTGTCGGAGGCAGTCGTCCCGGTGGCCGCGGCACGCCGCTTCGGGCCCTGGTTCCGCGTACCCGCTTCGGAGGAGGTACCCGTCGCCGCGCCGCCACCGGCCCTGCGCGAGCGGCTGGGCCGCCGGCCGGGCTCGCCGTCGGACTTCCGGCCGCGGCGCGGGGCCGCCGGGGGAGTCGGCTGGGCCGTCTCGAGCACGACGGGAACGCCCGAGGGCTCGCGGGCACCGGTGAGGGTGGCCAGAGCCGGGTCGCTGGAGGTGATGCGCGCCGTGCGGGGGCGGATGGCGGCGTCCGACATCAGCCGGGTCATGTCCCGCTTCTGCTCCGGCAGCACCAGGGTGACCACACTGCCCGTGCTGCCGGCGCGCGCGGTACGGCCGCCCCGGTGGAGGTAGTCCTTGTGGTCGGTGGGCGGGTCGACGTTCACGACGAGGTCGAGGTCGTCGATGTGAATGCCCCGGGCCGCGACGTTCGTCGCCACCAGCGCCGTGACCTGGCCGTTCTTGAACTGCTCCAGGGTCCGGGTGCGCTGCGGCTGGCTGCGGCCGCCGTGCAGCGCGGCTGCCCGGACACCGACCGACAGCAGTCGCTTGGCGAGCCGGTCGGCGGACCGCTTGGTGTCGAGGAAGAGGATGACCCGGCCGTCACGGGCCGCGATCCGCGTGGTGACGGCCTTCTTGTCGGTCTCGTCCAGGACGTGGAGCACATGGTGCTCCATGGTGGTCACCGCACCGGCGGACGGGTCCACCGAATGCACGACGGGATCGGTCAGGAACCGCTGCACCAGACGGTCGATGTTGCCGTCGAGGGTGGCCGAGAAGAGCAGCCGCTGCCCGTCGGGCCGCACCTGCAGCATCAGCTTGGTGATCTGCGGCAGGAAGCCCAGATCGGTCATCTGGTCGGCCTCGTCGAGGACCGTGATCCGCACCTGGTCGAGCACGCACTCGCCGCGCTCCACCAGGTCGTTGAGCCGGCCGGGAGTCGCGACGAGGACCTCGGCGCCGCGGCGCAGCGCACCGGCCTGCTTGGTGATCGAAAGGCCGCCGACCACCGTGGTCAGCCGGAGGTTCACGGCCGTCGCGTACGGGGTCAGTGCGTCCGTCACCTGCTGGGCGAGCTCACGGGTGGGCACGAGCACGAGCGCGAGGGGCGCCTTGGACTCGGCGCGCAGTCCGGCCGTACGGCCGAGCAGCGCGAGCCCGAACGCCAGCGTCTTGCCGGAGCCGGTGCGTCCCCGGCCCAGGAGGTCACGGCCGGCGAGCGAGTTCGGCAGGGTGGCGGCCTGGATCGGGAAGGGGGTGGTCACGCCTTGTGCGACGAGGGTCTTCAGCAGCCCCGCGGGCATGTCCAGCTCGTCGAATTTCTCGACAGCGGGGAGTGCGGGCGTCGTGTTTTCCGGCAGCCGGAATTCCTTGGGAGACGACGCGGAGGACGCGGGGGAAGAGGCGCGCCGGCCTGACTTCTGGGGCCTGCGGGGCATGCGATGGTTTTCCTTCCTGGAAACAGCGCAAACCGGGGTTCGCACCCAGAAGGTGCGAACCCCGGTTTGCGGTGACGTCGCCGACGATCAGGCGGGGACGATGTTCTCCGCCTGCGGGCCCTTCTGGCCCTGCGTGACGTCGAAGGAAACCCGCTGGCCCTCGAGGAGCTCACGGAAGCCCTGGGTGGCGATGTTCGAGTAGTGGGCGAAGACGTCCGGGCCGCCGCCGTCCTGCTCGATGAAGCCGAAGCCCTTTTCCGAGTTGAACCACTTCACGGTTCCCTGTGCCATGATTTTCTCCTTCTGTAGGCAGAGGCCCCATCCGGAGATGCCGGAAAACAAGAAATGCGCCAGAAAGGAATATTCCCGCCGGGCGCACATAAGTTCATGGGTACCACAACTGCAACAGCGCCAGCGTAACACGTTTTGGCGGAGCGTGGGGGCGGGGGCCGGTGGCCCGCTTCCGGGTCCGGTGAATCCGCCGGCGTCTTTCGCCTGCGGGGGAGCGCCGGATTACGGCCGCCCGCACGCGGGTCGCACCCGTACGCTCCGGCCCCGGGACGGATATCCGAGGGCCTCGGCGGACCGGGCCGCCGGCCGGCGACGGCGGGACATGACGGCGATCCGCCTCCGCGGGGGCCGGTGCGTCGCTTGGTGACCAGTGGCTGCCTGGTCGCCCTCTGCCTTCTTCTGTGTGTCTCCTTCTGGGGCTGCCTGGGGTACGCGGACCGCCGAGCCGAGCGGGCGACGCGGGAGAGCTGGGATCGGGCGGTCGCGGCCCTAGCCGACAGGGCGACAGGGCGAACGGGTGCGGGGCGAGACGCTTCGCGCGACGCCTGCGGGAACGCCCGGACGTCGGCGACCAGGCGGAAATCTTCGCCGGCTCCTGCCTGCCTGGCCGGTCCGGACCCGCCACCGAACGGCGTGTGCCAGGCGTTGACCAGCGGGAATGCGAAGGCCGCGAGGGGAACAACCAGAGGCGTGACGGTCAGGAGCGTGACGGGCGAGCGCGGCAGCGTACGGGCGGCGGCGCCGGCCTGCGGTACGGGCGGGGGCGTCGGGCAGTGCTACCGCTTCACACGGCCTCTCGCCGGGGCGTCCTCCGCTGCGACGGAAGCCGCCACGAAGGCCGTAACCCTGCCGTCCTGCTGATGTGACCGCGTCCGGCCGGGCCGGCAGAAGCGCTGAGGGCCCGGGCGCGTGGCGCCGGACCCCCGGCTACAGCCCCTGCCGGATCACGGCATCGGTCCGCCGGGCCCCTCCGTCGCGGGGCCGAGAATCCGTACGGCCTCGGCCATCGGCACCAGCGCCTCCGGCGCCAGCAGGGGGAGTAGCGGGATCGCCCCTCCCCACCCCTCCTGGTCCGCCAGCAGCTCCAGGACGATCGCCCGGGCGGCCGCCATATCCGGGGCCGTGCCGTCCCCGGCGGCATGGGCGAGCGCCAGACAGAGCCGCGTGACCACGTCGGCGGAGCGGCGCTCCGGGGCGAGCGTCGTCGGTACCCCCGCCAGATACGCGGCGACGGCGGCCAGAGTCGAGGCACGCCCGTCGGGTGACGGCGCCGCCTCCGCCAGCTGCCGGGCCATGGCGAGGTCACTTTCCACGGTGCACAGGACGGCCAGCTCGGTGGTGGGGAAAAGAGATGTCGCCGCTGTCCGCAGCCGCAGGACGTCGGTGCCCGTGTCCAGGAGCGAGGGCGCCCCCGTCTCGATACCGAGCCGTTCGAGCAGGGCGAGAAGCACCACGGTCCGGTGCGGCACGCTCTGCCGCGCCAGACACACCTCCGTGGCGACCTCCCGGAGAGCCTCGTGGAGAAGGGGGTCGGGTCTGCGCACATCAGGGCCGGCGAGCAGCAGCTCGGCGACCCGCGTCAGCGGATCGGCCAGAGACCCCTCCCGCAGACGCGTCCCCAGCAAGCCGATCACTGGTGCGGCCAGCTCCGCCGCGGCCTTCGGGTGCGGGGAGACAAGCCCGGCGGCCACGGCCGGACGGGCCTCGGCGGGGGCCAGCCGGGCGGCGTCCGGCGCCTCCCCGGCGTACGCGAGAGCCTGGGCGACCACGGCCTGTGTGCCGCGATCACGACGGTCCGCCACCAACTGCGCTGCCTCCTGCGCCGCCCGACTCGCCGCCTCCGTGAATCCGCCCTGAGAACACCCCAGGGACAGGGCCGACAGGTACCGGGCCCGGTGTGTGGGGTCGGAATCGGTATCGAGCAGGGCGTATGCCTGATCGCTTTCCCCGATCACCCCGAGCGCGTGGACGAGGGGGTGCACCCAGGGCAGGGGGGTCCCGGGCGTGGCGGACGGGCGTGTCCGTACGACGGGGGCGAGGGCGGAGAGCATCCGCTCGCGTGCGAGGAAGGGGTTGCCAGTGTCGAGGGCGGCAGTGGCACGGTCGAGCAGGGCCAGGTGCGGCAGCCGGTCGGAGCTGTCGTCGTGGGGCTCGGGCGCGGTGACCGACGGAATACGTCCTCGGGGAGCTTGCTGGCGACTCTGCTTGCCCTGGGGCGAGCGGGACGACCGCCCCGGCTCCTCCCCTTCTCTCCTTCTTTCTCTCTGCTCTCGCTTTCGGCTCCGTACCTCCCGATCGCGCGCGACACTCCTTGCCTGGCGGATGCCCATCGCCACGTCGAGGTTTGCCGACCCTCTTTCTGCGAGATTGTCGCCCAATGCTCCTTCGGCCAGAGCTTGCTCGGCCAGTAGCTCCTGGAACGGCCCGTGGGCAAGCCACCCGATTTCGGCATCTTTCATGGCGTGGCCGAGGCGGTTCAGGGTGGGTGCGACATCCCTGCGCAGATACGCGCGATCGGCCTCGGACAGTTTGCCGGGATCGCGCAGCGCGGCCAGCAGCCTTTCCACGGCCGTCTTCACAAGCCGGGGGGCCACCGACGTGCGGCGAATGAGTGCCAAGGCACCGACGGCGAGAACCTCCATGAACGCCAACTCGTCTTCGGCTTCCGCCTCTTGGCAGAGTTCGATGATGCAGTTCTGGGCCTCGCCCCTGTGCTCTTCGTGCTCTTCGTCGACCTCGGCGATGGCTGCCCAGATACCGACCGCTGCGGCCCGGGCCCGGGGGCCGCCCATGCTCAGGTCGCGCGCCCGATCCTTAAGGGCTTCGAGCCGGCTCTTTCGGTCCTCTTCGGGCAGCAGACTCGTCCCCGCGACCGTGGTCTCGATGCCGCCCGCGCCGCCCGCGTTCGCTGCTTGGAACAGGATGTGCGCGGCCTCGGTCTGCTCGGCGTCGCGGAGTTCGTGTGCTGCGGCGGAGAGTGCGGCGGACGTGTCCCAGCCCGGGCCGGGGCCATGAGCGGCCCGAGTGGCGCGCCCTGCCCAGAGCGCCGCCTCCGTCGCGACCTGAACCGCTTCTCCTCCTCCCGCGCGTCCGATCTCCATGGAGAGCGCTGCCAGGCGGCTTGCTCTCGCCGAGGGGTCGGGGCCCGAACGCGCGAGGGTGAGGGCACGTTCCGTGTCTCCGAGGCGGACACAGAGGGCGATGGCCTCCGGTGGCACGTGGTGGGTCCAGCCCGTCAACAGCGCGGCGGTGGCGGCCTGACGCGCGGCTGTCGCGACTTGTGGTTCGGCGAGATCGGCATGTGCCGCCGCGTCCACCTGGGCGAGCGCGACATCCGCCCCGGTGTCGGAGGCGAGCCGCAACAGTCGGTGTGCATCCAGCACGTACTCCGCACGCGCGGCCGGATCCTCCAGCAGCCGCGCGTGGCCGGTCAGCAGATAGGGCGAGGTGCCCTCGGGCCAGGCGGCGCGGCGCAGCCGGTCGTCAGCCCAGGTGCGAAGCGTCGTGGTGTGGTGCGCCGACTCCTCTGGGGTGAACTGCCGGCGGAGTGAGGCGAGGAGCCTGGGATGGCTCAGGGAGTACGTGGCGGCCGATGGACCGTCCAGGACGACGCACTGCCCGTCCGGGCCATGGACGATCCCACCCACCTGCTCGGGAGACGACTCGGTCAACTCCGCCAGGTCGGCCATCCGCAGCCCTCCACCCGATACCGCGAGCAGACCGAGGACCCGGCGGCCCAAAGGGTGCGCGAGCAGCCTCTCGGCCGCTTCCGACGCGGCTTGCTCGATGTCGGCGGCCCGTGCACCGGGACCGAGTGGTCGGAAGCAGTCTTGCTGCCGAAGGGGATGCTCGGCAGGCACATCGGCGGGCATCCCCACCGGGCGCCGGACCGAGACGATGATCCTCAGATTGGGGCCGGGGTCGATGGGGAGCAGTGCCGCGATGCTGCCGGGCTCACCCCGCCCTTGTCTCTTGACGCTTTCCTCCGCTCCATCGGTGACATCCCAGGCCGTGTCTTCGTCGAGCCCATCGATGACAAGTAGGAACCTGCGTTTCTTCCCTTCACTCCTCTCTGCGGCCAGATTGAGGTATTCACCCCATTTCCCCCAGTCGTCTACCTCCTTGCCCGTGGGTTCCTTGAGGGCTTGGGCGACTTCTCTTGAGCCTGGATTGGCATTTTTCGGAGTGAACAAATCATCGATCTGCCCGGTGAGTTGATCCAGGAAGGCCGCGCGCGTGTGCGTGCCGTGAGCCTCCGAGACGAAGATGTGCACCAGGTCGACCTTGCGTCGCCGCTTCGCGGCGTACGCGGCGATGAGGGATGTCTTCCCCATCGCGAGCTTCGAGTGCCAGCACAAATAGGCCGATTCGGACTCGGAAGGGGCGACGAAGGCGTCCATCGTGTCCATCTCGCTCATGCGGCCGTCCAGTCCGCCGGACGGTGCCAGGGCGCGCAACGTCTCGGCCCACGGTCGTCGGCCCCGTGCGGAGAGCTTCTGGGCCGATTGTCCTTGCGCCGCACTGAGAAGGGCCTCCCACTTCTGGTCCTGCGGCCCATGGCCGGCCTTCACCTCGGCTCCGTGCACCAGTGCCCAGAACACCGCCTCGTTCCGCGCGGTCGGCGCGGTTCGGCCGGACAGCCAGGACTGGAGGGTGCCGTGGTGGAGTGAGCCGCCGGCCAAGGCGCGGGCGCCGCTCGGGCCGTAGGGCTTTCCCAGAGCTGCTTCGAGCAGCTCGTCCAAGGCCCTGCCCAGGATCTCCCGGGGCTGCTCCCGCTCATGGATTGGTCCTGGCATTGCCTCTCCTTCCGTCGTGGATCGAGCGTTGCCGCGCCGATTGAGATTGCTTTTATGTGCTCTGACCTGCGCAAACCGTGGCAAGGGGGGTGTGCACGTCATAGGAGCGAAGCCCGCTCCTGTTCCAAGCTGAGGTCACTCGACCACAGGCCGCACCGGCCTCGAACCGAAGGAGCCTCATGTCCACCCTGCTCGCCCTCTTCGACAACTCGCTCCCCGTCCGCGTCGCGGCCGCCGGGCTGCTGTACGTGGTCCTTGTCGGCACCGTGGCCCTCGTCTCGGTCCTCGCCCCGACCCCGGAGCGCCGCCGCGACGCGCGCTCCACGCTCTCCATCCTCATCCGGTGGCGCCGCTCGAAGTGACCTGGCCGACCGGGGTCGCGTGAGCGGGATCCTGACCCGAGAGACATTTCACCGCCCCGCCTCGCAGGGGCACCGGTTCTGAGACAACTGCCCGCATGGAAGGCGCCTCCATGCGGGAAGGCGTGGCGGTACGGCCGCTGCCCGTGCACCAAGCCGTGGCCGGTTCACCTTCGGGTATTCCCTTGGCCGAATCGGCATCCTGCACGATGGTCGGCTGTTAGCGTCTGGCTGTTCCGGAGAGTCACCGTCATGCCTCCATGGCCAGACCTCGAAAGCGGTAGCCACGTAGTGCCCGAAGAACACGCCGTCGGCACCGACGAACCGCGGCTGAGCTGGGATCCCCGGTATCAACCCTGTATCCCGACGGTGGCCTCTGATGGATCCCTTGCCCACCGTTCTCTGTGTGCGCTGTTCCGTGACGCCGAGAAGTTGAGCGATCTCGATTGCGTCACCCCCGGCGAGATGGTCGTCCTCACTGAGCATCTGCTGGCGATCTGCTTCGCCTCGCGCAACTGCCCCTTCTCCCCTGAGGAGTGGCTGTCGTGGATCACTGAGAAGCGTGACCTCGCCCCCGTGGCCGACTGGCTGACGGACCAACCGGCCGATGCCTGGGACCTCTTCCACCCGAAGACGCCGTTCGGTCAGAACGTCGGCCTCAAGTCTCAACTCCAGGAAAACGGAACCGGGCCCGCACAGCTGGTCATCGAGCGAGCCGGCGACTACAACCAGCATCTCGATCACCACCATCTGGAGCACGGAGAGCCTCTTCCTGCCGCCGAGGCGTTTCGCGCCTTGCTCACCCAGCACGTCTATGCTCCTTACGGACGTGGCCGTCTCTCCGGCGATGAAGAGCTGGGTAAGTGGATCACCTACATGGCCTCCGGGCGCCTGCTGGGACGGATCCGTGTCGTCGCCATCGGCCGCACACTCGGCGAGACCCTACGGCTCAATCTCTATCCGCCCGAGGGACCGGGAGGGCCGCTCAACACCTCGTGGACAACCGAGGGGATCGAGCGACGGAGCTTTGAGAAGAAGGCCAAGCCCCGGGCTCCCCGCAGTTCCGCCGATCTCCACAGCGCGCTCTACCGGTCCATCCTCATGCGACCCAGCCGTGACGAGCGCGGACAGATCGTCGTCGACCGTGTTCTGATCGGTGCGGGCGAGGAACTCGACCTGGACCCGGAACGGCACCTCCAAGACGCAGTGTTCACCCAGACTCTCGGGGGGCAGAGCAAACCCCTGTGGCCGTCCCCTACCCGTGCCCTCTGGCGCGATGCCCACGCCCTCTACAGCGCTGTCGACAACGTGACGCACGGGCTCTACGCGCGCCTCTACTCCCTCCGCACGGCCATGGCCCGGCGCGAAGGGGCTCCGTACCGGCTCCGCGCCGTCGGTCTGATCACCAAGCAGTCACTGCCGGCCGACTGGCTTCAAGGCAGCTATCCCTTTGGCCCGTTCATGGTCGGGCACTTGCACCGTGCGTCGTACCGGGGTTCTGTGATTGCCGAGTATGTGGCGCGGATGCTGAAGAGCGCGGCCGTCGTGGCCTTCGAGAATGTCTACTCCGCTGCTCGCGCTGCCGACGAGCCTGGCGGGCTCGAACGGTTCGACGCGCGTGAGAAATTCTGGCCCGATGCCGCGCCGTCCTTCGACCTGTTGCTCGACAGAGTCGTCGAGGAGCACGCGATCGACGACGACGATCCGGTCTCGGAACCGCTGCTCGACTACGCCGAGACCCTGCGGACCATGGCCCGCGCTCATCTCGTACGCCGCCTGGACTCGCTCCCGCCCAACAACCGCAGTTACCAGGCCCGGGCTCGCGCCGAGGAGTGCTTCGACAGAGGCATGCGAAGCGCCAAGGCTCCCGCTGAACTCCGAGGGGAGATCGCGCATGACTGACAACTACGCCCATCTCATGGACGAAGTCGCCCCGGTGGTCCCGTTCCCTCACGACAGCGAGGGCCTTGTCAATT
Organism: Streptomyces sp. NPDC046203; assembly: GCF_040646255.1. Taxonomy (NCBI): domain Bacteria; kingdom Bacillati; phylum Actinomycetota; class Actinomycetes; order Kitasatosporales; family Streptomycetaceae; genus Streptomyces; species Streptomyces sp. NPDC046203. The sequence continues at coordinate 17,853 of NZ_JBEYZX010000029.1, read as the reverse complement.
GGCTTGCCGCCCTCGTCCATAACCGCGACTACGGCACCCTCGCTCAACTGCGGCGCGCCGGCGAGCCGAACAACGCCCATATCCGGGCTGGTTGGCACGGCGGAGACACGCACCGCGAGCTGTTCGAGCAGGTCGCCTTTCTCTTCGCCGTCTACCACCAGGGCCGTTCCAAACCCTGCCGAGGGAATGGCAGTCTGGGCGAAGCGGCCCGCAGGATCGGTGACGGCACCGGGCGCGGGCCCGACAATCCTGGCGCCCAGCGGCTGATCGACCGGGTGGTGGCGAGTCGGAGGATTCCCTGGCGGCATCTTCAGCACGCGGTCACCCGGCTAAGGACCTGCGAGCAGGCCCCGCCGTCCTGGACCGAACTCGCCGAGGACCTGATCCGATGGCACGACCGCACGGCGCGGGTCGCCTACCGGTGGTCGGTCGAGTTCCACAGCACGGCGAAGCGGCGCTGAACCGTGAGGAGAAGGTGCAGCAACGTGTACAGCAAGCGGACGACACAGAAGGAAGCGACCACGTGACCGAGGCCCCACGCCAGTTTCTCTCCCTGCATGTGATCGAGACGCTCGCCGCGGTCCTGCCCGTCCGCGATGAGAACGGGCAACCGAAAAGTATGGTCTTCGGCGGGGTCGAGCGTCACATGATCACCAGCCAGGCCCGACGGCGTGCCGAGCGTGTGCACGCCCGCGACCGTGCCAACGCCGGGGTCGGCGCCCTCAAGGGTCACAGCATGGGAGTGCGTACGCGCGAGTGGGCCCTGCTCGCCGCCCGCGAGCTGGAGTCGGCGCACGGCTGGGAGTGGGACGAGGCCATGACCACGGCTCGCGCCGTCATCGAGGCGAGCGGGCTGAAGTTCGGCGACCCGGCGAAGAAGACCGTGGCCAACCTGACCAAGGTGCTGGTCTTCGCCCCGGCCGACGCCGGCGTACGGATCGCCGCCCACCTCGCCGAGCAGGCCGAGTCGCTGCGCCCGTGGCGCGACGAGTATCTGGCGGCCCAGGCGAAAGCCGCCGCGAAGAAGCCCCGTAAGGGAGCGGCGAAGAAGACCGAGCCGCCGGCGGAGGAGGAATCCGGTGCGGAGCCGGGCGCGGAATCCGGCACGGCCAAGCTGCCGGCGCTGCCCAAGTCCACGCGTGACGCCGTGCTGCTCGCCCTCGCGCCCCGGGACGCCGTGGACATCGCGCTCTATGGTCGCTTCCTCGCCGAGATCGCGGACTCGCCGAACGTCGACGGGGCGGTGCAGACCGGCCATGCCTTCACCGTGCAGGAAGCGGAACAGATCGACGACTTCTACGCGGCAGCCGACGACGCCAAGCAGGACCGCAAGCGGAACGCCCTCAGCTTCCTGGACGCGGCGGACGACGCGGGCGCGGGCATGACCGGCTACCAGTCGCTCATCTCCGGCACCTTCTACCGCCACGCCGTCCTCGACCGCACCCAGTTGCGCACCAACCTGCGCGTGGCCGGCATGAGCGCCGAAGAGGCGGAGGAGACCGCGATCGCCGCCGAGCAGGAGTTCGTGAACTCCTTCGTCGAGGCGTTCCCCGAGGCGAAGAAGAACTCCACGGCCTCCACCGGCTCCCTCCCCGGGCTCGTCCTCTCCTTCGAGGGCGAACGCCCCTACAACTACGCCGCGGCCTTCCAACTCGCCGTCGACGAGCGGCCCGTGAGCGAAGGAGGCGAGGGCCCGGCCGGCCCCGCCGCCGTCCGCCGGCTGCTGCGGCACCACGCCTTCGTCAGCAAGCGGCGGCCCGATCTGCGTACCGCCCGGGTCCTCACCTACGACCCGGGAATCGACGACATCCTGCGGACACCCGACCTGACCGTGTCCGTGGCCGTGGTCGAGAGCGCCGAGGGCCTCACCGGATGACCGCGTCGCATGTGCTGCTCGTCCGGCTGGCCGGGCCCCTGCAATCCTGGGGTGTGGCCGGCCGGTTCGCGCGCCGTGACACCCACACCCGGCCCACCAAGTCCGGGGTGATCGGGCTGTGTGCGGCCGCTCTCGGCCTCGACCGTGACGAACCCCTCGGCGAACTCGCCGATGTGCGCTTCGGAGTCCGTGCCGACCGGCCGGGCACACCGCTGCGCGACTACCACACGGTCGGCGGCGGACGGTACCCGCTGCGCCCCCGGGACCTCGTCACCGACCACCGCCGGGCCGCCGCGGCGGCCAAGACGGCCTCCGCCCTGGCCCCCGTCCCGACCCCCGGCCCGGACGGGGAGCCTCAAGAGCCGTACGGGCGCCACACCCTCGACCACTGGTACGGCTCGCCCAAGCTGATCGAGGCGGACCCGGAATCCGGCGCCCTGGTCTCCCAGCAGATCCGCCGGCACGCCCTGCTCACCGAGCGCTGGTACCTCGCCGACGCCGCCTTCCTCGTCGGCCTCCAGTACGAGGACCACGCCCTGCTCGACCGGATCGCCCACGCGCTGGAACACCCGAAGCGCCTGCTCTGGCTCGGCCGTAAGGCGTGCCCGCCGTCCGGCGACCTCACCCTGGGCGTCGAACCCGGCACGCTGGAGGACGTGTTCCCCCGCAAGAGCCTTCTCCCGTCCGTGGGGGCCGGCGCTCCCGAGGCGCACGGCGGCAGTCCCTGGGCCTGGTTCGAGAGCCCGGTCCCGCTGCCCGAGCACGCTCCGGTCCAGGACCAGCCGGTACGGTTCGACGCGGCCGGGCCCGTGCACGGACCCCGCTGGGAGACCCGGCACCGCATCACCATCGCCCCGCACGCCAGCGAATGGGACATCATCCCGTGAAGACCACGCCCACCGGCCCGTCGCCCGCCGCCGCCCGGTTCGTCACCACGCACACCCTGCTCTCCCTGGACGCCCGGCACCCCTACACGGCCAAATCCCTCATCGACGCCCAGGACATGCACCGGACCGTGATGAGCGGATTCGCGGGCTGGGTCGACAACGGAAGCCGGGACGCCCGCGCGCAGATGGGCATCCTGTCCACCTGGACCATCGATCTGAGGGAGGCGCGGCTCTCCCTCGTGGTGCAGTCCGCCGTGCCCGGCGACTGGGACCGCGTGCCGCGGGCGGCGCTCGCCGAGAAGCCGCACACGCTGACCGTCGACCGCACGTTCCGGGCCGGCGACCAGGTCGACTTCCGTACGGTCGTCAACCCCGTCCGGAGCGTGTCGCCCCCGCCCGACGCGCCCCACAAGACGCGGGGCACCCGCGTCGCCCACACCCGGCCCGAGCATGTGAAGGGCTGGTTCGCCCGGCGCCTCCAGCCGGCCGGCGAACCGGCGGTCGCACCCGACGGGGTGACCCGGATCGGGGCGGACGCCGACACCGAGCGGCTGGCCCTGCGCATGCTGCCCAAGATGTCGTCTCCCGCGCCCCACAAGGGACTTCGGATCGCCCGCGCCGAGGTCAAGGGGACATTCACGGTCACCGACCCGCAGGTTTTCGTGGCCGCGCTCACCCAGGGCATCGGGCACGCCCGCGCCTACAGTTGCGGACTGATCCTGGTGCGCTGAGACGGGCCATCCGGCCGGCGGCCCGCATACCTTGCCGTCAGCCGCCTCACCGCCCGGGCGGCGCCGCCGCGTCCTCCAGCAGGACGCGCGGGGTCCCCGTGCCGTCGGCCGGGACGGTCCACACGTCCTCGGCGCCTGGCCGGTCGTCGTCGGCGGAGGGCAGGGCGTAGGCGACGGTCCGGTCGTCGAGCCAGACCGCCTGGTCGTCCACGCTGTGCCGTTCCGCGAGCGGCGTCGACTTCAACGTCCGCAGATCCAGGATGTGTTCGCGCCACAGCGCGGTCTTCCCGAGGACGCGCTTCTTGTACGCGACACGGGTGCCGTCGGGGGAGAGGGACGGGCACTCCACGTTCTCGGCGAGGGTGGTGACCGTGCGGGCGGTGAGCGATCCGCGGACCAGATAGGTCTGGTCGCGGGTGCCGAGCGTGGCGTAGAAGGTGTCGTCGTCGGGGGCGAAGGTCACGCCCCAGAAGTTCACGTCGGCGTTCCGGTACGGATGGCCGTCCAGGGTGATCGCGAACTCTTCCAGGCTTGGGACGAGTCGCCAGGTCCGGGTGTCGAGGATCGACGTACGGGTGGAGAAGAAGGCCGTGCCGTACGACTCGCCCTTGACGAAGACGGTCCAGGCGGCGAGGTGTCCGCTGGGCGAGACCCGGGCGCGGCTCGGGACCCCGGCGAGCGCGATCGAGCGCCGGGTGCGCAGCCCGGCGTCGAGGACCAGGGCGCGGTAGGTGGGGCGGCCGAGGGTGCGGGTCGCCTGGAGGCAGACCCCGGTTCCGGCGGCGGCGTGGAAGCGCAGACAGGCGACCGGGGAGGCGGTGCGGGTGGCGCCGGCGGGCGCGGTCGCCGCAACGGAGACGAGACGGTCGTGCCGGGGCCCCGCCGCGGTGGTGCGGAAGACCATCCGCCCCGGTGTGTCCAGGCGGACTGTCCCGCTCGCGTACGCCGGGCCGCCCGGACGCGGCGCGTTCTCCCGCGCGGCCTCGTCCGCCGCCGAGACCACCGCCCAGGTGCCGAGTCCCGCGAGGAGCAGCACCCCCAGGGCGAGGATCAGCAGTCGGCGCTGCGGGGTGAGGGTCATCGTGGATCTCCCGAGGGACGCAGGGCCACGCCGGCGACCGCCGCGCAGCAGGCGAGGCCGGCGGTGGCCGTGGCGAGGGCGGGGCCGTCGCCCCAGGACGCCCACGCCGCGCCGAACGCCAGGGAACAGCAGAAACGCGCCAGTGCCTGACCGGTGCCGACCAGCGCGATGCCGCTGGCCCGCAGCCGGGCGGGCACCACGGCGGCGACAGCGGCGGGCAGCACCCCGTCGGTGGCGGCGTAGAAGACGCCGTGCAGGGCCAGGACCAGGAAGGGCAGGGCCGGGGTGGCGGGCGCCCAGAGCAGCAGGGTGTACGCGAGCAGCAGCCCGGCGTGTCCGGCGAGGAACACCGTCCGGCGGCCGATCCGGTCGGCGAGCCGCCCGGCGGGCAGCGCGAGCAGCAGGAACACGGCGGCGGTGCCGAGCGGCAGCAGGGGCAGCAGTTGTTCGCCGACCCCGGCGCGGCGCTGGAGGAGGATGTAGAGGAACGCGTCGCTGACCGTGGTGAGGCCGAGCAGCACCGCGCAGCCGGCCAGGGCCCGCAGCCGCCGGGTCCGCAGCAGCCCGAGCGCGGCCCGCAGATCCACCCGTGCCTCCCCGCCCTCCCCGCCCTCCCCGGCGTCCGCCGAAGTGCCGGCCGGCGTCTTGCGCCTCCCCTTCGCCCGGGTCCCGCCGCTCTCCCCACCCGTTTCCCCGCCCGTCTCCCCGGCCGGTTGCTTCGGGAGTTGCCCGGCCGGTGACTTGCGCGCCCTTCCGGCCGGTTCCTTTCCTCGCGCGCCGGCTTGGGCCGCCAGGTGCCGCCCGCCCGGTACGAACAGGACGAGGACCAGCACACCGAGCGCCGCCACACAGCCGCTGACCGCGAACACCGCGTCGTAACCCCCGGACGCCACACCGAGGATGAGGAAAGCGACGAGCGGGCCGAGAAGCGCACCCGTGGTGTCCATCGCGCGGTGCAGACCGAACGCCCGGCCCTGCCGCTCCGGCGGCGCGGACAGCGAGATCAGCGCGTCGCGCGGCGCGGTGCGCAGGCCCTTGCCCGTACGGTCCAGAGCCAAGGACACCCCCAGGGCGGCCACTTGGGGGACCAGGAGGAGCGGCTTCACCACCGCCGACAGGCCGTATCCGATGCCGGCCACCAGCTTGTGGCTGCGCACCCGGTCGGCGAGATGGCCGCCGGCGAGCTGGACCAGCGCGCTCACCCCGTTCTGCAGGCCGTCGAGCATGCCGAAGCCCAACGGCCCGAGTCCCAGCCCGAACACCAGATACAGCGGCAGCACGGCGGTGACCATCTCGGAGGAGACGTCCGTGATCAGACTGACGGTGCCGAGCGCCAGCACGGTCGGGGAGAGCGTACGGAGAGTGCCGCGGGCCCGGCGGCCGGACGGGGCGCGGGTCGCGTCGGGCGGTGCGGTGCGATCGGCCAGATACACGGGCGAGTCTCCAACTGCCGTGGGCGGGGCGCGCGATGGTCGAATCCAGAGGATGTCCGGCGGATCGCCGTCGGACCGACCCTAACCGCTGGACGCCGTGCGAAGGGCGCGATCGGGACGGCTTCGCGACCGCTTGCCACCAATTCCGCGAAAGGCGTCATCGTCACCGTGTTGTGCGCCTATCTTCCCGTTGTACGCTGCGAGTCGAGCACAACGTCCGCGCTGTGCGCAGGGGGTGTTCGTGGGGGGTTTCACCGGCGGAAGGCCGAAGCACCGACGCTTCCAGGCCGACTGTCCGTCTTTTCACGCACGTGGGATCCGGTCCGCCCGGGTGGGGGATACCCGGGGCCGGCCGCGGCCCGGGGAGCCAGGTCATCGGCTGCCCGGCGACCGCGCCGGATAGCCGCACCCGCGTACGCCCGCGCGACCGGCCGGACGGTGCCCCGACAGGCACCGCGACGGCCGCTTCGCGTGTGCGTGCCGGCGAGGAGTGAGGAACGGCGGACCGACCAGCCGCCGCCCCCGCCCCCGTCGCGCGCCGCCCGGCCCTTCGCTCATGCCCTTCGTTCCACTCGTCGTTCGTTCTCAGCACGCTGCTTCGCCCCGTTCCACGCCCGGCGCACCGCTCGTCGTCCAGCGCACCACGGCTCGTCGACCGGCCGGTTCGCCGACCGGCGGCGTGGAACAGCCAGCCATCCGGACCAGCCGCTCTGGTCCGGGACCGACCCGAGGGGGGTGGGTGTGTCCGATCGTGACGTCAACACACCCGGAATATCCGACAGTTCACGTCTCACCGCGCTCGCGGGAGCGGACCGACCGCTCCACGCGCTGACCCACCGGCTGCTCGATGTGGCCGAACGGGGACTCCCGCTGATGCTCCTCCCCGAAGGGGACGGCTTCGTCTTCACCCGCGCCGCGCGCCGCCCCGGCGACGGCACCCGGACGCTGGAGCGGCGCGGCACCAGCCTGCGCTACGCCGCCATCACCGCGCTCGGCGTCCGCTTCCTGCCCGCCGACCGCCAGCGCGCCGTCCTCGGCGGCCGCACCGCCGAGGAGTTCACCGGGCTGCTCGTCGAGCGGCTTCCCGGGGTGCGCAATCTCGGTGACGCCGCCCTGGTCGCCTGGGCCGCCGCCGAGACCGGCCACCCCAAGCTGTCCGACGCGCTCGACCGGGTCGCCGCCCTGGACCGGCCCGGAGCGCCCCAGTACACCGTGGAGGCCGCCTGGGTGCTCTCCGCGCTCGCCGCCGCCCGCGTCACCCGGGCCGTCGACGTCGAGGACCGGCTCACCGCCGCCCGCGACCGGCTGCTGCGTGCCCGGATCGGCCGCGGCCCGCTCTTCCCGCACGCCACCGGACCGGGCCTGACCCCCTGGTACCGCGCGCACATCGGCTGCTTCGCCGACCAGACCTACCCCCTCCAGGCCCTCGCCCGCGCCCACGCGAGCGGCGACGGCGACCCGGAGGCGCTCGCCGCCGCCGACGCCTGCGCCGCCCGGATCTGCGCCCTCCAGGGCGACGGCGGCCAGTGGTGGTGGCACTACGACGCCCGGCGCGGCACCGTCGTCGAGGGCTACCCCGTCTACAGCGTCCACCAGCACGCCATGGCCCCCACCGCGCTGCTCGACCTGGCCGAGGCCGGCGGCGGCGACTTCGGCGAAGCGGTCCGCCGCGGTCTGCGCTGGATGACCGAGGTCCCCGAACTCGCCGCCGCCGGGCGCCCCGAGCCGATGATCCGGGACGAACTCGGCGTCACCTGGCGCAAGGTGTACCGGGGCGATCCGAAGAAGGCCGTACGGGCCGCCCGGGGCCTGGGCACCCGGGTTTTGCCGGGGCTGCGACTGGGGCCGCTCGACCGCGTGTTCCGGCCCGCCGCCGTGGACCGCGAGTGCCGCCCGTACGAGTTCGGCTGGATGCTCTACGCCTGGCTCGGCGGCCTCCCCGGACAGCGGCCGGCGCACCCCGATGCGCGCCCCGACGCGTTCCCCAACTCCACCGGGGGCGAGGCGAGATGACGTTACGCAGGAACCTGTTCGGCGTCACACTCGACGCCCTCACCCTGGACCAGACCGTCGACCGCTGTCTGACCGCCGTCCGCGCCGGCGAACGTCTGGAGATCGGCGTCGTCAACGCCGCCAAGCTGGTCGCCATGCGCCGCGACCCCGCTCTCTTCCGCGCCGTGTCCGGCTGCGATCTGGTCCTCGCCGACGGCCAGTCGGTGGTGTGGGCCGGCCGGCTGCTCCGCCGCCCGCTGCCCGAACGCGTCGCGGGAATAGACCTGTTCGAGCGTTTGCTCGCCGAAGCCGAGAAGACCGGACTGTCGGTCTACTTCCTCGGCGCCACAAAGGACGCGCTCGACCGGATGCTCGCCCGGATCGCCGTCCGCCACCCGGGCCTGCGCGTTGCCGGCAGCCGGAACGGCTACTTCGACGACAGCGAACAGGGAGCCGTCGCCGACGCGATCGCCGCCAGCGGCGCCCAGCTGTTGTTCCTCGGCATGACATCGCCCAAGAAGGAGATCTTCACCGCCGGTTACGGTGCCCGCACCAAGGTCGGGCTCGTCCACGGCGTCGGCGGCTCCTTCGACGTCCTCGCCGGCGTCACCCGCCGGGCCCCCGTCCGCTGGCAGCGCCTCGGCCTCGAATGGCTCTACCGGGCCCTCCAGGAACCGCGCCGCCTCGGCCGCCGCTACCTCACCACCAACGTCTCCTTCGCCCTGATGACGGGACGGGAGCTGCTCCGCCGTACACCGGCACCGTCGATCAGCACCGCAAGCAGGGGAGAATCGTGATGCGCGTCGTCGTCGTGGGACAGGGATACGTCGGACTGCCGCTCGCCGTCCGGGCCGCCGAGACCGGCCACGAGGTGATCGGCTTCGACGTCGACACCGAACGCGTCAAGAGCCTGGCCGCCGGGGAGTCGTACGTCGAGGACGTCTCCTCCGAGCGGCTCCGCGCCGCCCTGGAGGCGGGCAGCTACCGGGCCACCGACGCCGTACGCGACTGCGGCGGCTTCGACGTGGCCGTCGTCACCGTACCGACCCCGCTGCACGAGGGCAGCCCGGACCTGCGCTACATCGAGGAGTCGGCCCGCGCCCTCGCCCGCTATCTGCGCCCCGGTGCCACCGTGATCCTGGAGTCGACCACCTATCCCGGCACCACCCAGGAACTCTTCGGCCCCCTCTTGGAGGAGGGTTCGGGGCTGGTCGCGGGGACCGACTTCCATCTCGGCTACAGCCCCGAGCGGATCGACCCCGGCAACCCCGTCTGGGGCTTCGAGCAGACCCCCAAGGTCGTCTCCGGGGTGAGCCCGGCCTCGCTGACGGCCGTACAGGAGTTCTACGACGGTCTCGTGGACACCACCGTCCCCGTCGCCTCGCCGAAGGAAGCCGAGCTGGCGAAGCTCCTGGAGAACACCTTCCGGCACGTCAACATCGCCCTCGTCAACGAGATCGCGATGTTCGCCCGCCACCTCGACATCGACGTCTGGCAGGCCATCGACGCCGCCTCCAGCAAGCCCTTCGGCTTCATGCGCTTCACCCCCGGACCCGGCGTCGGCGGGCACTGCCTGCCCATCGACCCGTCGTACCTGTCCTGGCGGGTCCAGCGCGAACTCGGCCAGAGCTTCCGCTTCGTGGAACTCGCCAACGACATCAACAGCCACATGCCCGACTTCGTCGCCCGCCGGCTGATCGACGCCTTCAACACCCGCAAACGGTCCGTGAACGGCTCGCGCGTGCTGCTCCTCGGTCTCGCCTACAAGAAGAACACCGGCGACGCCCGCGAGTCGCCCGCCCTGCGGATCTCGCGGCTGCTGCTCGACCTCGGCGCGGAGGTCCGCGCCGCCGACCCGCACGTCGTCGAGAACCACCGCGTCGACCCCCGGCTCGTCCGGGTCGAACTCACCGAGGAGGAACTGACCGCCGCCGACGCGGTGGTGCTCCTCACCGACCACGACGCCTTCGACTACGACCTCGTCGAGGCCCACGCCCCCTACGTCTTGGACTGCCGCCGCCGGCTGAGCGGTCCCCGGATCGAGGTGCTCTGACCCCATGAGCCCGACCCCCCAGCGCATCGTCTGCGTCGCGGGCGCCCGCCCCAACTACATGAAGATCAAACCGGTGTTGGACGCCCTGGAGGCCCAAGGCGCCGAGACCGTCCTCGTCCACACCGGACAGCACTACGATCCGGCCATGAACGAGGTCTTCTTCCAGGACCTCGGACTGCGCCCGCCCGACCACTTCCTCGGCGTCGGCTCCGGCAGCCATGCCACCCAGACCGCCCGCGTCATGACCGCCTTCGAGCCGCTCCTCGACACCCTCGCCCCCGACGCCGTCGTGGTGGTCGGCGACGTCAACTCCACCCTCGCCTGCGCCCTGGTCACCGCCAAGGCCGGGCCGCTGCTCGCCCATGTCGAGGCGGGGCTGCGCAGCCGCGACTGGTCGATGCCCGAGGAGGTCAACCGGGTCGCCACCGACCGGCTCAGCGACTATCTGCTCGCCCCGTCCCCCGACGCCGCCGACAACCTGCGCGCCGAGGGGTACCGGGACGACCAGATCCACGTCGTCGGCAACGTCATGATCGACACCCTGTTCGCCAACCGGGAGCGGGCCGCCGCCTCCGACGTCCTCGCCCGGCTCGGACACGAGCCGGGCACGTACGGGCTCGTCACGCTCCACCGCCCGGCGAACGTCGACGACCCCGCCGTCCTCACCGGCCTCCTCAAGGCCCTCGGCGAGATCGCCGCCGACTGCCCGCTCGTCCTGCCCGTCCACCCCCGGGCCGCCGGAAAGCTGACCGCGCTCGGCGTCCCCGGGGGTGTCCGGCTCGTACCGCCCGCCGGATACCTGGACTTCGTCGCCCTCCAGGCCGGCGCCCGGATCGTGCTCACCGACTCGGGCGGCGTCCAGGAAGAGACCACCGCGCTCGGCGTCCCCTGCGTCACGCTGCGGGACAACACCGAGCGCCCCATCACCGTGGACCAGGGCACCAACGTCCTCGCGGGCCGCGATCCGGAGCGCATCACCGCCACCGCGCTCCGGATCCTCGCCGACCCGCCACCGCCCCGCCGCCCCGGACTCTGGGACGGCCGGGCGGGGGAGCGGATCGCCCGGGTGATCCTGGAGGGCGGTACGGCGGCCGGCCGGCCCAGGCCCACCGACACCGGGCGGGATCAGCACGGCCGGTGAGCAAAGCGACACGATGGTCAAGACCGGCCGCGCCAACAGTCCCGCGATCGCCGAGGATCACCTTTATCCTCTTTGAGGACACGGTAGTTGAGGGCCGCCGCACCAGGCGCAGGGGGGAAACGCCATGGACCTCGCAGAGATCTTCCGGGTCATGCGACGACGCTGGTACGTCCTGCTGCCAGGGCTGCTGCTCACCGCCGGGCTCGTCGTGGGGGCCTGGCGGGTGCTGCCGGTCTCGTACAGCTCGCAGAGCACCGTCGCGCTGCTCAACTCCCGCAAGGGAGCGGCGGCCGACGGCAATCCGTTCCTGAGCATGGAACCGTCGCTGACCGGCATGGCCGACAGCCTTGCCCGCAACGTCAACTCCGATGCGGCGAAGGCGGATCTGAAGCGCGCGGGGCTCACCGAGAAGTACGAGGTGAAGATCGCGGACAACGCACAGGGGCCGTTGCTCTGGATCACCGTCACCGGTCACGACCCGGCGGCGGTCCTCGGGGGGAACCGGACGCTCATGGCGTTCACGGGCAAGCGGCTCCAGGAACTCCAGGCGGACCAGAAGGTGGCCCCGGACGCGATGATCCGGATCACCACCATCGTCCCGCCGCAGAAACCCGAGGCCCAGCTCAAGTCCACCATCCAGTACCTGGTGATGGGCGGGGGGCTCGGCATCGTCCTCAGCCTGGTGGCGACCTTCTTCGCGGAGGCCCGCCGCCGGGGCCGGGGCACCGCCACGCCCCCCCGGCACCGCCAGGGTCCGGGCGGCGGCGACGGGCCCGCCCCGCGCGCCGCCCGGCCCGAACGGCCGGGGGAGCGCCACGCGTTGCCGGACCAGCGTCCCCCGTACGAACAGCGCGACCAGCCCACCGTCCAGCTGCCCGTGCGACCGGCCCCCGGGACCGGCCCCGCCCGGCGCCCGCCGTCCTGGGTCAAGTGACCGGCCCGGGCGGACCCCGGCCAAGAGGAGCCCCCGATGCGGAACGACGCCCCCGACCAGGCGTCCCCGGCACCCCAGGCGTCCCCGTCATCCCATGCGTCTCCAGTACCTCAAGGGTCCCCGGCACTCCAGGAATCGCGGGACCCTCAGGGGTTACGGGAGCTGCTGGAGCCCCAGGGAACCCAGGACTCTCGGGGCTCCCAGGAGTCGCAAGGCGCCCTGGAATCCCGGGAATTCCCGGTGGCCGAGGAGTCCTGGGGGCCCGAGGCGCCCGACGGGCCGGGCGTGGAGACGCTGGGCAGCAAGGTCCGCTCCGCCACCCGCTGGAGCCTGATCAACACCATGGTGATGCGGCTCGGCAACTTCGCCACCGGCATCATCCTGGTCCGCTACGTCCTCGATCCGGCGGCCTGGGGCGTCTACGGCGTCGCCCAGACGGTCCTCATGGTGCTGCTGTCCGCCAACGAACTCGGCGTCACCCTCGCCGTGGTGCGCTGGAACGGTGACGTACGCCGCTTTGCCCCCACCGTCCTCAGCCTCAGCGCCCTGTCCAGCGGCCTCCTCTACCTGGCCCTGTTCGCCGCCGCACCGGCCGTCGCCGGGCTGCTCGGCGCCCCCGAGGCCACCGTCGTCCTGCGGGTGATGTGCCTGTGCCTGGTGCTCGACGGCCTGTCGCAGGTGCCCGCCGGCGTCCTCACCCGGGAGTTCCGCCAGGGCCGCCGGATGGTGATCGACGCCCTCAACTTCGTCGTCAGCACGGGGGTGACGCTGCTGCTCGCCCTCCAGGGCCAGGGCGCGCTGAGCTTCGCGTGCGGCGCCGTCGCCGGGAACGTGGTGGCCCTGGCCGGCTGCGCGTTCGCCGCGCCCGGCATGCTCCGCTTCGGCTGGGATCCAGCCCAGGCCCGGGAACTGCTGCGGTTCGGGCTGCCGCTCGCCGGGGCCAGCCTTCTCTCGCTCGCCGTCGTCAACGCCGACGCCATGATCGTCGGCGCTGTCCTCGGGAATGTCGCCCTCGGCTACTACATGCTCGCCTTCAACATGGCGGGCTGGCCGGTGCGCGTCATCTCCGAGACCGCGCGCCGGGTCTCCTTCGCCGGATTCTCACGGCTCGCCGACTCCCCGAAGGCCCTGTCCGACGGCTTCGCCCGCGCCCTCGGCCTCCTGATGACCGCGACCGTGCCCGCCTGCGTACTGCTCGCCGCGCTCGCCGGGCCGCTGGTCGAGCTGGTGTACGGGGCGAAGTGGCGGCCCGCCGCCGCGGCGCTGCCCTGGCTGATGGCCCTCGGACTCGCCCGGATCGCCGCCGAGCTGACGTACGACTGTCTCGTCGCCGTCGGCCGACGCCGCTCGCTCCTGCTGATCCAGGGGATCTGGCTGGTCACCCTGGTCCCGGCGCTGACGCTCGCCGCCCGGGCGGGTGGGATCGGGACCGTCGCCGTCGGCCATGTCGTGGTCGCCGGACTGATCGTCCTGCCCGCCTTCCTCGCCGCCCTGCGGCGCGGCGGCATCGCCACCCGCGCGCTGCTGCGGGTGTGCGCCCGGCCCGTGCTGGGCGGGGTGGTGATGGCGGTCCTGCTGGTGCTGGGCCGCGGCCGGCTGGGGGAGGGGCCCCTCGCGCTGTGCGCCACGAGCGTCGTCGGGCTCGTGGGATACGGGCTGTGCGCCCTGCCCGGCCGCACACTGGTGCGCGGCGCGCTCGACCGGCGCCGCCGGACCCGTGCCGCCGTCCCGGCCGCCGTCCCGGACCTGCCCCCGGCCGACTCCGTACCGACACCCGCCACCGCGACCTCCGGTGCGGCCACCGCCACTGCCGGCGCTGCCACTGCCACGGCGCCGGCTCCCGCTCCCGACTCCGCACCTGCGCCACCGCACCAGCCGGCCGGTCCGGCACGAGAACGATGAGGTGAGTCCCCTGGCCCGACCCGGCCGCCGCCGCACCCTGCTCACAGCGACCCTGCTCGCCGCCGTCCTGCTGTTCTCCCTCTTCACCTTCACGGGCCTCGGCCAGCAGGTGCTCTGCCTCGGCGGTGCCGCGCTGTGCGACGCGCGCGCCCTCACCGAACCCCATGCCTCGGGCACTCCTCAGGGCGGTGGCGCCGACGGCAAACCGGCCGCGCGGAAGGGCTGTGCGAGCCCCCGTGCCTGCGGCTACCCCGACGCCACCACCACCGGCCCGCGGACCACCACCCTGACCCCGCAGTCCACCGGAAACGCCGCCATCCGCACCGACGGCACGGTGATCAAGGGCTGGGACATCACCGGCTCCCTGGACATCTACGCCAACGACGTCACCGTCGTCGACAGCAGGATCACCTCCACCAACTGGTGGGGCATCAATCTGCGGCCCGGCTACACCGGACTGCGCGTCCTGCACACCACCATCACCGCCGTCCCCGGCAAGGGACCGGACAACGGCGGATCCGACTACGCCGTCTCCAACATGAGCACCAGCCCGGTCGAGGTCGGCTTCTGCGACGTCTCCGTCTTCGGCGACGCCCTGTCCATGGGGCAGGGCGACATCCACGACAACTACGTCCACGATATCGCCCCGTTCCACAACCTGGGCGGGGAGTGGCAGCACACCAACGCCGTCATCAGCAACGGCGGCGGCAAGGGCAAGCTGACCATCCGGCACAACACGCTGCTCAACCCGACCCCGGTCGACCAGGGTGCCTCCGCCGCCGTCGGGCTCTTCGCGGACAGTGCGCCCGTCACCCACACCGTCGTCGACGACAACTGGCTCGCGGGCGGCGCGTACAGCCTGTACGCGGGTGGCAAGGACGCGACCGGCATCGAGGTCACCGACAACGTCTTCTCGTCGCAGTACTACCCGAACGGCGGCAAGTACGGGCCGGTCGCCTACTGGAATCCGACGGGCGAGGGAAACGTCTGGCGGGGCAACCGGATGGCGGACGGAACCCCGGTGGCCGCGCCGAAGCAGTGACGGCCGGAGCCGTGCTTCCCGGAGGGGAAACAGGCGCGAGTGGATCACGCGATCACCTGATAAATCCCCTTGCCACGACTACGGTTGAGCCGATCCACTCTCCCCTCGCACCACCTCTCCTCTCGCACCGCCTTTCCACTTTCGATCCGCCTCTTTCGACCCCAGGTGGTTGATGCGATGTCCGGCATCCGTGCCCTCCGCGCCCGTTTCGTCGACGCCCCCGATTCGCTCGGCGAACGGTTCCGCGCCGCCCGCTGGGAGCGGTTCCGCGCCTGTTTCCCCGGCATCGAGGAGATGCGGGTGGTGGACCTCGGCGGCACCGCCGAGAACTGGCTGCGCTCCCCGCTCCGGCCGCTGCGGGTGCACCTGGTCAACCTGGAACCGCACCCCGACGTGCTGCCCGGCTGGATGAGCGCGGAGATCGCCGACGTGACCGACCCCGACGTCCCCGCCAAACTCGGTGAGTTCGACCTGGTGGTGTCCAACTCCACGATCGAGCACGTCGGCGGCCCGAGCCAGCGTCGCCGGTTCGTCGCCGCGATCGAGCAACTCGCGCCGATGCACTGGGTGCAGACTCCGTACCGCTACTTTCCGGTCGAGCCGCACTTCCTGGCCCCCGGCTTCCAGTTCCTGCCGCTGGCCGCGCAGGCGAAGCTCGTCCGGCACTGGCCGCTCACCCACAGCCGGCCCGCCACGCCCGAGGAGGGCATGGACGCGGTCATCAACATCGATCTGCTCACCCGTGCCGAGATGCGCCACCTCTTCCCGCGCTCCGTGATCCTCGCCGAGCGGGTCGGCGGCCTGACGAAGTCCCTCACGGCCGTCCGCAACCGCCTGTGATGCGACGGGTGTTACGGGCCCCCTGGGAACTGCTCAAGCGGCGCTTCGGCTGGCTCGTCCTCTACGAGCTGCGCAACAAGGTACTGCTGGCGCCCACCGCCTGGCGGCTGCGCCGGTTCGAGGACGCGGAGACGGCCCGGCTCGCCCGGGCCCTCGGGCGCCGCCCGGCCGCGCGGGTCGTCACCGTCGTCGCCACCCACCGCCGCCCCGAGGCCCTGCGGCGGGCGGTGCGTTCGGCCCTCGGCCAGACCGTGCGCGACCATGTCGTCCTCGTCGTCGACGACGGTGCCGGCCTGGCTGAACTACCTTCCGATGAGCGGCTGTTCGCCGTCTCGCTGTGCCGCAACACCGGTGTCGCCGGAGTGGTGCGCAACATCGGCATCCGGCTCACCGACTCGGCGTACGTGGCCTTCCTGGACGACGACAACGAGTGGGAACCCGATCACCTCGAACACGCCCTGGCCGCCCTCGACGCCCCCGGCGGACCGGACGGCGTCTACACCGCGCTGCGCCGGATCCACCCGGACGGCACCGAACGGGACGTCCTGTCCGTGCCGTTCGACCGGCGCCGGGCCGCTCACGTGGCCTTCCTCGACACCAACGCGTTCGTCGCCCGGCGCACCCCCGCCCTCCACTTCAGCAGACTCCGCCGCACTCCCCGGGTGCTGCCCCGCGAGGACTGGGAACTGATCCGCCGCTACGCCCGCACCCACCGCGTGGCGCATCTCGCCCGGCCCACGGTGCGCTATCTGGTGAATCCGGCCAGCCACTACACCGCGTGGGAGGATTAGGGATTCTCTTCGAACTGCCTCCCCCGGAGTCGAGCGCTGGGGCGATGAATATCCACGAGTTTCGACGGCGCTTTGTGTCAGCGGCCTCGACCTGAAGTCCGTGCAGAGCAGTCGTGTCCGTCGCCGGGCAGGCCCATGACGTTCAGCACCGGTTCCTCGCCTTCGGGGATCTCGAAGGTGAAGTTCGCGCCTGACGGGATCGCCGTGAGCGAGCACTGGTCGCCGAAGGTCAGCGGCGGGTAGGGCTCCCAGGAACAGCCGGCCTTGTCCAAGGCGGCAACGACGTCCGTGTGTCCGATCCCGCCCGGGAAGGTGCCCGTCCCTCCGGTAATCGACGGGGGGAGTTCGACGACGTCACGCCAGGTCTGGACGCAGATGAGGGAGACCTTGCGGCAGCGGCAGACACTCAGTTCCAGGTCTCCGTAGGCGAAGAGCCTCGGCCACTCCGTGTCCCGGCTCATTGTTCCGATGTCCCACGGCTCGCCGAGTACCGCGGTCACATCGCTCCAGTCGGCTCCGCTGAACACCGGGCCCAGCCGGCCCGTCTTCGCCATGCTGGTCAGGACATCGAGTATCTCCATGAGGCGGAGCCTGACAGGAGCCCTGACCGGCGGTCCAGCGGAAGGCGCGCGAGTCGCCACTCGTGTGGGGGACGTCACCGCCGCCGTCGTCTTCACCCGGTCCGCTAGTCGATCCGAACGCGGCCATCCGGACGCCTCGGTTCATCGGGCCTCCGGTGCGACCGCCCGGGCAAAGGCTTGTTGTATACCTGCCCATCGCGTCGACTCGCTGGCACGCTCTCAGCCACGCCCCCCACGCCCTGCCCCTCGCAGCGAAGGAGCCCGCGTGAACCGCCTGCAGTCCTCGCCCCGCCGTACCACCGTCCGCGCCGCCGCCCTGCTCGCCTCGGCGGCCATGGTCGTCATCGGCGTCCAGACCGGCTCCGCCAGCGCCGGCGCCCCGCGCGAGGCCGGCGCGACCTCGGTCGCCCTCAGCGCCTCGCAGCGTGCCACCGCCCTCCAGGACGCCCAGTCCGGCGCCGACGCCACCGCCCAGGCCATCGGCCTCGGCGGCCAGGAGAAGCTGGTCGTCCGTGACGTCGTCAAGGACGCCGACGGCACGGTCCACACCCGCTACGAGCGCACCTACG
>NZ_JBEYZX010000028.1:0-90562 GCF_040646255.1 Streptomyces sp. NPDC046203 | reverse complement strand
TCATCCTCGTACTGGGCGTACTTGGATGACTCCGACAACGCAGCGTGGGGGCACCTCCCGTGCCCGAAGGGCTACGGGGGAGGGCGTGCCAGGCGGCGCAGGCCAGGAGGGACTTTCGAAACACGCCCTAGCGGCACGGCGCCCACCGTACGGCCCGTCCCTACGTCCGCCGGGTGACCGACTCCAACAGCCCGGGCAGGAAGTCGCGTTCGAGACTGCCCGGCGGAAGTACGTCCGGTTCGACATAGCTCTGCGCGAGAGCGCCCTCGCGCAGGGCCACGACAAGGCGGGCGAACCGGTCGGCGTCCACGGCGAGTTCACGGCCTCCCCGGCGTACGACCAGCTCCAGCCCCCGGGCGATCTCGGCGCGCAGCCGGGCCTCGTGCCGGGCGAGGACCCGCGCGGCCCCTGGGTCACGGATGGCGTGCAGGGTGAACTCCATGCTCACCAGATACCAGTCGCGCTCGTCCGGTTCGACCCGCGCGACCAGCTCGGCGAGCCGCTCCAGGGTGCACTCCTCGGGTGCGAGCGCATCGACCGCCGCGGCGAGGCGCTCGACGACGCGCGCGCCGTGCTCGTCGAAGAGGGCCAGGAAGAGTTCTTCCTTGCTGGCGAAGTTGGAGTAGTACGCGCCGCGCGTGAAACCCGCGCGCTCACAGATCTGTTCGATCGACACCGCGTGGAAGCCGTGCTCGGCGAAGGTCTCCAGGGCCGCCCGCAGCAGGGCCGCGCGGGTACGGGGCCGGCGCTTGGTGACACCTTTCGGCACGGGTGGTTCTCCTTCGCTCCCCGGCCGGGGCGGGCCGCGGGTGGGTCGGCCGCTCACGATACCGGCGCCCATCCCGGGCACGGTCCGACCGCCGACGATAGGCTTGACGTATGGGAGAGCGGTCTGTCGCGCCCTCCGCGCCCGCCCTGGTCCTGACGACCGACGGGGACGCGACCGTCCTGGACGCGCGCCGCGTCTATCGCATCGGACGCGACCCCACCAGCGACATCGTCCTGGCCGACGCCCGGGTGTCCTGGCACCACGCGGTGCTGCGGGCGGTGGGCGGCCACTGGACGCTGGAGGACCAGGACAGTACGAACGGCACGTTCGCCGACGGTCATCGGGTGGGGCTCAGCGTGGTCGGCGCGGGAACGGTCCTCCGCTTCGGCCATCGCGAGGACGGTCCGAGGGCGGCTCTGCGACCGACCACTCCCCCCGCACCCGACGCCCCGGCCTCCGAGCCCGTACGCATACGGGAAGCGGCGCCGCCGGCCCCACCTCCCGTACCGCCGTCACCGCCCGCCCCAGCCCCAGCATCTCCCGGCGCCGATCAGCCGGCCGCCGAACCTGCCGCCTCCGAGCCGCAGCCGCCGGAACCGCCCGCCGAACCGGAGCCGGTCACCGAAGCTCCGGCAGCCGCAGCCCCCTCCCCGCCCCGGCCCTCCTCCGCCGCCGTCGCGTCCCCCGCCCTCACCGGCGCCTTCCGCCGCCCCACCTCCGTCCGGCCGCTGCCCGCCCGCACCGTGCGAATCGGCCGGGCCCCCGACAACGACCTGGTGATCGACGATCTGACCGTCTCGCGCCGGCACGCCGAGCTGATCGCCGAACCCGACGGCACGTACCGCATCCACGACCTCGGCAGCCACAACGGCACCTTCCTCGACGGCCGGCCCGTCACCGACGCGCGGGTGACCGCCGAGGATCTCGTCGGCATCGGACACCGCGCGTACTTCCTGATCGACGGCTCGCTCGTCGAGTTCACCGACACCGGCGAGGTCTCGCTCGACGTCCAGGAACTGGCCGTCACCGTCGACCGAGGCCGCAAGACCCTGCTCGACGGGGTGTCCTTCCCCGTCGGGGAGAAGAGCCTGCTCGCGGTCGTCGGCCCGTCGGGCGCGGGCAAGTCGACCCTGCTGAACGCGCTCACCGGGCTGCGCCCCGCCGACCGGGGCACCGTCCTGTACGACGGCCGCGACCTCTACCAGGACTATCCCGAGCTGTGGCACCGGATCGGCCTCGTCCCGCAGGACGACATCCTGCATCTCCAGCTGACCGTCCGCCGGGCCCTCGGCTACGCCGCCGAGCTGCGCTTCCCCGAGGACGCGACCCCCGCCGAGCGACGCGACCGGGTGGACGAGGTGATCGACGAACTGGGGCTGACGGAACGGGCCGCGCTGCCCATCCACAGTCTGTCCGGCGGCCAGCGCAAACGGGTGAGCGTGGCCCTGGAGCTGCTCACCAAACCCTCCCTGCTCTTCCTGGACGAACCGACCTCCGGGCTCGACCCGGGCATGGACCGCTCGGTCATGCACATGTTGCGTGGGCTCGCCGACGACGGCCGTACCGTCATCGTCGTCACCCACAGCGTGCTGAGTCTGGACGTCTGCGACCGGCTGCTCGTGCTCGCGCCCGGCGGCCGGGTCGCGTACTACGGGCCGCCCGGCGACGCGCTCGGCTTCTTCGGCTACACGCAGTGGCCGGAGGCGTTCGAGGCATTCGAGCACGACCGGGACCGCGACTGGGCCGGTCTGTTCCGCCGCTCCCCGATCCACCGCCATTACGTCGAGGAGGCGGGCACCTCCGCCGGGCCGCCCGGCGCTCCGCTCGCCGGACCACGTCCCGGCGGCGCGCCGGAACCCGGCACACGGCCCCCTGGCGGCGTATCGAGGGCACAGCGGGCCACGCGGCTCGCGCCGCCGAAGGCGCAGAGCTGGGGTTCCCAGCTCCGTACCCTCGTCCGGCGGTACGCGGCGGCACTGTCCGCCGACCGGACCTTCCTGGTCATCATGGTGGCGCTGCCGTTCGTCATGGGCGCGATGGCCCGCGCCCTGTCCGAGGGCCGCCTGAACGCCGACTCCACCATGAACGTCCTGCTCATCCTCTGTGTGGGCGGGGTGCTCACGGGCGCGGCGAACGCGGTGCGCGAGCTGGTCAAGGAACGTTCCATCTACCGACGTGAGAGAGCCGTGGGCCTGTCCCGCTCCGCGTATCTGATGTCGAAGGTGGTCGTCCTCGGCACGGTCACGGTCGTGCAGGCGGTGGTCCTGACCCTGGTGGCCCTCGTCGGCGTCCCGCTCGACACCCCCGGCGGCCGGGGTGTGCTCCTGCCACCGCTGGTCGAGCTGACCCTGGCGGTGGCGCTGCTCGCGTTCACCGCGATGATGCTCGGGCTGTTCGTCTCCGCCCTGGTGCGCAAGGAGGAGGTGACGATGCCGTTGCTCGTCCTCCTCGCGATCGTGCAGGTGGTCTTCTGCGGAGCGCTCCTTGACGTACGGGGCACCCCGGTCCTGGAGCAGCTGGCCTGGCTGGTGCCGTCCCGGTGGGCGTTCGCGGCGATGGGCGCGACGATCGACATCCACGCGACCGTGCCGGGCCCGCGAACGGCGGACCCGCTGATGGCGCACACGGTGGGCGCCTGGCTCTTCGACATGGGCATGCTGGTCGCGCTGTGCGTCGTGCTCGGGCTCGTGGTGGCGTGGCTGCTGCGGCGCCACGAGCCGGTCGTGATGCGGAGGTAGGACGCCCTTGAAAGGCATGGACGGTACGGACGGCACGGGTGGCGCGGACGATACGGGAGGTACGGGCGCCGACGGTGCCACGCGTACGACGGAAGCCGCGACCACGGCACCCGGAGGCACGGCCCCCGGGCCCGCCGCCGACAGCGAGCCGCCCCAGCTCGTCCCGGGGTACCCGCCGGAGTCCGCGACGACGCGGACCGGCGAGGAGAGCGCGGCGGACGAGACGGTCTTCCGGCCCACCCATGTGGTCCCGCGCGACGGCCTGCCCACCTGGGAAGCGCCCGATCCGGCGCTGCCGGCGGAGCCGCTGGACGCGTTCCTGCCGGTGCGGCTGCTCGACCGGGCCGGCGACTGGGGCCGGGTGCTGTGCTCGAACGGCTGGTCGACCTGGGTCGACGCCCGGCTCCTCGTCTCCGTACCGGCCGATCCGCCCGCCGCGAGCGGTCCCCTCACCCGGACGGCCGATCCACGCCCACTGATCGGCCGGGCGGCGGACGCGCTGACCCGCTACCGGCGAGCGGCGGAGGAACTGGCGACGGGGCGATCGGACGGCGAGACCTTCCGGCGGCGCACCCGGAGGCTGCGGGTGGGGATGGTCGTCGACGGGGAGTCGCTGTGGCTGTACGACGCGGAGCACGAGCGGTGGGTGTACTGCGACGGCAGGGGGCTCGGTACGTACACGGCCTCGGCGCCGCCCTCGACGGCATCGGCCCCGGCTCCCGGGGACGCGCAGGAAACGGAACGGAAGCCGGAAACGGAACCGGCAGCGGGGACGGAGTCCGGGCCGCCCGGCGGGGCTGACACCGTACGCGCACCGGACCCCGGTCCCGCCCCGGGCCGCGCCCCGGGCCCCGTACACGAGCCGACCCGCGTGGTGCGCGAGCCCTCGCCCGGCCGACCCGGCCGGCCCGGCGATCGGGGTGAGGGCGGATGAGCGGCACCGGGCCCGGGCTGCCCGTCGGCCGGGAGTCGGACCTGATCGGCCGGCGGATCGCCGGCTACCGCGTGGAGGCGGAGATCGGGCGCGGCGGCATGGCCGTGGTCTACCGGGCGCGCGATCTGCGTCTGGACCGGACCGTGGCGCTGAAGCTGCTGGCACCCGAGCTGGCCCGCAACGACACCTTCCGGCGGCGGTTCGCGCACGAGTCGCGGGTGGCGGCGGCGATCGACCACCCGCACATCGTGCCCGTCTTCGAGGCGGGCGAGACGGAGGGGGTGCTGTACATCGCGATGCGGTACGTCCCCGGGCTCGACCTGCGGGCTCTGCTCGACCGGCGGGGCGCCCTGGAGCCGGTGGCCGCGGGGCGGATCGCGGTGCAGGTGGCCTCCGCCCTGGACGCGGCGCACGCCCACGATCTGGTGCACCGGGATGTGAAGCCCGGCAACATCCTGGTGGCGGAGGGCACCGACCGGGACCATCCGGAGCACGTCTACCTGACCGATTTCGGCCTGACGAAGAAGTCCCTGTCGCTGACCGGGTTCACGACGGTCGGGCAGTTCGTCGGGACGCTGGACTACGTGGCGCCGGAGCAGATCTCCGGCAGACCGGTGGACGGCCGCTGCGATGTCTACAGCCTGGCGTGCGTGGTCTTCGAGACGCTGGCGGGGGCGCCGCCGTTCCGCCGGGACGACGACATGGCGCTGCTGTGGGCACATCAGTACGATCCGCCGCCCGCGCTGTCGGCCGAGCGCGCAGAGCTGCCCGAGGCCGTGGACGCGGTGCTGGCGAAAGCGCTGGCCAAGGCGCCCGAGGAGCGGTACGGGACGTGCCTGGAGTTCGCCCTGGAGCTGCGGGCCGTACTGGAGGGCGCGATGCCCGGGGCGGACGCGCGGATCGCCGCGGGGGCCGGTACGGGCGGGGCGCCGGGCCCGCCGCCGGAGCCGCCCGGGTGGGCGCGGCCGGTGTTCCGGGAGCTGTGAACGGCGTACCGGCACCGCGCCTCCCACCGCACTGTCGGGCCCGGGTACGGCCTGAACGGGTCAGGGCGTCCCGGTCCCGGCACGCCGGCGGAGCGGGGCCGCGAGGAGTCCGCCGAGGAATCCGGCGACGAGCCCCCAGAACAGGGCGAGACCGACCAGGCCCCAGATGTGCGGGCGGAGCAGCACCACGGCGCCGAGCGCCGCGAGGTCTCCGATGCCGATGACCGACAGGCCGAAGCGGGCCTCGACCAGGGTCAGCGGGGCGATCACCAGCATCGCGGCGGCGAAGGCGACCCCCAGGTGCAGGGCGTGCCGCCCGGGCCGGACGCCGGCCGGTGAGCGGGCGGCCATGACGACCGCCGCGCCGAGCACGAACACGGCGGCGATCGGCAGCAACCACCAGGCCCGCCCGTCGTGGGAGGCGAGGGTGGACAGATCGACGGTCGACAGCTCCCTGCCGCCGTCGCCGCCGCGCAGGACGCGGTCGAGGAGTTGCGGCATGGGCAGCCCGAACGGGCCCTCGGCCCGGCCCTCCCAGGAGCCGCCGATGCCGACGCCGAGGGCGAGCCAGCAGACGTTCGGCAGGCCGAGGAGCAGCACGGCGAAGGTCTCGGCGGGGTGCCCCTTGGTGGCGGCGACGACGAGCCCGATGACCAGGCCGACGGCCACGTATCCGAGGAACAGCAGCAGGATCGCGGACGCGGCGGGGCGGACGGCCCGGTGGTGGCGGATGAAACGGGGCGGGAGCGGGGTGCGGCGGGAGACCAGCACGGCGACGACGAGGACGCCGAGGATCCACAGCAGGCCGTACCAGAGCGTGGGGCCGAGGTCGGTGCGGAAGCCGATGGTGGGGCGGGCGGCGGCGAGAAGCTGCCGTACCAGCTCGCCGAGGTCGCCGGCGGGCTTCTGGCCGGCGCCGAAGGTGAGCGGGAAGTCGTGGCGGGCCAGGGTGGCCAGGCCGGCGAGCGCGGCCAGCCAGAACACGACGGTGGGGACGGCCAGGGCGAGCAGGTCGCGGGCGCGGGCGACGGCGTGGTGGCGCAGCGGGCGCAGGAACAGGGCGCCGGTGACGAGCGCGCCCACCAGGGTGACGGTGAGCGGCATGGCGGTGAGTTCGCCCCGGGCGCCGGCCAGGCTGCTCGCGTCGCCGGCGAGTGCGATCTGTCCGCCTGCGGCCATCACGACGGCCGCGGCGACGACGGCGGTGAAGGCGTCTCCGCCGCCGGGCAGTCCGGTGGCACCGGCCGCCCACAGGCCGAGGGCGGCGGTGACCCCCATGGCCACGAAGCCGGTGACGACCGCGCCGAGGGCGGCCGTCAGACCGTGGACGAGACGCCCGGACGGGTCGGCGGGGGCGGGCGGTACGGCGGGGGCGGGGAGCGGTGGGCTCACCCCGGTCACGCTAATACGGGCGGATGCGGTCCGCTTGCGGGCGGCCTCCGGGCGGCGCACACAATGAGCGCAAAACGGAAGAAAGGGAATCGACGTGACGCCCCACCCACCGTCCGACCGCCCCTCGGTGCCTCCCACGGGGCCGCCGTCGGGGCCGCTCTCGGACCGTGGCGCGCGGCCCGGCCCGGCCGCTCCCCCGCCGGCCGCCGGGCCGCCGTCCGACGACGGTACGGGCAAAGGCGCGGGCCGAGGCGGCAGGGGTGACGGCGGCGGTACGGGCGGGGGTGGCGGTACGGGCGGGGGCGCCGCGCGCGGTGGAGGAGGCGCGGGAGGCGGCGGAGGCGGGGGCCCCTGGTGGCGTTCCGTACCCAAAGTCACCTCGCTGGCCGCGGTCCTGGTGGCGGTGGTCGCGCTCGTCGTCGTCCTCACCCAGCGCGGCGGGGGTGGCGGGGGCGGATCGAACCAGGCGGCGCCAGGCGGCGAGGTGTTCCTGCAGAGCACTTCCTCGGCCGGCCCCGACCCCTTCACCCGTTCCACGGCCCACACCCAGGGCACGACGGAGTCGCCCCCGGCACTCCCCAGCCCCAGCGGCACCACCGCCTACGCGGCGCGCAGTGTGCAGGGGTCGACGCCCGGGCTCTACGGGGGCACCCGCCACATCGCCAGCTGTGACGTCGAACGCCAGATCAGCTACCTCACCGAGGAGCCGGCCAAGACCGCCGCGTTCGCCTCGGTCCTCGGACGTACAGCCGGGGAGGTCCCGGACTATCTGCGGTCCCTGACACCGGTCCAGCTGCGGGTGGACACCCGGGTCACCAACCACGGCTACCGCGACGGCCGTCCGGTGGCCTTCCAGGCGGTGCTCCAGGCGGGCACGGCGGTGCTCGTCGACGACCGGGGCGTCCCCCGGGTCCGCTGCGCCTGCGGCAATCCGCTGACCCCGCCGGTGGCACAGAAGTCGCCGAAGCAGGTGGGCACGCCCTGGCCCGGCTACCGGGCGAGCAATGTGGTCGTGGTGCGGCCGGCGGCCAAGCCGATCGCAGTCTTCGTGATCCACGACGAGCGGTCGGCCGGCTGGATCGCCCGCCCGCCGGGCGACACGGGTGCACGCGACCGGCCCACCACGGCCCCGTCGCCTTCGCCGTCCCCGACGGCTGCCACCTCGCCCGCGTCCCCCGCCTCGCCGACCGCGCCCGGGTCCCCCGCGCAGCCGACCCCGCCGGGCACCTCGCCGACCGGCCCGGCACCCGAGCCCCCAACGACCGCGCCGACCGCGCCGACCGCACCACCGGCGACACCCACCGAAGCGACACCGCCTCCGCCGTCCCCCGGGTCACCCGGCACCCCGGCCCCGGCCCCGGCCCCGGCCCCGGGAGGAGTCACGGGGACGGCGCCCGCCGCCGAGGACGCCGGCTGACCCGTACCCGTACCCGTGCCCCGGCGGCCCAGTACCCCCGGGCCCCGGCACCGCCGTCACCCGCGCGGGCCGAGAAACGAATGGCCCGGGCGGCGGCGCAGTGTGTACGGTCGGCCGAGTGGACGCACTGACCGACAAAGAGATCCGCTCGTCCTTCGTGAACTGCACGAAGGGTGACGCGGCCCGGATGAGACTGCCGCTCGACTTCGCCGAGCTGCCGTGGCCCAAGCTGGACTTCCTCGGCTGGGTCGATCCGGGCGCGCCGCTGCGCGCCCATCTCGTCGTCTCCCGTCCCGACGGCCCGGTCGGCGTCACGCTGCGGGTTCCGGCCGCCGGCCGGACCAGCGTGACGAAGTCCAGCATGTGCCAGATCTGCCTGACCTCGCACGCCGCCTCGGGCGTCACACTGCTCGCGGCCCCGCTGGCGGGCCCCCGGGGCCGCGAGGGCAACACGATCGGCCAGTATCTCTGCGCCGATCTCGCGTGCCCGCTGTACGTGCGCGGGGTGCGCCAGCCCAAGCTGCGGGCCGGCCGCCACGAGGAGTCGCTGTCGCTGGAGGAGCAGGTGGCCCGGATGACGGGCAATCTCGACGCCTTCGTGAACCGGATCCTCGCCGGTTAGGACCCCCTTCGCGCCCCGCCGACCGCCGACCGCGCCTCGTGGTCGGCGGCCGGCGGTGTGCAAGGTGTGGTGTGCGCGGTACGGTCCCGTACCCGTCAGCGGAAGGCCTGCTCGCCGGTGAGCGCCTTGCCGATGACCAGGGCGTGCACCTCGCTCGTCCCCTCGTAGGTGAGGACGGACTCCAGGTTGTTGGCGTGGCGCAGCACCGGGTACTCCAGGGTGATGCCGTTGGCGCCGAGGATGGTGCGGCACTCGCGCGCGACGGCGATGGCCTCGCGGACATTGTTGAGCTTGCCGACGCTGATCTGTTCGGGCGTGAGGACGCCCTGGTCCTTGAGCCGGCCGAGGTGGAGGGCGAGCAGCATGCCCTTGCCCAGCTCCAGGGACATGTCGGCGAGCTTCTGCTGGGTGAGCTGGTACGAGGAGAGCGGCCGGGCGAAGACGGTGCGGTCGGCCGCGTACGAGAGCGCCGTCTCCAGGCAGTCGCGGGCGGCGCCGAGGGCGCCGAAGACGATGCCGAAGCGGGCCTCGTTGAGACAGCCGAGCGGGCCGGACAGGCCGCGGGCCTCCGGAAGCATCGCGTCGGCGGGCAACCGTACGTCCTCCAGGACGAGTTCACTGGTGACGCTGGCGCGCAGGGACAGCTTCCGCTTGATCTCGGGCGCGCTGAAGCCGGGCGTGTCGGTCGGCACGACGAAGCCGCGCACGCCGTCCTCGGTGCGGGCCCAGACGACGGCGACATCGGCGACGGAGCCGTTGGTGATCCACATCTTGGTGCCGTTGAGCACCCAGTCCGTGCCGTCGCGCTTGGCGTGGGTGCGCATGGCGCCCGGGTCGGAACCGGCGTCGGGCTCGGTCAGACCGAAGCAGCCGAGGTACTCGCCGGCGGCCATGCCCGGCAGCCAGTGCCGCTTCTGCTCCTCGGAGCCGTACTTCCAGATGGCGTACATGGCGAGCGAGCCGGTGACGGAGACCAGCGAGCGCAGTCCGGAGTCGACGGCCTCCAGTTCCATGCAGGCCAGGCCGTACGCGACGGAGTTGGTGCCCGCGCAGCCGTAGCCCTCCAGGTGCATGCCGAGGACGCCGAGTCCGCCGAGGGAACGGGCGAGTTCGCGGGCGGGGATCGAGCCGCTCTCGAACCACTCGGCGACGTGCGGGCGCAACTCGCGCTCGCCGAAGGCCCGTACGGTCTGGCGGATCTCCCGCTCCTCGTCGGTGAGCAGCCCGTCGATCGCGAGCAGATCGAGCGGATGGACGGGCGAGGACTGCGACGAACGGGGCGACTGCGGCGACGACTTCACGAACGGCCTCCTGGCTGCGGTGCTGCTGTGGCGACTCGGCGAGCCGCAGCCTAGCCCCAGTTCGGATATTGGATCCAGTATTGAATATCCGGCCCTCTCCCCGTACGTTCCGCTTGGATCCGATCACCGATCACCGACGCATGGCCGACCCGTCGCCGACGAAGGAGAGCGGAAGTGCACGCGGAACAACCGGCACAGCCCGACGACCCGGCACAGCCGGACACTCCGGCCCGGTCGGACGCTCCGGACCGGCCGGAAGAGCCTCAGCGTCCGGAAGGGCCTCAGCGTCCGGAAGAGCCCTGGCAGCCGGAACGGCCCGCGCGGCAGGAGCCGGCCGGGCCCGGCGCGCTCGTACCGGGCGCCCTGTCGGGCCTCGTGGTCGCGGACTTCGGGCGGGTCCTCGCCGGGCCGTACATGACGATGCTGCTCGCCGACCTCGGTGCCGAGGTCGTCAAGATCGAACGTCCCGGCACCGGCGACGACACCCGGACCTGGGGCCCGCCGTTCGCGGACGGGCAGGCCACCTACTTCCTCGGGGTGAACCGCAACAAACGGTCCATCGCCCTCGATCTGACCGATCCGGAGGGCCTGGCGGCCGCCCGCGCGCTCGTCGACCGCGCCGACGTCCTCGTGGAGAACTTCCGCCCCGGCACCATGGACCGGCTCGGCCTCGGCTACGAGCAGGTCCGGGCCTCCAATCCCGGCCTCGTCTACTGCTCCGTCACCGGCTTCGGTTCGGACGGGGGCGCCCATCTGCCCGGCTACGACCTGCTGGTGCAGGCCATGGGCGGGCTGATGAGCGTGACCGGCGAGCCAGGCGGCCCCGGCACCAAGGCGGGTGTCGCGCTCGTCGACATCGTCACCGGTCTGCACGCCGGGCTCGGCGTCCTCGCCGCGCTGCGACACCGTGAACGCACCGGCCGGGGCCAGCGGATCGAGGTCTCCCTGCTGACCTCGTTGCTGTCCGCGCTCACCAATCAGGCCGCCGCCCACCTCGCCACGGGGACCGTTCCGCGTCCCCTGGGCAACCGGCATCCCAGCATCACGCCGTACGAGGTGTTCGAGGCGAGCGACCGGCCGCTGGTCCTCGCCGTCGGGACCGACCGGCAGTTCCGCACGCTGTGCGCGCGGATCGGCAGCCCCGGGCTCGCCGACGACCCCCGGTACGCCACCAACACGGCCCGGGTCGCGCACCGGGAGGAGCTGACCGCCGCGCTGGCCGGGCCGCTCGCCGGCCGTACCGCCGACGCCTGGTTCGAGGAGCTGACGGCGGCCGGGGTGCCGTGCGGACCGATCAACGACCTCGCCGGCGCCTTCGCGTTCGCCGACCGGCTCGGGCTCGGGGCCCGGCTGGCCGAGACGGAGGCGGGCCCCGGCCAGGTCGCCCACCCGGTCACCTTCGGGGACACCCCGGCCGTCTACCACTCCGCTCCCCCGCGTCTGGGCGAGCACACCGCCGAGGTCCTGGCCGAGTTGGCGGAGGCCGGGCTCACTGATACGGGGCCGGCGGAGACCGGACTCGCGAGGGCCGGGCTTCCCGGCGAGCGGCTCGGCGAGAAGCTCGGCGACCGTACCGAAGACCGGTCCGGCGAGCGGCCCGTCAGAGAATGAACGCCACTCCAGCGAGCGAAAGGCCACAGTCGATGAGCAGCACGGTGGAGCGGAAACGGCCCCCGACCGCCCAGCAGTTCGTCCTCGCCGAGCTGCGGCGCGCCATCACCACCGGCGAACTGCGGCCGGGCGACCCGATCCGGCAGGACGCACTGGCGGCCCGGCTGGACGTCAGCCGGGTTCCGCTGCGCGAGGCGCTGAAGTCCCTGGAGGCGGAGGGGCTTGTGGTGCACCACGTCCACCGGGGTTATTTCGTCGCCGAGTTGTCGCTCGCGGACCTGGAGGAGATCTACCGGATCCGCCGGATCCTGGAGACCGAGGCGGTGCTCGCGGCCCTCGCCCGGCGGCCGGACTCGCTCGCCGGCTCCCTGGAGCGGATCCAGCGGGAGGTGGAGCGGGCGGCGGACGCGGGGGACGTCTGCGCGATGGCCGGGGCCAACCGGCGTTTCCACTTCGCCCTGATCGAGGCGTCCGGCATGCCGCGCCTGGTGCGCCTGATCGCCACCCTGTGGGACGCGACCGACGCGTACCGCGCCCTCTACTACGCGGAGGACCCGCACCGCGCGCTCGCCGTCGACGAGCACCGGGAGGTCGTCGCGGCGGTCTCCGCGGGCGACCCGGAAGCCCTGGTCGAGTGGCTGGACCGGCACCGCGACCACGCGGTGGCGGCGCTGCGCAAGGTGCTCGACCTGGCGTGAAAGCGGGCTCTGTCCTCCGCCCTCGGGGCCGCGGGCCGGGAGGTGCGCGAGCCTGAAGGGACACGGGCCCGGCGCACGGGCGGGTAGGCGGATCCAGGGCTCGGGCCGGGCTGTCGGGCGCGGTGGCGAGGGGGCGTCGGACTCGCCGCGCGCGACCAGGGGTGCGGGCCTAGCCTTGGGAGAGCACTTCGCCCTCGTCAGGCAGGAGGACTGCCGTGAGGAATCCGACGACGGCGCGCCGGCGCAGGTTCTGCGTCGGCGCGGTTCTGGCGGGGGCGCTGTCGCTGCCCGCCCTCGCGCACCCGGCGTACGGTACGCCGGTCGGCGGCCCGTACACGCCGCCCGGTTCCGCCGCTCTCGCGACGCCGCAACCGCCGTCTCCGCCCCCGACTCCGACCCCGCCGGCGGGCGACACGTTCGCCACGCTCGACCGCTCGGTCACCGGCCAACTCGACGGCGCCATACAGCATGTCATGCGGCAGGCGCATGTCCCGGGTGTCATCGTGGCCCTGTCGGCCCCCGGCAAGGGCGAGTACATCCGTTCCTTCGGCGTCGCCGACAAGCAGAGCGGACGGTCGATGACCCCCGGCCTCAACATGCGGATCGGCAGCGAGACCAAGACCTTCACGGTGACCGCCCTGCTCGAACTGGTGGACAGGGGCAAGGTCGGCCTCGACGACCCGATCGGGAAGTACGTCGACGGTGTGCCGGGCGGCGACCGCATCACTTTGCGCCAGCTCGCCGACATGCGCAGCGGCCTGTTCAACTACACGGCGGACAACGCCTTCTTCAAGGCCTTCACCACCGATCCCCGACGCCCGTTCACACCACAGGAGTTGCTGTCCTACTCCTTCCGGCATCCGGTGAACTTCCAGCCCGGCCAGAAGTTCGAGTACAGCAACACCAACGCTGTTCTGCTGGGTCTCGTGGTCGAGAAGGCCGGCGGGATGCCGCTGAACGAGTTCCTGGCGAAGAACGTGACCGGACGGGCCGGTCTGCGGCACACCTTCCTGCCGACGGACGCGGCGTTCCCCCAGCCGCACGCCCGCGGCTACACCGACCAGACCGCCTCGGGGCGGGTCGAGGACGCCACCGACTGGAACCCGTCCTGGGCCTGGGCGGCCGGGGCCATGATCTCCGACCTCCCGGACCTGCGCACCTGGGCCCGGGTGGTCGCCACCGGCACCCTGCTGAGCACGCACACCCAGGCGGAACGCCTGAAGACCCCGCCGTCCGGGATCCCCGGCACCGGGTACGGCCTCGGCATCTTCAACGTACAGGGCTGGATCGGCCACAACGGCTCGCTGCCCGGGTACGAGTCCCTGACGCTCTACCTGCCCGAGCACCAGGCGACCCTGGTCGTCCTGCTCAACACGGACATCCAGGTGAACCAGACCGAGCCCAGCACCCTCTTCGGCCAGGCGATCACCCGGATCGTCACGCCCCGGCACGTCTACAACCTGCCCGAGCCGACCGCCCCCCGGGCCACGCCGCCCCCGGCGTCCTCCCCGTCCCCCGGCACACCGGGCTCCTGAGACCGGCCGCGCCGACCGCACCGGCCGCGCCGACCGCACCGGGTTCGCCGGGTGCGCCGGGTACGACAGCCCCGGGTTCCTTTGAGACCGCACCGGGCTCCTGACCGCGATCCGGCCTCCCTGGCCAGATCCGTGCGGCCCCCGTCCCGCGGACCCCTGCCCGTGAGGGATCATGGACAAAGGATCCGAGAAGGGACGGGATCGAAGATGAGGCACCGCAACGTCGCCGACCTCATGACACCGACCGCGGTCGCGGTGCAGCGGGGGACTCCGTTCAAGGAGATCGCCCGGCTGCTCGACGAGTACGGCATCACCGCCGTCCCCGTGGTCGACGAGGCGAACCGGCCCATCGGCGTCGTCTCCGAGGCGGACCTCATGCGGCGGCACACCGTCAAGGACGGTCCCAGCAGTGCCGAGGCGATGATGACGAGCCCCGTGGTCGTGGCCCGCCCGTCCTGGACGGCCGTGGAGGCGGCCCGGGTCATGGAGCGGCACCGCGTGAAGCGGCTGCCGGTGGTGGACCCGCAGGGGCAGCTGATCGGGGTGCTCAGCCGCAGCGATCTGCTCCAGTTGTTCCTGCGGCGGGACCGGTCCATCCAGGAGGAGATCGTGGAGGACGTGGTCACCCGAATCCTCCGGCTCTCCCCCGCCTCCCTGCACATCGACGTCACGGAGGGCCGGGTCACCCTCAGCGGGGTCCTGCCGCGCAAGAGCCTCGCGCCGATCTTCCTGCGGCTGTGCGAGGACGTGGACGGCGTGGTGGAGGTCGTGGACCGGCTCACGTACGAGGACGCGCCCGCGCCGACCGATTCGTAGGCCGCCGGGCTACTGGGCCGCCTCGGGCCAGCCGTATCCCGGGCCGGTGCGCCGTGGCACGGTGCCGGCGCCCGCGGCCTCCATCCCCCGGTCGGCCTCTCTCATGAGCTGACCGGCCAGGTCCTTCATGGCCCGCCCGGCGGCCAGCTCGTCGCCGATCGCCGGTACGTCCGCGTCTGCCGGGTTGCACCGGGCGGAGCCGTGTCCGGTGAGGGTCGACGTACCGGTGTCCAGGCGGGCCTTCGCCTTGGTCCTGCCGCCGTCCTCGACCAGGTCCAGGCCGACCTTCCACTCGAGGTGCCGTGTCATGGCCTGCCTCCTCGTGCCCTTCGCCGCGCGTGAGTACCGCGCGACCGTTCTCCCTTCCATGGTCCCGCCACCGGCCCGACGCCGCCACGCGATGATCGCCGACCGCCCTGGGAGGCTTCCCCCGCGCTGTTCCACTCCCTCCACTCCCCCTGCACGCCCCTCCGTGTCCTCGCATCAGCGAGAGCCCGTACGAAAGAATCGCGGGCGGAAATATCGCGGTCGGGAGGATCACGTACGGTCCGACTGTCAGTGACCTGGGGCACACTTGCCGCCATGAAGACGAATCTCGGGACCGTGGTGATCACCGGCGCGGCCGGACGCATCGGATCGGCGATACGGCTCGGCCTGCGCGAAGAAGCGGAACGTCTGGTGCTGGCCGACCGCGTCGCCCTCACCGCGCAGTCGCCCGTCGAGGAGGTCCGGCGGTTCGACCTGCTCGACCCCGACGCGGTGACCGCCGCCCTGGAAGGCGCGGACGCCGTGGTGCACCTGGGCGGAGTGCCGGACGAAGCGCCGCTGCCGGAGCTGCTGGAAGGCAATGTGCTGGGGACCCACCATGTGCTGGAGGGTGCCCGCCGGCAGGGGGTGGGGCGGGTCGTTCTCGCCAGCAGCAACCGGCTCACCGGCTTCTATCCGGTCTCGACGACGGTCACGCCCGAGATGCCGCCGCGACCCGACGGGCTCTACGGGATGAGCAAGGTGGCGGTCGAGGCCCTGGGGCGTCTGTACGCGGACAAGTTCGGTCTGTCCGTCGTCTGTCTGCGCATCGGGAGCTTCGAGCCCGTGCCGAGCGAGCCGCGCCATCTCGCCACCTGGCTGAGCCCGCGGGACTGTCTCGGCTTCGTCCGGGCCGCTCTCACCGCTCCGGACATCGGCTTCGCGGCCGTCTACGCCGTCTCCGCCAACAAGCGCCGGTTCTGGGACCTGGAGGCCGCGACGGCTCTGGGATACACGCCCGTGGACGACTCGGAGCCCTTCGCTCCGCGCCTGGCCCAGGAAGGGGACGAGGACGGCAGCGAACCGCAGGGCGGCGTGTTCGCCAGTCCGGAATTCACGCTCCGGTACCTCTGACCTCGCGCCGCCCGCCGCCGTGCGGCTCCTCAGACCACGCCCACCAGCACGATGACCAGGGCGGGCAGGGCGATGAAGACGGTGCCGAGGTAGACGGCGAGGACCCATCGGTGCTCGGAGGCGACACGGGCGAGGTTCTCGGCACAGAACAACGGCACGGGGCGCAGGAACGGAATCACATAGATCACGACGATCGCGAAGAGGTTGTAGACCAGGTGGACGAAGGCCGCCTGCAGGCCGATCTCCGCGTCCGGCCCGACGCCCGCGAACGCCGCGAAGACCACCGTGAACGTGGTGCCGAGGTTGGAGCCGACGACAACGGGATACACCTGCGCCGGCGTCAGGATGCCCGTTCCGGCGAAGGGGACCAGCACGGACGTGGTGATGGTCGAGGACTGGGTGACGACGGTGACTCCCATGCCCGACGCCATGGCGAGGTAGGCGTTGCGGCCGACGGCCCGGATCAGGATGTCGCGGGCTCTGCCGACCATGAGGAGTTTGAGCAGTTTTCCCAGGTAGCGGACGGCGACCAGGATCAGCGCGGCGCCGATCACGATGGTGAACAGCGGGCCGAGGGTGCTGCTGATGTGCGTGGTCGCGTGGATCACTCCGTGTTCCACGGGCCTGGTGGCCGCCCGGATGAAGTTGAAGTGCGACGGATTCGGCAGCCAGTCCGTGCCGTACAGCGCGTGGGTCAGCGCCCCGCTGAGGTGTTGCAGTGGATGCCAGATCAGCTCGATGGGGAAGAAGATCAGCAGCGCGAGCCAGTTGTAGAAGTCGTGGACGGTCGAGGCGCCCAGCGCCCTGCGGAACTCCGCGCGGTTTCGGACGAAGGTCAGCGCGACCAGGCTCGTCGTCACGGTGGTGCCGACGTTCGCGCCCAGGATGATGGGGATCGCTCCTTGGATGGGCAGCGCGCCCGAGCCCACGGCGGTGACGGCGATGGCCGTCGTCGTGGTCGAGGACTGGATCAGGACCGTACCGAGCACGCCGACGCTCAGCCCGACCCAGGGGTTGGCGGCGAAGGCGAACATGGCGTGCGCCGCGTCGCTGCCCAGCCCCGCGAAGCCTCGGCTGATGATGCTCACGGCACAGATCAGCAGATAGATCAGCCCGGCGACCCCGCACCAGCCGAGAACCTTGGTCCACACCGGAAACCGGCCGGCTCCGGAGTCGTCCTCGGCCTCGGCCTCGGGTTCCGTGGGCGCCGGGCCGCCGGAAGGGGTTCGCGCGGAGGAGTCACCCTTCCCTTGGCTCTCGTCCGGCCCGCCGCCGGAGGTGGCTTCCGCCATGGAGCAAGGCTACGAGCTCCCGCCGAGGGCCGCGCGCGACCAGGCGCCGTCCGTGGGGGGCGCGGGCGTGAGCCCGCGCGGGCCGGTCCTCGACGGGTCCCGCCCCGCCCGGCTCCCGGGCCGGGGCACAGAAATCAAGGGCCAGTCCGCCGCAGTCTCGGCTGACCGACAGCGGGCAACGGGGCGGTGGGCCGAAAGACATCACTCACGTCGTCTCGGAAACACTCTGGTGAGGATCAAAGAATGAGCCGAACCCTGTTCGTACTCCGTTACCGGAACGGCGAACCTGAGCCCCTTGACCTGGAGCTCGTCCGGGAAGTCCTGTCGCCGTACATCGCCGCCGCTGCCGAGGACATCAGAAACGGCGTGCTGCTCCGGACTGCCGACGGTCACGAGGTCGACGTGGACGTCAATGATTTCTGCATCACCGTCAGCCGCTTCCCACCGGGTCAATTTTTCGACATCCTGGCCGCGCTGATGGACCGCCTCGGAGCGAGTGTCACCCCGACGGACATGCCCGTGGCCCTCCGCGACGAAGCGGACCGGGCTCATCTTCCCGCGAGAGGCGCAGCAGACGCTGCCGTCATCGCCTTGACCGGCCCGGCCCTTGAGCGGTACCTCACCACCTGAGGTGGGCGGACGAAGGGACGAAGGGACGAAGGGACGAAGGGACGAAGGGACAATGGAGCTTTCGAAATCTGAGTACATCGACTCAGGCCCCTGACCTCCGGACCTGTGAGTGTTCCGGCATGAACACCCCATACTCGGAACCCCTGCCGGTGCCCCTGCGGGCGGCCGGGGCCGCCGTCACCGGTGGGTCGGTGGCCTTGGCCGCGTGCTCCCTGTTCGCCGCGACGGACCGCCGGCACGGGCAGAGCTGTGCGGCCGTCGACGGCTTGTGCTGGACGTGGTGGGACTGGGCCGCGATCCCCGTCGCCTTCGCGGCGGCCCTGACCGTCCTGGCCGTCGTCTACAAGGTGCTGGACATCCGGCCGAGGATCGCGGTCATACCGCCGACGGTCGTCTTCGCGCCGGTTCTGCTCGGTGTCGCGCAAGCGACCGGCGGTATGTGGGCCGCCACCGTCGCGGGCGGAGTCTGGTCCGGCTGCTTCGCGCTGGCCACGGTGGGCGACCGGCGCCACCGGATGGTGGGCCTCCCCGTGGCAGCCGCCCTCGTCCTGGCCACGCTCGTCCTGCTCATTGCCCTGCCCGGCTGAGCCTCCGTCCGGACCCGGCGTGTCCGCGCCCTCTGACACCGAAACTCCGCGCCCATGCCCACACCACGCCACGCCACGCCACGAGCACCAAGGCCGGCCTTCCGGCATGCGCCGGCGGCCCGCGAAGAAACAGGACATGCCCGAGGCGAATCCGTCCGCCGGACCCTCTCCCCATGACGCCCCCACCCGCTTATACACTTGCGCAACAAAGCAAGCGTCGACTCGAAGACGAGCGAGCGGCGCGCTGCCCGAGCGGACGAGAAGGAAGTGGCCAAATGCTCCGCAACGCACTGGAACCGTGGCATCTGCTGCTCGTGGTGATCGCGTTCATCGCACTCTTCGGATCGAAGAGGCTGCCGGACACGGCGAGATCCCTGGGCAAGTCCCTGCGCATCCTCAAGAGTGAGACCCGCGCCCTGCGCGACGACGCGGAAACCGGCGCCACCCCGGCCGGCCCGGATGGAGGCACCCGGACCACCCCCTGACGATCTCTCCGCTCCCGCGACCGCACCCTGGAAGGCCGCATCAGGCCGAGCCCAGGGCCGGGCAGCGCAGAGCCCGCACCCGCCATGCGCAGGTGCGACCAAGAAGCCGACCCCCGTCCATCCGGACGGGGGTCGGCTTCTCGCATATCCACCGCCGGGAAGTCGTCCTCCACCCAGCAACACCACTAAATGGATCCAGGGTTCCATTAGTTGGCGATAGCCTGTTACGCTCGCCTCAAGTTAACGGAACGCAGGCCCCATTAGGAGTTCGCCGTGAAGTCTCGCCCCGCCCTTCGCCCCTCCCTTCGCCTCGTCGCCGCCCCTCTCGTCGCAGGGGCCCTCGCGGTCGGGTTCCTGGCCCACCCGGGCGCGGCCGGTACGAGCCGGACCCGCCCCGTCGACTGGTCCGCCGCCTGGGGCGCCTCCCCTCAGCTCCCCAGCGAGGGCTTCACTCCCAACTGGTCACGCGAGGGCTTCTCCCACCAGTCCGTACGTCAGGTCGTCCGCGTCACCGACGGCGGCGACGCGGTCAGGATCCGGCTGTCCAACGCCTACGGCACATCCCCGCTGAAGATCACGGGCGCCACGATCGCGCGCACCACGCGCGGCGCGGCCGTCGAGAAGGACTCCCTCCGCCCGCTCACCTTCGGCGGCCGGCACTCGGTCGCGATACCGGCGCACGGCGAACTGCGCAGCGACGCGGCCTCGTTGGACCTCAAGCCCTTGGAATCCGTCTCGATCACCCTCTACTTCGAGGGAACCACGGGCCCCGCGACCTTCCACTCCCAAGGATGGACCGACACCTACCGCGCGGACGGCGACCACCGCGCCGATGCCTCGAGTGCCGCCTACACCGACAAGACCCAGTCCTGGTACTACCTTTCCGGCGTCGAAGTCGGCGCGGCGGACCACGCGGGCGCCACCGGACACGCGAACGACAAGCAGAAGAACGGCAAGAACGGGATCGTCGCCTTCGGGGACTCCATCACCGACGGCTTCGCCTCGACTCCCAACGCCAACCACCGCTACACCGACGTCCTGACCGAGCTCACCGGGCGCCCCGTCGTCAACGAGGGCATCGGCGGCAACCTCGTCCTCAACGACTCGGCCTGGTTCGGCGAACGCTCCTCCGCCCGTTTCTCCCGCGACGCCCTGGACCAGCCGGGCGTCTCCACCGTCGTCGTTCTCGAAGGCCTCAACGACATCGGCTACAGCGAGGCCGCCAAGGGCGAGCACCCCCCGTACATGTACAAGCCCGCGCCCGTCGTCTCGGCCAAGGAACTCATCGACGGCTACCGCGCACTGATCGACGCCGCGCACGCCAGGGGCCTCAAGGCCGTCGGCGCGACCCTGCTCCCCTTCAAGGGAGGCGACCACTGGGGCCCGCACTCCGCGAAGGTCAGTGACGAGGTCAACGACTGGATCCGCGACTCGGGAGAGTACGACGCCTACGCCGACCTCGACCGGGCCCTCGCCGACCCCACCGACCCCGACCGCCTCGCCCCCGCCTACGACTCCGGCGACGGCCTGCACCCCAACGACGCCGGCTACCGCGTCATGGCGGAGACGGTCGCCAAGGCCCTGCCGAAGTAACGGGGGTCGGGAGCGGCGGAGAGCCGGATCATCCGGGGGCGCCCCTCTCGGCGGTCGCCGCACCGGCACGTCGCCCCCGCCGATCCGAGCCGCACATCTGTCAGATTTACCTGATCTTCACCGCCGCAAGGCCGATACTGCCGACGAGAGACCGTCCACCCCGCCCGCCCCGGCGCCAGGCTCGGTGACCACTCGGCATCATCGGCACCGACGGCATTCGCCCCGAGCACTGTGGATCGTCTGCCCACACGCCAACCTGCCCACCGCACGAGGAGACACCTTGAAGATGCTGATCAATGTGCCGGAGACCGTGGTCGCGGACGCGCTGCGCGGGATGGCCGCCGCGCATCCCGAGCTGACCGTGGATGTGGAGAACCGGGTCGTGCTGCGGCGCGACGCACCGGTCGCCGGTCAGGTGGCGCTGGTGTCCGGCGGCGGGTCGGGGCACGAGCCGCTGCACGCCGGGTTCGTGGGTCCCGGAATGCTCGCCGCTGCGGCGGCCGGCGAGATTTTCACAAGTCCCGTTCCCGATCAGATGGTTCGGGCGGCGGCCTCGGTCGACAGTGGCGCCGGGGTGCTGTTCGTGGTCAAGAACTACACCGGCGACGTGCTCAACTTCGACATGGCCGCGGAGCTCGCGGAGGAGGAGGGCATCCGGATCGCCAAGGTTCTCGTCGACGACGATGTGGCCGTGACCGACAGTCTGTTCACGGCCGGGCGCCGGGGTACCGGTGCCACGCTGTTCGTGGAGAAGATCGCGGGCGCCGCCGCCGAGGAGGGCGCCCCGCTCGAACGCGTCGAGGCCATCGCCCGCCGGGTGAACGAGCGTTCGCGGAGCTTCGGGGTGGCGCTGAGCGCGGTCACCACCCCGGCGAAGGGCTCGCCGACCTTCGATCTCCCGCCGGGCGAGCTGGAGTTGGGCATCGGCATCCACGGGGAACCGGGCCGGGAGCGGCGTCCGATGATGACCTCGGGAGAGATCGCGGACGTCGCCGTCGACGCGGTCCTGGACGATCTGCGCCCGCGCGGGCCGGTACTCGCGCTGGTGAACGGGATGGGGGCGACCCCGCTTCTGGAGCTGTACGGGTTCAACGCGGAGGTCCACCGCGTGCTCGGCGAGCGCCGGGTGCCGGTCGCGCGCACCCTGGTCGGCAACTACGTGACCTCGCTGGACATGGCGGGCTGCTCGGTGACGCTGTGCGAGGCGGACGAGGAGACGCTGCGGCTCTGGGACGCGCCGGTGCGGACGCCCGCGCTGCGCTGGGGACGGTGAGCGGGCCGTGCCGGAGCGGAACGAAGACGGTACGACCAGGACGGACGAGGCGGACGTGACGGCGGAGAGGACGGCGGACATGGCCGGGGAACCGGAGACGGAGACGGAGTACGGCGCGGAGTTCTTCCGCGCCTGGCTGACGGCGGCGGCGGTCGCCGTGGACCGGGAGGCGGACCGGCTGACCGAGCTGGACTCGGCGATCGGCGACGCCGATCACGGCGCCAACCTCAAGCGGGGCTTCGCGGCGGTCGGCGCGACCCTGGAGAAGGAGCCGCCGGCCACGCCCGGCGCGGTGCTCGCGACCGCCGGGCGGCAGCTGATCTCGACGGTGGGCGGTGCGTCCGGTCCGCTGTTCGGGACGCTGCTGCGACGCACCGGAAAGGCGCTGGGCGAGGCCCCCGCGGTATCGCGGACCACGCTCGCCGAGGCGCTGACGGCCGGGGTCGCGGCGGTGGCGCAGCTCGGCGGGGCGCAGGTGGGCGACAAGACGATGCTGGACGCGCTGACGCCCGCCGCCGAGGCGCTTCGGACGTCGTTCGCGGCGGCCCGGGAGGCGGCGGAGGCCAGCGCGCTGTCGACCGTACCCCTGCTCGCGCGCAAGGGCCGGGCCAGCTATCTGGGCGAGCGGTCGCGCGGACACCAGGACCCCGGCGCGACCTCGTCGGCGCTGCTGATCGCCGCGCTCGCGGAGGTGGCGGCGTGAGTGGCGTGAGTGGCGTGAGCGGCACGGATGGCATGAGCGGTACGCCGAGCAGCGGCGGGGCGAACGGTGGGCCGGGCGGGTCCGCGGGCCGGGTCGGCATCGTGCTGGTCTCGCACAGCGCGGCGGTCGCCGCCTCGGTCGCCGAGCTGGCCCGCGGGCTGGCCGGCGGCGGGGACACGGCGCCGGTCGTGGCGGCGGGCGGACTACCGGACGGCGGTCTGGGCACCAGCGCGGAGCTGATCGCCGAGGCGGCCAAGAGCGCGGACGGCGGCGCCGGGGTGGCGCTTCTGGTCGATCTCGGCAGCGCCGTGCTCACGGTGAAGGCGCTGCTCGCGGAGGGCGACGAGCTGCCGGAGGGCTCGCGCCTGGTGGACGCTCCGTTCGTGGAGGGCGCGGTGGCGGCGCTGGTGACGGCGAGCGCCGGGGGCGATCTGGACGCGGTGGTGGCCGCGGCGTCGGAGGCGTACGCCTACCGCAAGGTGTGAGCCGCCGCCCCGCCGGCCGTACCCCGTACTCCGTATCCCGCCCGTTCCTCACATCGGGCGGACGGGGTACGGCCCGGGGCACACCGGCACCGGCCCGCCACGGGGTGGGCATGCCGTCGGGCCGCGTCTGTGGCGTCGGGCACATCGCCCCACCCCCGTTATGCAACTTGTTGCACAAGCCTCCGCCGGTCGTCTACAACAGTCGATGACGACCCCGCTCGAGGAGGCGCCCCCATGGCCCCGAACACCCCGTACCCGCATCTGCTCAGCCCGCTCGACCTCGGCTTCACCACCCTGCCCAACCGGGTGCTGATGGGCTCCATGCACGTCGGCCTGGAGGAGGCCGAGCACGGCTTCGCACGCATGGCCGCGTTCTACGCGGAGCGGGCCCGCGGCGGTGTCGGGCTCATCGTCACCGGCGGCATCGCCCCCAACGAGGCCGGCCGGCCCTGGGACGGCGGCGCGAAGCTGACCTCGGCCGAGG
Organism: Streptomyces sp. NPDC046203; assembly: GCF_040646255.1. Lineage (NCBI taxonomy): Bacteria > Bacillati > Actinomycetota > Actinomycetes > Kitasatosporales > Streptomycetaceae > Streptomyces > Streptomyces sp. NPDC046203. The sequence goes on along the minus strand of NZ_JBEYZX010000028.1, from coordinate 66,831 downwards.
AGGTCGCCGAGCACCGGCTCATCACCGACGCCGTGCACGCCGAGGGCGGCCGGATCGCGATGCAGATCCTGCACTTCGGCCGGTACGCCTACCACGAGGGCCTCGTCGCGCCCAGCCCCCTCAAGGCCCCCATCAGCCCCTTCGTACCGAACGAGCTGAGCGACGCCGAGGTCGAGCAGACCGTCGAGGACTACGCCCGCTGCGCCGAGCTGGCCCGGGAGGCCGGCTACGACGGCGTCGAGGTGATGGGCTCCGAGGGCTATCTGATCAACGAGTTCATCGCCTCGGCGACCAACCACCGCACCGACCGCTGGGGCGGCTCGTACGAGAACCGGACGCGCTTCCCGCTGGAGATCGTGCGCCGTATCCGCGAGCGGGTCGGCGACGACTTCATCGTGGTCTACCGGCTCTCCATGCTCGACCTGGTCCCCGGCGGCTCCACCCTCGACGAGGTGGTGGCCCTCGCCAAGGAGATCGAGTCGGCCGGCGCCACGATCATCAACACCGGCATCGGCTGGCACGAGGCCCGGATCCCCACCATCGCCACCTCCGTGCCGCGCGGCGCCTACACCTGGGTGACGAAGCGGCTGATGGGCGCGGTGTCGGTGCCGCTGGTCACCGGCAACCGGGTCAACACCCCCGAGGTCGCCGAGCAGGTCCTCGCCGAGGGCCGCGCCGACATGATCTCCATGGCCCGCCCCTTCCTCGCCGACCCGGAGTTCGTCGCCAAGGCCGCGGCCGGCCGGCCGGAGACCATCAACACCTGCATCGGCTGCAACCAGGCGTGCCTCGACCACACCTTCAGCCTGAAGATCACCTCCTGTCTGGTGAACCCGCGGGCCTGCCACGAGACCGAGCTGGTCCTGGCCCCCACCCGGCTCGCCAAGCGGATCGCCGTCGTCGGCGCCGGTCCGGCCGGTCTCGCCTGCGCGGTGTCGGCCGCCGAACGCGGCCACTCGGTCACCCTGTTCGACGCGGGCGCCGAGATCGGCGGGCAGCTGAACGTGGCCCGGCGGGTGCCCGGCAAGGAGGAGTTCGACGAGACCCTGCGCTACTTCCGGGTCCAGCTCGCCGAGCGCGGTGTCGACGTCCGCCTGAACACGTACGTCACGGCGGACGACCTCGCGGAGTACGACGAGGTCGTCGTCGCCACCGGTGTCACCCCGCGCGTCCCCGCCATCGAGGGCATCGAGCACCCGAGCGTGGTCGGCTACCTGGACGTGCTGCGCGACGGCGCCCCGGTCGGCGAGCGGGTCGCGATCCTCGGCGCCGGCGGCATCGGCTTCGACGTCGCCGAGTTCCTCACGGACGGCGGCGAGGGCGCGAGCCAGGACCCCGAGACGTACTTCCGCCAGTGGGGTGTCGACACGGCCTACGCCTCCCGGGGCGGACTGCGCGCGCCCGAGCGGCCCCGGCCGCCGCGCCAGGTCCACCTGCTCCAGCGCAAGACCACCAAGGTCGGCGCGGGCCTCGGCAAGACCACCGGCTGGATCCACCGCACCGAGCTGAAGCACCGCGGCGTCACCATGGTCGCCGGCGTCACGTACGAGCGGATCGACGACGCGGGGCTGCACCTCACCGTCGACGGCGAGCGGCAGGTCCTGCCGGTCGACACGGTGGTGCTGTGCACCGGTCAGGAGCCGCGCCGCGACCTGTACGAGGCGCTGACCGCGGCGGGCCGCACGGCGCACCTGATCGGCGGAGCGGACCTCGCCGCCGAGCTGGACGCCAAGCGGGCGATCGACCAGGGCACGCGGCTCGCCGCCACGTTCTGACCGACAGGCCCGTACAGGCCGAGGGCCCGGTTCGCCGGGCCCTCGGTGTCCGGCGGGCCGGGCCCTCGGCCGGACAGCCGAATCGCCGGACCTGCCGGACCGCCCGGGCCCGGCCCCCTCGCGGCCGGTACGCCGGCGCGTCAAGACCCGCACGACCGGCCGGTACGTCGGCACACCGGCGCCCGGACGACCGGCACCCCGACGACCGGCACCCCGCCCCCCTCCACGGGCCGTATCTAGGATGCGTGCATGTCCCTCCCGCACGCGATCCTCACGGCCCTGCTCGAGAAGCCGTCCTCCGGTCTCGAACTGACGCGCCGTTTCGACCGGTCGATCGGCTACTTCTGGTCGGCCACGCACCAGCAGATCTATCGCGAGCTCGGCAAGCTGGAGCAGGCGGGGCACATCCGTGCCCTGCCCGCTCCCGTCCCCGCGCGCGGGCAGAAGAAGGAGTACGAGGTGCTCCCCGCCGGGCGGGCCGAGCTGGCCGCCTGGGTGGAGGTCAGCGAGGATCCCAAGCCGCTGCGCTCGGCGCTGCTGCTGCGGATGCGGGCGGCGGCCGTCGTCGGCGGTCATGGACTGCGGGCCGAACTGGAGCGCCATCTGGCCTTGCACCAGAGCCAGTTGGACGAGTATCTGGACATCGAGGCGCGGGACTTCCCGCCCGCGCGCCGGACGGCGGAGCCCGACCGGCTGCGCCATCTCGTCCTGCGGGGCGGCATCGACCTGGAACGATTCTGGGTGGGCTGGCTCACGCACGCGCTGGCCGAGTTGCCGGACGTCCGAAGCGGTGGGACGGCCCGACCGACGGACGTCGGCCACGAGGCCTGAATCCGCTCCTCGCCGCACACCGCCGTGGATACTGGTCGCACCGAGACCGGACGGATCCACGGGCGTGGATCCACCACGCGAAAGGGCGAGGATGGTCGACGAGTTGAGGCCCCGCAGGACACGTCACGCGGTGGTCGTCGGGGGGAGTCTCGCGGGTCTGCTGGCCGCCCGGGTGCTCAGCGAGCACGCCGAGCGGGTCACGGTCGTGGAGCGCGACCGCTTCCCGGAGGGGCCGGACCCCCGGCCCGGTGTCCCGCAGGGACGCCATCTGCACGTACTGATCGAAGGCGGCCAGCGGGCGTTCGACGAGCTGTTGCCCGGCTTCGTCGACGAGCTGAGCACGCTGGGCGCGCCCCGGCTCGGATCGCCCGAGGACATGGTCCAGTGGCAGGACGGGCAATGGGTCCCGCGTACCGAGCCGATGGTCCACTTCTACTCCGGACCCCGCGCGCAGCTCGACTGGCTGACCCGTAAGCGGGTGTTCGCCGATCCCCGGATCGAGCGGATCGAGGGCGCCGAGGTCACCGGGCTCATCGGCGATTCCCGGCGGGTGCGGGGTGTGCTGCTGCGCGAGCGCGGGGCGGGCGGCGAGTCCGGCCGGGAGCCGCGCCGGCTGGAGGCCGACCTGGTGGTGGACGCCTCGGGCCGTTCCTCGAAGGCGGCGGACTGGCTGGCGGGTATCGGCGCCGAGGCGCCGCACGAGGAGACCCTGGACACGGGGCTCGCCTACGCCACCCGGGTGTTCCGCTCCCCCGCCGAGGATCCGTCCACCGACGCTCTCGGCTACTACGTCGTCCCCAACCCCGACCAGGTGTACGCCGGAGTGGTGCTGCCGCTCGGCGACGGCCGCCATCTGGCCACCCTGTCGGGGCTGCGCGACGATCCGCCTTCCGCGGACGAGGAGTTGTTCGAGGCGTACGCGCGCAAGCTGCCCCACCCGGTGATCGCGGACTGGATCGCCAAGGCCGAGCCGCTGTCCCGGGTCCACGGCTTCCGCAAGACCGCCAACATCCGCCGCCGCTACGACCGTCCCGGGCGCCGCCCGGCCGGTTTCCTCGCCACCGGCGACGCGCTGTGCTGCTTCAACCCGATCTACGGGCAGGGCATGGCCGTCGCGGCGCTGAGCGCGGTCGCGCTGCGCGACGCGCTCGCCGACCGCAAGCGGGTGCCGACCACACGGCGCGTCCAGAAGGCGTTGTTCGACGCGTCCCGGCAGGCCTGGGAGATCTCGGCGGGCGCCGACAAGAAGATGCCCGGTGCGACGGGTGACGCGGCACGGGCCAAGCCCCAGGACAGGCTGACCGACTGGTACATGGGCCGGGTGCTTCAGCTGACCCCGACCCACCCGGTGGTCGGCGCGGCCTTCCGTGCCGTGGCGGCCCTGGACGCTCCGATGAGCGCGCTGTTCGCGCCGTCCGTGGCCCGGGCGGTGCTGTTCGCCCCGGACCCGGAGATCCTCACGGAGCCGCCGATGTACCGCCCGGAGGCGTAGCGGCGTAGCACCGCCGAACTCCACGCGCCGGCGGCGGTCACGGTGACGGTGGCGGCGGCCCGGGCTCAGACGTCCGGGGCCGCCGTCACCACGCCGGCGGCGATGGCCGCGCCGAGGGCCGCGTAGTCGTCGGCGTTCTGTGCCGCGTAGCGCACGGCGAAGTCGGCGATGGCCCGGTCGAAGACGTCCGAGGAGCCGAGGTAGGCGGCGATGGCGATCCGGTCGCCGGAGCGGGCGTGGGCCCGGGCGAGGGTCCGGCCGCACAGCCGCGCGTACTCCCGCAGCATGGACGGGGGCATGGTCTCGACCTCGGCCGACCCCTTCATGTCGCGCAACTGGCGCCAGTAGAAGTGGCGCTGCTCGGGTCCGGTCATCCAGCCGAGGAAGATGTCGCTGGCGGCCTGGATGAGTCGCTGCCCCAGGACCACCCGGCGCCCCTGGTGGTCGAACCGGCCGGCCGGCAGATACCGCTCCAGGACCGAGGGAACGGCCTCCTTGATCTGGAGGAAGAGCGGGTCCCCCTCGTCTCGGCCCTCCAGGAACAGCACGAAGCAGCGGGTGCCGACGCTGCCGACGCCGACGACCTTGCGGGCGGCGTCGACGAAGCGGAAGCGGTCGAGGAGGATCCGGCGCTCCTCGGAGAGCGAGCTGCGGTAGTCGCTGAAGATCTTGCCGAGCGAGACCCGGTCGATGTCGGTGGTCCGCTCCAGCAGGGGCGGGGCGTGCACGATGTGGCGGCCGGAGTCGTCCTGGACGGTGAGTTTCCCCAGCGCCTGGAGGCTGTCGTGGCCGCGGACGCGGGACAGCCGGCGCTCCACCCGTTCGCGCTGTGCGCCGCTCACCAGGGGCGTGATGTCCTCGGCGGTGATCCGCTCGTACCAGACGGCGAGTTCGCCGAGCCCGGCCAGGCGCCGCATCGCGCCGCGGTACGCCTCGGTGGCGGCCAGGGCGGCACGGTGGGCCTTGGCCTCGCCGGCGCCGTTCTGGAAGGCGGCGACGGCCAGGGAGGCGGCGAGGCGCTTGACGTCCCATTCGAAGGGGCCGGGCAGCGTCTCGTCGAAGTCGTTGACATCGAACAGAAGCGCCCGTTCGGGTGATGCGTAGACGCCGAAGTTGAGCAGATGGGCGTCGCCGCACAACTGGACGGTCAGTCCGGTGTGCCGAACGGCGGCGAGGTCCGCGGCCATGACGGCGGCGCCGCCGCGCAGGAACGCGAAGGGCGAGTCGGCCATCCGTCCGTAGCGGATGGGCACGAGGTCGGTCAGCCGGTCGACGGACTGGCGTTCCAGGACGGTCAGCGGGTCGGGGCGCTGGGAGGAGGGTATCCAGCGGCCGTGCGAGGTGCGGGGGGCGCGCTTGCGGGCGGCCCTGCCCCTCTCGGCCCTTTCGGACGGCGTCGTCATCCCGACTCACCCGCTTCTTCCACCGCCTCGAACACGCGGTTTGTGCGATGCGATCCATTACACGGCGCGCCGCTCGTTTCGGCCACTCTCGCCGGCGGGACTTCCTCAATGGTTTAGACCAATGCTAGGAAGGGATCACCTCTCGATTCGGAGGGGTACGCCCACAAATGGTTGAACCTGGCACGACGGGCGTCACGACGGGCACCGCCTCACGGCGTCGCGGCGTCACCGGTACGGCCGGCGCCCGGCGTCCGGCGTGACGCTCGGCCGGGGCGCCCACACCGACACCGACACCGACCGTACGCAACCGAAAGGACCCGAGACATGACCGAGGCCGCAATCGACCGGGGGCCCAGGACGTCGGTCCCGCGCTATCTGGAGGTCGCCGCCGCACTGCGCGACGGTCTCCTCCACCACCGGCCCGCCCCCGGCTCCCGGCTGCCCTCCGAGCGGCATCTCGCGCTCCGTTTCCGGGTCAACCGGCAGACCGTCCGCAGCGCGCTCCAACTGCTGCGCGAGGAGGGCCTGGTGCTCACCGACCGGCGCGGCACCTTCGCCGCCCATCGGATCGATCCGGCCGATCCGACCGATCCCACTCGGCTCGTCAGGCCCGCGGCGGACGGCGCGGACCGGGTGCGGCGCGGGCCCACCGCCCCGTACCACCGGCCTTTCCCGGGCGGGCCCCGGGCCGCCGACGCCCTCGTCCGCACGTCGCTGTCCTGGGAGGCACCGCCGGTGGCACTGACCGGACGTCTCGGGCTGACGCCCGGGGAGCCGACGCTGGTGCACCGGCACACGGTGCTGACCCCGGCCGGCGCCTCCGTACAGCGCTCGGTCTCCTGGTTCTCCCGGCCCGCGCTCGCGGAGGTGCCGCAACTGGGCCGTTTCCGGCGGGGCGCCGAGCGGTTCCGGCAGCCGGATCTGCGGCTGCTGTACCACTGGATGCGCCTGGCGGGTCTGCGCACCACCCACCGCGAGTCGGTCGGCCTCCCCGCGCCCGCGGACCCGCAGCGGGACGCGGTGGACGCCGGGCGCGGGGCGTCCCGGCTGAGCGTCCACCGGGTGGTGAGCGACCAGCACGGGCACGCCCTGGAGATCACGGACATCGACCTCGCGGCGCATGGCCGGACATGGACCTACGAGTACGGGGGCTGAGCCCGGCCCCTGCGGGCACCCGCGCCGCCGGGCGGCCCCGGCCGCGCGCTCCGGACCGTCCGCCCCCTCCGTATCCCGGCCGCCCGCCCCTCGGCCGTCTGTCCCCCAGCCACGCGCCCGGCGCGTCACCCGGCACCCGCCGCGCCGTCCGCCACACTGGCGGCATGCCTCCCGCGCGCAGTGCCGGCCTGCTGCTCTTCCGCCGGACACCGGAGGGTGTCACGGAGGTCCTGATCGGGCACATGGGCGGCCCGTTCTGGTCCGGGCGGTCGGCGGCCGCGTGGTCGATTCCCAAGGGCGAGTACGGGGCGGACGAGCCGCCCGAGGCGGCGGCGCGCCGGGAGTTCGAGGAGGAGCTGGGCCTGGCCGTGCCGGACGGGGCGTGGATCGCGCTCGGCGAGAGCCGGCAGCGCAGCGGAAAGACCGTCACCGTCTGGGCCGTGCGGGCGGATCTCGACCCGGCGCGGGCGACGCCCGGGACGTTCACGATGGAGTGGCCGCGCGGCTCGGGCGTACTGCGGGAGTTCCCGGAGATCGACCGCTTCGGCTGGTTCCCGCTCGCCGAGGCCGAGCCGCTGCTGGTGGCCGGTCAGCGGGTCTTCCTGGAGCGGCTCGCGGCGCATCCCGACGCGTCCGGGGCCTGATTGTCAGACCCGTGCGAGAGGGTGGACGGTGCCAGTCCCGAACCGTCTTCCAGGGAGCCCGACATGACGACGACGATCAGCGGCCGCGAGCGGGCGGCGGCCCAGGCGTATCTGCGGCTGCTCGAATCCACCCGGGCCGTGCTCTCCGATCCGCGTCTGGAGCCGTACGCGGCGGCGATGCTGACGCATCCGATGGCCGAGGCGGACGCGGCGCTGCGCGAGGCGGGCCTGTCGGGCAACGAGGAGCGGCTGCTCGGTCTGGTGGCGGCGTTGCGGGACTCGTCCGCCTTCCCCGCCGGCGAGCGGGGCAGAGCGGTCTGAGCCGCCGCTCCCCGGGCCCGGTACTCCCTCGGGCCCGGCGCTCCCCGGGCCCGGCGCTCGCCCTCGGCCTGTCCGCCCGACGCCCGCTGCCCGGTCGGGTCCGGGCCGGGGGCGCGTGGCGGCCGTCGGTTCAGCCGAGGCGGACCGGCAGGGTGCGGACGCTGTTGCCGACGAAGCTGGCGTGGCGCTGCAGTTCGGCCTCGGGGGCGGCCAGGTCGAGGTCCGGGAAGCGGGTGAAGAGGGCTTCCAGGGCGAGGGTGGCCTCCAGGCGGGCGAGCGGGGCGCCCAGGCAGTAGTGCGCGCCGTGGCCGAGGGAGAGGTGCCTGACGGCCGGAGCGCGGGTGACGTCGAAGCGGTCGGCGTCCGGGCCGTACGCCTTGGGGTCGCGGCCGGCCGCCGAGTATCCGGCGAGCACAGGGATGCCGCGTGGGATGAGCGTGCCGCCGACGACGAGGTCCCGGGTCGGGTAGCGGAAGGGGAAGTAGCCCAACGGGCTGTCCCAGCGCAGGGTCTCCTCCACCACCTCGGCCCAGCCGGCGCGTCCCTCGCGGACGTGCGCGAGCTGGTCGCGGTGGGCGCACAGCGCGCGTACGGCGTTGCCGACCAGGTTCAGGGTGGTCTCGTGGCCCGCGACGACCAGGAGTACCAGGGTGCCGATGAGTTCGGCGTGGGTGAGCCGGTCGCCCTCCTCGTCGCGGGACGCGATCAGCGCGCTGGTGAGGTCGTCCCCGGGCGCCGCCGTCTTCTCGGCGACGAAGGCGGTCAGGAGGGCGACGAGTTCGCGGTTGGCGGCCATGGCCCGCTCGGGGGTGGTGTCGGTGGCGACGATCCGCTGGGAGAGGTGGTGCAGGGACTCCTGCCGGTGTCCGGCGAGCCCCAGCAGTTCGCAGATGACGCGGAGCGGGAGCGGCATGGCGAAGTGCGGGCGCAGATCGGCGACGCCGCCGCCCGCCTCGGCCGCTGCGGCCAGGTCGTCGAGCAGTTCCGCCGTGACGGCCGCGACCCGGGGGCGCAGCGCCTCGACGCGGCGCGGGGTGAAGGCGCCGCTCACCAGGGAGCGCAGCCGCCGGTGGTCGGCGCCGTCGGCGGTGGACATGCCGGGGACCGTGGCGAAGGTGAGCAGCGGCCAGCCGTCGGGGACGCGGCCCTCGGCGAGGGCGGTGAAGTGCCGTGCGCCCTTGGCGACGTCGGGGTGTCCGAGGAAGTCGCGCAGGGCGTCGTGGCCGAGGACGGCCATGCCCGCGACCTCGCCGGGGAGCACGACCGGGGTCACCGCGCCCTGGGCGAGCAGCCGGGCGTTGGCGGCGTGCGGGCAGCCGCCGGCCGGGTCGGGGCGGTAGGGGGGTCTGTCCTGCGGGGCGGCGGGAGGGGTGGGTGCGGGCACGGCGGGAACTCCTGACGGCTCGATCGGTGCGGGAGGAGAAGGGGGAGTGAGGGAGGGAGAGAGGGGGCGGGGAGACGGGAAGGAAGGGACGGGTGGGGCTTCGGGGGGGCGGCCGGGGCGCGCCTCGGTCCTGGTGGTGTGCCGTGCGTACGCGTCCGGCGAAGCCGGCCGGGCTTCGGCGACTCCCTGTCGGATCGGCGTGGTTGGGCTGCGGCGGGGCGGCGTACGCGAAGGTGCCGAGGAGCCGGAGGTCACCGTGCTCGGTGCTGTGGTCCCGGGTGGGGAAGGCGCCGCCGGCCGGTCCTCCAGGTGGGCGCGGCAGTCCTCCGCTTGGCACCGGGCCGGCCCTGGTCTCGTACGGCGGACGGCAGACGGCCGCGAGTACGGCGGTGGCCAGGTGGAAGGAGGCAACCGGGTTCGTGGGGCTCCGCGCAGGGCGGCGGTCGGCCACGGGGTACGGAGACCCGACGAGCGCGCGCACGGCGGCGGTCCCGTACCCGAGCGGGTACGGGCCGCACGGCACCGTGCCCGCCTTGTTCCACGGGTGCGGCCGCTCGCCAGGCAGCGGCGTGCGGCGCACGACGCCGGGCGGGGGTCACCCCAGGCGATGCGACCGGCGTCCCCGCCGGGGGTGCCACGCGCGGCAGGACGCGGCGGGAATCGGCAGCAGGGTCGGCCGGACAGGCCGCCGGTGCCGAGGGCCGGACGACGGCGGGCGGTCCGGGAAGCAGGGTCCGGCCGCCGCACGGAGCGGCGGGCAGCCCGACGGTCCCACCGACCACGCCGGCCACGTCGGCCGTCTTCGTGAGCGGAAAAGCGGGTATGCGTCCCGCCCTTGGGGTGAACAGGGCCAGGGAGGCCCACAGCGAAACGGTCATGGCACCACCGGTCCCGTTGGCCTTCGTCCGGCGGCCCGGGAGCTCCAACGGACGCGGCGCGCCGGGTGAGGTCCCCCGCACGGGGATGCCGGTGTGCGTGTGCCGCCCGTTCACCCGTCCTCCTGCCCGCCGCGTCAGGTGACGGCACGGCCGTCCACGGCTCCGGACGCATCGTAGTGACGGAGGCCGGGCGTGCCCATGACTTTGCGGACGGTGGTAGGCGGGGTCTGATGCCCAATGCCCGGAGGGCCATCTCCCGGCAATGTTCACGGCGTTGACCCCAGGGCCCCCGCGGGTCCGCCCGAGCGTTCCCTGCCCCGACAGGCCCCGACCGCCCCTTGTTCCCGCCGTCAGCCGACGGGGGCGCGGGACGGGTTGTGGGCGCCGCCGTCCGAGCCGCCCTGCTGGGGCATACGGCCGTGGAGTTCGGCGAATCCCCGGCGGGTCGCGGCGACCACCACCCGGTCGCCGGGGCGCAGGACCACGTCGTCGGGTACTTCCCCGAGGGGCCCGAACCCGGCGCGGTCGGACGGGACACCGGCGTCGCCCCGGGCGATCACCCGCCAGGCGCCGGGCCGGAACGCCTCGGCGATCGTCCGGCCCTCCAGCAGCGGGTGTTCCGCGACGTCGAGCGCCGCGAACAGCAGCACCCGGCGCTCGACGGGGATCGCGCCGAGGATCTGGCGGCCCATCATCGCCCCGGCGAACGAGGGCGCCGCCAGGTGCGAGACGCTGCGGCTGCGGGTGAGGGCGTGCGGGTGGACGGCGCGCAGGGTGCGGTAGACGGCGGTGGCGAAGTCGTCGTCGTACAGCCGCAGCGCGACCCGCAGCTCGGGGCTGATCGAGCGGGCGTGCAGCGCCGCCTCCAGGTTGGTGATGTCGACGCTGGTGAGCGCGAGCAGGGCGCGGGCCCGGTGGATGCGGGCGGCCTCCAGGACGCCTTCCTCGGTGACGTCGCCGACGACGGTCGGGACCCGCATCCGGCGGGCAAGCGCTATGCCGCGCGCCTCGGGGTCGGCCTCCACGCACACCACCGGGATGTCCATGGCGCACAGCCGGCCGAGGACCCGGGTGCCGATCTTGCCGAGGCCGAGGAGCACCACATGGCCGGAGAGTCCGCGCGGTGGCCGGCGCAGGGTCGTCGCGCTGCGGAAGGTGCCGAACGCCTCCAGGATCGCGGCGATCATCAGGGGCAGCAGGAGCAGTCCGACGAGTCCGGCGAGGATCTGGAGAACCTGGCGGCCGGTCGGCTCATCGACGGCCGGATCGCCGATGGCGAAGATGTCGAGCAGGATCAGGTACGCGGAGTGCAGCGGGTTGTCGCCGGTGGTGAGGGTGGACGCGACGGCGAGGGCGGCGACGGCCGCGACGACCCCGGCGACCGACCAGCGCACCCGCGGCGAGAACAGCGAGCCGACCGGCAGCCGGACGGCGCGGAACCAGCCGCCCGCTCGCGACGGGCCCTCGTAGCCGACCCGTTCGAGGGCGAGGGTGGCCCGTCCGGTGGCGGCGGCCACCTCGTCGTCGCCGGGCAGCAGCCGGGGCGCCTGGTCGCCGCTGAGGTCGGATCCCTCGCTGCCGGCCGGGTCGGTGCTGGTGGCGGAGAGCAGGGCGAGGGTGCACAGGCCGGGGGCGGCGAGTTCGCCGGGACCGGGCGGGTTGCGGTCCACGGCGTGCAGCAGCAGGCCGCCGGCCTGGATGACCTTCTTGCTGCCGACGACGGCGGTGGCGGCGAGCGCGGGCGCGGCGGTGGCGGCGTCGGACAGCACGGTGGTCGCCGCGTCCGGCTTCTCGGGATCCAGACCGGGGTCGGCGACGGTCGCGGCCTGGTCGAGGAGGGTGGCGAGATGCTGGCCGAGCTTGCGGTTGTAGAGCCGGATGACCAGTCGCAGCCGCGGATTGAGCCGGCGGGCGGTCAGCGCGGCGCGGATGTTGCGCTCGTCGTCCTCGTAGACGAGGGCGAGCGCGGTGGCCCGCGCCACGTCGGCGTCGCGCAGCACGGTGTCGTCGGCGTCGGCGGCCTCGATGAGCCGGACGGCGGGCCGCGACTGTCCCGGCCCGCCGCCGGGACCGCCGGTTCCGGCCCCCGCTCCCGCTCCGGGTCCGGACGGGGTCCCGGCTCCCGTGGTGCGGGTGACCGCCGCCGTCACCCGTCCGAAGAGTGCCATCGCCCGTCCGGTCCGCGAGGCGGGCCGCCCGTCCGGCCCGTCGTCGGGCGGCGGAACGACCAGGGTGACGGGCTCCCCGTACATCTCGTGCAGCTCCGCCGCGAGCCGCTGGGCAAGGACGTCGTCACCACAGACGACCATATGTTCGAACATGGGGGCGGCAGCGCCGACCGGCCCAACGGACCTGCTCTGATACGGAAATGAGGACACGTCACCAGGATGCCCTGTCACTCCGACAGCCGACCGGGACGTGGACGGAGCACTCCGCCCGGAGCGGGGCGCGGACGGCGGCCCCGATGCCCCGGGCGGCGGGGGCGGCCACCGCCGCCCGGGGCCGGAGGCGGTACGGAACGGGCCCGGGGGCGGCTCTTCGGCCCGCCGCGGCGGCTACGCCGGACGGCGCACTCCGTTCTGCGCGGCCCCGGCACCGTTTCTACGGTGGCTGAATGATCGTCATGCCCGCTGTCCGCCACACCGCCGCCGGTGCCGCGGCGCTGCTGCTCGCCCTGCCGGTCACGGCGGCCTCGACGGCCTCGGCCGCCTCCGTCGCGGAGCCCACCCCGCCCGCGCGCCATGCCGTCGATCCCGCCCGGCTCGACCGCTCCGGCACCCAGGTGCAGCCGCTGCGCGGAGCCCCGGAGCCGCCCGCCGTCTCGGCGCTGTCCTGGGTGGTGGCCGACGCGGCGACGGGCGAGGTGCTCGCGGCCCGCAACGCCCACGAGCCGCTGCCGCCCGCCAGCACCCTCAAGACGCTGTTCGCGCTGACGGCGCTGCCCGGCCACGATCCGGAGGAGCAGCACACCGTCCTCGACGAGGAGCTGTACAACATCGGCGACGGCAGCAGCCTGGTGGGGGTGAAGGAGGGCTACACCTACAAGGTGTCGGACCTGTGGAACGGAGTCTTCCTCAGTTCCGGCAACGACGCCGTGCATGTGCTCGCCGCGATGAACGGCGGCTGGGACGCGATGTCCGCGAAGATGCAGCAAAAGGCCCGCGAGCTCGGCGCCCGCGACACCCAGGTGGTCTCCCCGGACGGCTACGACGCGCCGGGCCAGGTCTCCTCGGCGTACGACCTGGCGGTCTTCGGGCGGGCGGGACTCCAGGACCCCCGGTTCGTCCGCTACTGCTCGACCCCGTACGCCGACTTCCCGGCCGGCTCCTGGTCGTACGGCATCGTCAACACCAACCGGCTGCTGACCGGCGCGGACGGGGTGGCCCCCTATCCCGGCCTGATCGGCGTGAAGAACGGTTACACCAGCGGCGCGGGCAACACCCTCGTCGCGGCGGCCCGGCAGGGCAACAGAACTCTGGTGGTGTCGGTGATGAACCCGCAGGGCGGCGACGGCTTCGCGGTGTACGAGGAGACCCGCGAGCTGCTCGACTGGGGGTTCGGCGCCTGGGGCCGGGTGACACCGGTGGGGTCCCTCAAACCCGCCGAGGAGCCGCACAAGCGGCCGGAGGAAGGACAGGACCGGACACAGCAGGCCCAGGCGGGGCCCGAGGACGGCGGCGACAGCCGGCGGAATCTGCGCGCGGCGGCGGCGACGGGGCCGCGCGAGGCACCGAGGGACGGGGTGCCGTCGGGATCGACCGCCCGGCTGCCGCTCGCCCTGATCGGGGCGGCGTTCGGGGCGGCGCTCTCGCTGTGGCTGTGGCGGCGGTTCGGGGCGCGCGGGAACTGAACCCCGTAGGGGTACGGGGTCAGGGGCGGGCACGGGCACGGTGGCTCGCGGGGGGGGCGGTCAGGGGGCCGGGGCGCCGGCCGGGGTCAGCGGATCTCCCCCTGGTCGGGACGGGGCCGTTCGTCACCGGTGAAATGGCGGCGCGACCAGCGCAGGAGCAGCCGCGTCAGGAGGACCAGGCTCAGCGCCCAGACGGCGGCGAACGCCCACACGAGGCCCGGGGCCCCGGTGACCACGGCGACGACGAGGAGCGCGAGGACGACGGGCGTCAGGACGACGGCGACCGCGGTGGGGCGGACCGGCCGCCGGAACGAAGAGCGGCGCCGCGGCCTTCCCCCGTGGCGAGGAGCCTCCGGCGCGGGTGCGCCGAGCAGGCGGGCGAGGGAGGCGTCCTCGGCCAGGTCGTGCTCGATCTCGTCGAGGATCCGCCGCTCGCGCGGCGAGAGCCGTGAGCCGTCCATGTCGACACCTCCCGTCGGGGCATGCCCGTGCGGCCTGTGGCCAAGCCGGTGGCTACTCGGCGGATACCCCGCTCGCGTGCGCCGAACCGCTCACGCACGGTTCCGGGGCATGCCGGACGGGAGGTCGGGGCCCGGGGCGGAGGCTTGAGGGGGTGGGAGGGGAAGGGGAGGGCGGAGGTCCGCGCGGGGAGGCAGGGGACTGCGGGGCGGCGGACGCCTGGGGAGCGAGAGCCGGAGCGCTGGGACCGCGGGCCACGGCCGCGAGAGCGGGCGCGGCGCCCTCGAACCGCCGGAGGCGGGCCCCGCCCGCTCCTGCCACTCCTGGGTCCGGAAAGCCCACAGCAGGCGGGGCACGGCGGTTCGGCCGGGGGCCGCATACGGACTTCCGGACTTCCGGCCTTCCGGCCTCTCCGGCACGGTGGGACCCCCGGGGCCGCTGTCGTCCACCCCGTGTCCGACGGCTTCACCATCCGTCACCGGCGTGGTCCGCGTGCGGGCACCGGCGCGATGGCGGAAGGTCGGTACATGAACGCGAGCGAGCGACTGCGGGTCGTGGTCACCGGCGCCACCGGGAACGTCGGCACGAGCGTGGTACGGGCCCTGGCACGGGAGCCCCGGGTCGGTTCGATCCTGGGCCTGGCCCGCCGCCGGCCCCGGCTGACCCTGGCGAAGACCGAGTGGGCGGAGGTCGATCTGTCCATGGAGGGGGACGCCGGACGGCTCGCCCGGTACGTGGCGGACGCCGACGCGGTCGTCCATCTGGCCTGGCGGTTCCAGCCGGTCCGCGATCCGGTGACGACCTGGCGGACCAATGTGCTCGGTTCGCTCCGGGTCTTCGACGCGGTCGCCGCCGCACGTGTCCCGGCCCTGGTGCACGCCTCGTCGGTGGGCGCCTACTCGCCCGGCCCGGCCGGCGGCGGTCCGGTGTCGGAGTCCTGGCCCGCGCACGGCTGGCCGGGAGCCGCGTACACCCGGGAGAAGGCGTATCTGGAGCGGGTCCTCGACACCTTCGAACGCGACCATCCGCAGACCCGGGTGGTGCGGATGCGGCCGGCGTTCCAGTTCAAGGAGGAGTCGGCGAGCGGGCAGCGGCGCATCTTCGCGGGCCGCTGGTTCCCGGGGCAGCTCATCCGGCCGGATCTGCTCCCGCTGCTGCCCGGACTCCCGGGGCTGCGCCTGCAGTTCCTGCACACCGACGACGCGGCCGACGGCTACGCGCGGGCGGTCCTGCGCGATGTGCGCGGCGCGTTCAACCTGGCGGCCGAGCCGGTGGTGGACGGGGAGCTGCTCGCGCGGTTCTTCGACGCGCGGCCGGTGCCGGTACCGGCGCCCGCGATCCGCGCGGCGCTTGCCGCGGCCTGGCGGATGCGGGTGGCCCACGCCTCGCCCGACCTGCTCGACGCGGTGCTGCGACTACCGGTGATGGCGACCGGGCGGGCGCACCGGGAACTGGGCTGGGAGCCGTCCCGGACCTCGCTGGAGGCCCTGGAGGCGTTCCTGCGCGGGGTACGCGCGGGCGGCGGCGACGCCACGGCGCCGCTGTCGGGCGGGCGCTTCGGCTGATCGGCGGACGCTTCGACCGACCGGCCAGGCCGCGTGCCGGGACGGTCGGTGGGCGCCTGGGTAGTGGCGCCTGGGTAGTGGGGGCGTGGGCGGCAGGGGCCCCACCCGTCACTGTCACGCCCACCACGCACACCCCTGCCCGCTGCCGCCTCGTACGACGGCTGCGGCACATCGTGTCCGGGGTACTGGATTCCCCCGCGTCCGAGGCCCCGCGCGGCTGTGCATAATGCGCGTATGCGCATTTCAGCCAAGGCCGACTACGCCGTGCGCGCCGCTCTCCAGCTCGCCGCCGCCCGGGACGCCGGCCCGCTGAAGGCGGAGGCCATCGCCGAACACCAGGGCATCTCGCACAAGTTCCTCGAAGGCATCCTCGGCGACATGCGCAAGGGCGGTCTGGTGCTGAGCCAGCGCGGCGGCAACGGCGGGTACTGGCTGGCCAGGCCCGCCGGGGAGATCTCGCTGGCCGACGTGATCCGCTGTGTCGAGGGTCCGCTGGTGTCGGTACGGGGCGAGCGGCCCCCGGAGCTGTCGTACACCGGCCCGGCCGCCTCGCTCCTGACGGTCTGGGTCGCGCTGCGCGCGAATGTGCGCCAGGTGCTCGAAGGTGTCTCGCTCGCCGAAGTGGCCGCCGGGCGGCTGCCGTCGGAGATCACGGCACTCGCCGAGGCCCCGGAGGCCTGGGCCAACCCCTGACCACCCGGCCTCCGCCAACTCGCCTTCCAAGCAAGGCCCTTCCACACCTTGATACGGCACCGTCCGCCATGCGGGCGCCTCTTGGGCGCGGGAAGCCCTCTCTGCGACTATCCCTACCAGTCCAGTGGGGATAGTCGCGGAGAGGCCGGTGAGGTGACATGAGGACCCGGAAGCAGGCGAGGCGACGACCCGCCTCCGCCACGCCACCCGACCGCCTCGCGGACGACACGGTCTGGCCGCTGGTCGTCCGGGAGCTGGCCGACGACCTCGCCGCCGACGCCCGGGACCGCGACCGCGCCGGCAAGGTGCCCTTCGACGAGGCAGCCCGGCTCCGCGAGGCGGGCCTGCCCGGTCTGCTCACCGCGCCCGGCCCCGGCGGGCCCGGCGCCGACTGGCACACCGCCTGCCGAGTGATCCGCGAGATCTCCGCGGCGGACGGCTCGATCGGTGAACTCCTCGCCCATCACTGCGCGTTGTCCTGGACCGCACGGCTCCTGTCCCCCGGCCTCGCCGCGCACGGCCTCCCCGCGCACGACACCGGGGCACCCGGACTGCTCGCCGGATCGGCCGAGCCCCCGCGCGCTGAGCGCGGCCCGGCCGGACTCGTCCTGACCCCCGCCGGCGACGGCACGTACCACCTCACCGGCCGGCGCTTCTTCACCTCCGGCGTCGCCGTCGCCGACCGCCTCCTGGTGGGCGCCCGCGACACCGCGAGCGGGGACGTCCTCGTCGTCCTGGCCGACCCGGCGCACCCGGCCGTCTCCACCGAGCCGTACACCGAACGGCTGGGTCAACGCCTCGCCGGGGCGGGCACGGTGACCTTCGACCGGCTGCCGGTCGCCGCCGAACGGATCCTCGGCGTCCTGCCGTACGACGAGCACACCGTCACCCCGTACGCCACCCTCGTCCCACTCGTCCTGCGCCTGCTGCTCGTCCACGTCACGCTGGGCATCGCCGAAGGGGCGCTCGCCGAGGCGCGGGACGTCAGCCGGGCCTCCCGATGCGCACCGCCCCCGCCCACCGGACCGGAGGAGCGGACCGCGCCCGCCGGCCCCGCGCCCGAGGACGATCCGTATCTGCTGCTCGCCTACGGGGAGTCGGCGACGGCCGCGCACACCGCGGCCGCCGTGGCCGACCGGGCCACCGAGGCCCTGGCGCACGGCCTGCTCGCCGCGCACGGCCTCGGGGTCGGGGAACGCTCCGACATCGCCGTCCTCGTCGCCGCCGCCGAGACCGTCGCCCACCGCGCGGCGGGCGACATCACCACCCGGGTCCTGGAACTCGTCGCCCCGCACTCCCCCGCCGACCCCCTCGGCGCGGACCCCGGCTTCGACCGCTTCTGGCGCAACGTCCGGGCGCTCACCGCCCCCGTCTCCCCCGACCACCGGCTGCGCGACATCGGCGACCACTATCTGCACGGCACCCACGCCCGGCTCACCCTCCCGGTCTAGTCGGCCCCCTCGAATCGCGCGGCCACCGACCCGCCGCCACCCTCGTCGGATTCTGCGAATGCCCAGTTCAGGCCGGTCGGCGAGGGAGCTCGGGACGTAGGTCCCTCTTCTTTCGCCGCCGATACGATCAAGCTGGTCACAGCAAGAGGGTCCGCCGCCCGGCGGGCCCCGCGCCGAACCGACGGAGGCATCCTGATGAGTCGTGAGATCGTCGCGGGAGTCGACGGATCCCCCGAAAGCCTCGCCGCGGCCGACTGGGCCGCCCGGGAAGCCGCGTACCGGGGCCTGCCGCTGCGGCTGGTGCACGCCTGGCGCTGGGAGCCCCTCGACCTGCCGCTCGCCCAGGACCCGGCGGTCCAGCAGAAAGCCGCGAGCGATCTGCTGCACCAGGCCGAGGCCGAGATCGCCGCCCGTCACCCCGGCCGCCCGCTGTCCGCGCAGGTCCTCGGCGACACCCCGGTGGCCGCGCTGCTCGACACCGTCAAGGACGCCGACCTCCTCGTCATCGGCTCGCGCGGCCACAGTGCGCTGGTCGGCTTCATCCTCGGCTCGTACGGGCAGCAGCTCATCGCGGCCTCCCCCGTCCCGGTCGTCGCCGTCCGTTCCCGCGACGGCGAGACGCCCGAGCCGGCCGGCGGCGAGATCGTGGTCGGCCAGACCGGCACCGGCGAGGACAGCGCGCCCGCGCTGAAGGTCGCCTTCGAGACGGCGGCGGCGCGCGGCGCGGCGGTGCGGGCCGTACGGGCCTGGAGCCTGCCGCCACTGTTCGCGTTCAGCCCGGGGTCGCTCCGGGTCGCCGACGAGGCCGGCGGGCTCGTCCCGTACGAGGAGAAGGCGCTGCGCGAGGCCCTGGCGCCGTGGCGGGAGCGGTTCCCGGACGTGACGGTGACCGAGCACGTGGAGATGGGCAGCGCCGCTGAGGTGCTGCTGTCGCAGGCCGGGGCGGCGCAGTTGCTCGTGGTCGGGCGGCGGTCCCGGCGCGGGGCGCTGGGCCGGCGGATCGGGTCGGTGGCGCACGCGGCGCTGCACCTGGCGCCGTGCCCGGTGGTGGTGGCGCCGCATGGGGAAGACGCCCCCGAAAACTGACGGCCTGACGGACTGACGGACTGACCGTCGGCGAACGACAACGGCAAGCGACAAGCGACAAGACCGCCGGTTCCCCGGGTGCCCGGGAAACCGGCGGTCTCGGCCGTGCCGGCGGTCTCGGCCGTATCGACAGCATCGGCATGACCGAGGGGTGTCGTGTGTGCCGGGGCCCGGCGCACACGACACCCCTCGGTCTCTCACCGGCGGCTCCGGGACGCCGCCAGGGGTCGCCAAAGGCCCGGGGCCCTGACAGGGAACCCGGGACCGCGCTCGCCGCCGAGGCCCGCGGATGCGGCCTCGGCACGGGCGGGCCCTATCCGGACAGGTGCGGCATGCTCGGCACGATCGCTCCGCCTCCTTCCCGTACGGCTTCCCGTACGGCCTCCACCACAGCGTCGTGCAGATCTCGGCTCTCGGGCTCCGATCCGCAGGGAACGGGGCTGCCCGACATGGTGAACCAGTCGGACGCTCCGCTGTACTGCACGGCCACGCGTGCTTCTCCGTCGACGAAGGTGGTGTGCACCGTCACGTCACCCGTGAGGACACCCACCTCGTCGGTCAGCACCCCGCCCCCACCGGTGTACACACCAGTGGTCGTCCATGATGCCCAACTCATCCATCCAGCCTCACACCCGAACGGCGGATGCGCCACCGACAGGGCCGCCCCGGCCGGAATGGTCCCGGCCGGGGCGGCCCCGGTGTCACGGTGTCACTGTGTCACTGCCGGTGTCCGCGCGGACACCGGTCCCGGCCTCAGGCCAGGGAGGCGACGGCCTCGTTGAAGGTCGCGGACGGACGCATCACGGCCGCGGCCTTGGCCGGGTCGGGCTGGTAGTAGCCGCCCAGCTCGGCCGGGGCGCCCTGGACGGCGATCAGCTCGTCGACGATCTTCGCCTCGTTGGCGGCGAGCGTCTCGGCGAGCGGGGCGAAGGCCTTGGCCAGCTCCGCGTCGGCGGTCTGCTTGGCCAGCTCCTGGGCCCAGTAGAGGGCCAGGTAGAAGTGGCTGCCGCGGTTGTCGATGCCGCCGAGGCGACGGGTCGGCGACTTGTCCTCGTTGAGGAAGGTGCCGGTGGCGCGGTCCAGCGTGTCGGCCAGGACCTGGGCGCGGGTGTTGCCCGCGGTGGTGGCCAGGTGCTCGAAGGAGGCGGCCAGCGCGAAGAACTCGCCGAGCGAGTCCCAGCGCAGGTAGTTCTCCTTGACCAGCTGCTGGACGTGCTTCGGGGCGGAGCCGCCGGCGCCCGTCTCGAAGAGGCCGCCGCCCGCCATCAGCGGGACCACGGAGAGCATCTTGGCGCTGGTGCCCAGCTCCAGGATCGGGAACAGGTCGGTCAGGTAGTCGCGCAGGACGTTGCCGGTGACCGAGATGGTGTCCTCGCCGCGGCGGATGCGCTCCAGGGAGAACTTCGTGGCCTCGACCGGGGACAGGATCTTGATGTCCAGGCCCTCGGTGTCGTGGTCCGCGAGGTACGTGCCGACCTTGGCGATCAGGCGGGCGTCGTGGGCGCGGTTCTCGTCCAGCCAGAAGACGGCCGGGGCGCCGGTGGCGCGGGCACGGGTGACGGCGAGCTTGACCCAGTCCTGGATCGGCAGGTCCTTGGTCTGGCAGGCGCGGAAGATGTCGCCCTCGGCGACCTCCTGCTCCAGGACGACGGTGCCGGCCGGGTCGACCAGGCGGACGGTGCCGGCCGTTTCGATCTCGAAGGTCTTGTCGTGGGAGCCGTACTCCTCGGCCTTCTGCGCCATCAGGCCGACGTTCGGGACGGAGCCCATGGTGGCCGGGTCGAAGGCGCCGTGGGCGCGGCAGTCCTCGATGACGGCCTGGTACACGCCGGAGTAGGAGCTGTCCGGGAGGACGGCGAGGGTGTCGGCCTCCTGGCCGTCCGGGCCCCACATGTGGCCGGAGGTGCGGATCATGGCCGGCATCGAGGCGTCGACGATGACGTCGGACGGCACGTGCAGGTTGGTGATGCCCTTGTCGGAGTCGACCATGGCAAGGGCCGGGCCCTCGGCCATCTCGGCGTCGAAGGAGGCCTTGATCTCGTCGCCGAGACCGTGCGGGATGGCCGCCAGGCCGCCCAGGATGGTGCCGAGGCCGTCGTTCGGGGACAGGCCGGCGCCCGCCAGGACCTCGCCGTACTTGGCGAAGGTGGCCGGGAAGAAGGCGCGCACGACGTGACCGAAGACGATCGGGTCGGAGACCTTCATCATCGTGGCCTTGAGGTGCACGGAGAACAGCACACCCTCGGCCTTGGCGCGGGCGACCTGCTCGGACAGGAAGGTGTTGAGCGCGGCGGCGCGCATCACGGAGGCGTCGACGACCTCACCGGCGATGACCTTCAGCGGAGCGCGCAGCTCGGTCACGGTGCCATCGGCGGCGACGTGCTCGAAGCGGAGGGTGGTGTCCTCGGCGATGACGGCCGACTTCTCGGTGGAGGCGAAGTCGTTCTGCCCCATCGTGGCCACATTGGTCTTGGACTCGGCGGTCCAGGCGCCCATGCGGTGCGGGTGGGTCTTGGCGTAGTTCTTGACGGCACCGGGGGCGCGGCGGTCGGAGTTGCCCTCGCGCAGGACCGGGTTGACGGCCGAGCCCTTGATCTTGTCGTAACGGGCGCGGACGTCCTTGTCCTCGTCGGTCCGCGGGTCGTCCGGGTAGTCCGGAAGCGCGTAGCCCTGGGCCTGGAGCTCGGCGATCGCGGCCTTCAGCTGCGGGATCGAGGCCGAGATGTTCGGCAGCTTGATGATGTTGGCCTCGGGCGTCTTGGCCAGGCGGCCCAGCTCGGCGAGGGCGTCCTCGATGCGCTGACCCTCCTCGAGACGCTCCGGGAAGCTGGCGATGATGCGCCCGGCCAGGGAGATGTCACGCGTCTCGACGTTGATGCCGGCGGTCGAGGCGTACGCCTGGATCACGGGCAGGAACGAGTACGTCGCCAGGGCGGGCGCCTCGTCGGTGTGCGTGTAGATGATGGTCGAGTCAGTCACCGGGTGTGCTCCGCTCCACGTCTGCGTCTGTGTCTGCGTCTACAAGATTGCTCGACATCAAGATATCTCGTGATCCCGTCCCCGGGAAAAGGGGTACCTGGGAATCCGGCGAATCCGAGGGATCCGGGGAATCCAGGGAATCCGGCGGAGCGGATCGCCGGGACGCGGGGCACCGGTGCCCGGGCCCGCGCCGAGGCGGGAGGCGAGGTGGGTATCGCGGCGGGCGTCGAGGTGGGCATCGCGGCGGGAGCCCGGACCGGAGCCGCGACCGGAGTCGGTGTCGAGGCGGGAGGCGCGACCTGAGCCGAGGCCGGTGCCGAGGCCGGTGCCGAGGCCGGGGTCGGTCTCCGCGTCGGGGTCGGTCTCCGCGTCCGGGTCGAACTCCGCGTCGGGGTCGGCCTCGGAGGGCGCGTGCCGGTACGGGACGGGCTCCGGGTCGAGTTCCACGCGGCGCAGCATCCCCAGCAGGGCGAGGGCGACGGCGGCGCCCGTTCCGGCGGCGAGCGCCTGGCCGCAGCGGTGGGCGATCCGGGGCAGTTCGACGGGCAGGGGTCCGGGGCCGGAGCCGGGGAGGCTCGCGCCGAGGAGGTACCCGCCCGCGGCGAGCCCCGCGACCGCGAGGACGGCGAGCGGGAGGGTGACCAGAAGCCGCTGCGGGGGCAGTCCACGCCGGGGCGCCGGGCGTACCTTGCCGCCCCGGGCGAGCACCCCGACGGCCGCCGCGTAGGCGGTGAGGACGAGCAGATCGGCGGCGATGACGTCGCCGGGACGGTGGTGGCCGGCCGCGATGCCGTACGCGCCGAGGGCGGCGGCCCACAGGGCGCCGAGGCCGACGGCGACGGTGCGCAGCCGGTACGGGACGACGAGGAGCAGCCCGAGGGCGACGCCCGCCGCGATCACGCCGGAGACGCTGGGGAAGCCGCTGGGGACGGTGGCGCCGGAGGCGTCGGCGAGGCGGGGGCCGGGCGCGTAGCGCCGCAGGAGTTCGGCGACCAGGAGGGCGGCGGCGAGGGTTCCGAGGGCGGCGCCGGTGTGCGCGTACCGCTTGCGCAGGAGGCCGGTGGCGGCGAGCAGCAGGACGGCGAGGATCAGGGTGAGGGTGGACAGGCCCTGGGCCGAGGGATGCTCGCGCAGCAGGCGGGCGACGATCGGATCGGCGAGCCGGCCGGCCACCGCGGCGTCGCCCCAGCGCCGGCCGGTGGCGGTGAGCACGAGCCCGGCGTAGGCGAGGGTGAGCAGCAGGATCGCGGCAAGGCAGGCTCGCCGCATGCGTATCCGGACACGGGCGCTGAACGAGTCGGCGGCCTCGCCGGCTATGGCGGCGTACCACCATGTGCCCTGGGCGGCGACGCTCGGCACGGAGCCGCCGGTACGGGTCCTGTCGAAGGGGGCCATGCCTCGATTCGACCGCGCGGCGCGCCGGCGCGCCCGCTGGAGACACCCGAACGGCACGGAGGGCGGGGTACGGCCGTCCGGCCCGGCCTCTCCCCCGGGCGGAGTCGGTGCGGCACCGGGTGGTGGGACGGCGGCGGGTGACGGGGCGGCACCACGGGGGGGCACCACGGGGGGGGCGACGACATCGCGTGGTGATACGTCATCGCGCGGCGGCGTGCCGCCTCCTGGCCGGGCGGCGTGAGCCCGGCATGGCGGGCCGGGCGCGGCGGGCCCGGCGTCTTCCCGGGTCAGCGTCGGGAGGGGCCCCGCTGCGCGAGGCCGAGCAACAGTACGCCTGCCACGAGGATGCCGGAGGCGGCCAGGGGCAGCCCCTGCGGGAGGCGCCCGGACTCGAACGAGATCAGGAGGACCGCCGCCTGGGCGGCGAACGCCACACCCATGGCCGGCAGGGCCCAGCCGTGGAGCGCGGGTCGCCGGACGTGGCGCCGGTGCCAGGGAAGGATCCAGCCGGTACGCAGGGCGGCGATACCGCCGGCGCCGAGCACGACGCCCGGAGCCGCGATGACGAAGATCGTCAGGTATCGCATCCCGCCCCTCCGTCCGGGCGCTTCCGCCCGTTCGGGGTGATCACGGCATGGCGCACCGCAGCGAACGGGGCCGGGAGGGGCCGGGCCACCGCGACGGCCCGGCCGGGTCAGACGCGGGCGAGCAACCGCTCCAGCGGGCGGGGGACGCCGGCGGCCAGGTCCAGGTGGGCGACGAGCGCCCGAGCGTACTGTTCCTTGCGTCCGCTGTGGGTACCCAGGAAGCGTCGCAGCTGATGGGCGACGGGCCGGTCCCGCTGGGCGGGCTGGCCCTGGAACGTACGGAACGGGCGGGTCTCGCCCTGGCCGTCGATCACGTCGCGTACGCCGGCGGCGCCGAGCGCGCGGATCAGCTCGTCCTCCAGGTCGGCGTCGCACACCTGGAAGCCGAGGTCTTCCAGGCCGTCCGGGGTGAGCCCCGGCTCCGCGAGGCCGACCCGCTCCAGATGACGCCGGAAGTGCCGCTCCTCGCCGAGGTCGCAGAGCCCGGCGAGCGGGAGGCCGAGCCCGGGCGGGCCGCATACGTCGAGGAAGTGCCCGATGTTCGTGGCGCCGCCGAGCGGAACGACGGCGACTCCTTCCGCGCCGAGGTCACGGCCGTGGCGGGCGGCGAGCGTCTCGATGGCGGCCCGGTCGCTGTCCCCCTCGACCAGCACCGCCGCGCGTACCCCGCCGGCCAGTTCGCGGGCGGCCGTCGCCGCCCGCTCCGCCTCGGGTCCACCGGCCACCCAGGTGACCAGTGCCTGCTCGAACCGCTTCAATCCGCCCACGGGACCTCGCTTTCCGGCGTCATCGTGGCACGGCCGGCGCGACGGACGCACTCGGATTTCGCCGGGGCCGGCAGGGGGTCTTCCCGGCTCGCGAGCCCGTCGGGCGACACGTCGACACGTAGGCACGTAGGCACGTAGGCATCGGCCCGTCGGAAGCCTCGGGCCCGGAAACGGAGACGGGCGGTCGCCGTGTACGGCGACCGCCCGGGGAACTCCGGCGGGTTCGGCGAGCACGCCGGGGGCGGCGGGCTCTGCCTGCTCAGGCGGCTCGGCCCGCCCGGCGGACCGGCGCACTCGACGGACCCGGCCGAGTCAGCCGAGTCGTGGACTCAGCGGGCTCAGCGGACTCAGCGGACTCAGCGGGCGAGTTCGCCCATGGGGCCCCAGCCCTGCAGCTCCGGCGAGTTCACGTGGATGATCTCGGGGGTGGAGGCGATCAGGGCGCCCATGGTCTCGAGACCGGCCTTGAAGTGGTCGGAGGCGACGTGCTTCGCACCGGCTTCGTCGTCGGCGAAGCCCTCCAGGAGAACCCACTGGTTCGGGTCGTCGACACCGCGCGACCAGTCGAAGAAGAGGTTGCCGGACTCGGCGCGGGTGGAGTTGGTGAAGTCGGCGACGTGCTCCAGCCAGGCGTCGGCGACGTCGGGGCGGGCGGTGAATCGTACGGCGATGAAGATCATGCCTCCACGGTGCGGCCTGCCCGGGTCCGCCGCCAGCCGGGCGGCTCAGGATTCCGGCAGGGTCGGAATCCCGCACGGTTCCGGCGGGGCCGGATCCCCGCCCGCGTCGAGGAACGGCACGAAGAGCGGGACGGCCCGGGCCAGGGCGGCCCGTACCTCGCCGTGCCGCCGCCGGAAGTCGGCGGTGGGGAGGGAGACGGACAGCGCGTGCGTGATGCCGTCCGCGCGCTCGGGGAGCACGGTGGCGAGACAGGTGTACGCGGGGTCCGCCTCCCCCACCGAGACGGCGACGCCGCTCTCGCGTACCCGGGCCAGTTCCGCCTCGAAGCGTTCGGGGCTGGTGATCGTACGGTCGGTGAACCGGGCCATGCCGTGTTCATCGAGGTAGCGGCGGCGGGCGGCGCGGGGCAGTCCGGCGAGCAGGACCTTGCCGTGGGCGGTGGCGTGGGCGCGGGCCTCGGGGCCGGGGGTGAAGGGGTGGCCGGTGTCGGTGACGGGCGCGGTGGTGTCGAGGACGGTGATGCGGCCGTCCCGGTAGGTGGTGAAGTACGCCTCGGCGCCGGCGGTGCGGCGCAGGTGGCCGAGGAGGGTGGCGACCGGGCCGCCAAGACCGTGGTGGCGCTGGTAGGCGCGGTGCAGGGCGGGGACGCGCGGTCCGGGCGCGTAGCCCTCGGGGGTGCGGACGAGGTGGCCGCGGGCGATCAGGGGGCCGGCCAGGTGGTAGACGGTCGACAGCGCGCAGCCGAGGGTACGGGCCAGGGCCTTGGCTCCGACGGGTCGCTCGGCGTCGGCGACGGCGTCGAGCAGAGCGAGCGCGCGGTCGACTGACTGGGGACCGATCGGAGACGTGGACACCGATCCACCTTAGATCGAGAGGCGGCGAGACCGGAGTCACCGAAGGAAGAAAGAGATCATTTAGGCCGTATACCCCATTCGGCGTATCGTGGCCGGGTTGCCCCCGCACGGAACCTGCCCCGGCTCCGCCCGCGTACGCCCGGACTCCCCTTGGCTCGGCCCGGCCTCCTCGGCCGCCTCCGCCTCTTGGTCTCCTCGCTCTCTTCGGCTCCCCAAGGCCGGAGTGCGCCCGGTTCGTACGGCGGCCGGTTCCTTCCGATCCCATTTCGCACCGGGAGGGTGTGTGCACCGCTCCACGACCTCCGTCCGTACCGCCGCCGCCAGAGGCCGGCACGGACGCCGCCGCCCCCTGCGCAAGACGGCCCTCGCGACCGGTGTGGTCGCCGCCGCGGCCGGCGGACTGTACGTGGCGGGTCTCGTCGCCACCGGGGACGACATATCCGCGGGCACCCGGGTGAGCGGGATCGACATCGGCGGCCTGAGCCGTGCCGAGGCCGCCGCCCGGCTGACCTCGGCCGCCCCCGCCGCCTGGACCGATCCGATCAAGGTCGCCATCGGCGACACGACGACCACGGTGGCCCCGGAGTCCGTCGGGCTCGCCATCGACGCGGCGGCCACGGCGGAGCGGGCGGCCGATCCGTCCCGCGACCCGGTCACGGTGATCGGCCGGCTCTTCTCGCCGGGCAGCCGCGACATCGAGCCGGTCGTCTCCTTCGACATCCCGAAGGCGCACGCGGCGGTCGCCGCCGTGGCGAAGAAGACGGATCGCACGGTGCGCGAGGGCGCGGTGGCCTTCGAGAACGGCAAGACCGTGGTGACCCGGCCGCGCGACGGACAGAGCCTGGACGCGGACAAGGCGGTCGACGCCCTGCGTACCGCCTATCCACCGGTCGGCGCGGGCGCCTCTCCCGTTCTGCTGCCGGTGTCGGTCACCCACCCCAAGGTGCGGGCCGCCGAGATCGCCCGGTTCGTGAAGGACTTCGCCGAGCCCGCCGTGTCGGGCCCGGTCACCCTCACCTCGGGCGACCAGCGGCTGTCGATCGCGCCGGCCACGCTCTCCGCCCATCTGAAGGTGACGGCGGAGGGGGGCCGGCTCGGCTCGTCGCTCGACGCCTCCGGTCTGATGAAGGACCCCGCCGTGGCCCGTCGACTGGACTCCTTCACCGGCAGCCCCGTCGAGGCCCGGCTCGGTGTGCGGGACGGCAAGGTGGTCGTGGAGCAGGAGGGCCGGTCCGGTCGCCGGGTGACCGCCGAGGCGCTCGGCGAAGCGGTGGAACCGCTGCTCACGAAGAAGGGCGACGCCGCCCGTACCGGCCCGGTCACGACCACCGCCACCCCGCCGCGGCTGTCCTCGGGAAGCCTGGCGCAGCTCGGGATCACCGAGCAGATGTCGACGTTCACGGTGAACTTCCCGGCCGCCCCGTACCGGACGACCAACATCGGCCGCGCGGTCGAGCTGATCAACGGTTCGCTGGTCCAGCCGGGCGAGGAGTGGAGCTTCAACCGGACGGTCGGCGAACGCACCCCGGCCAACGGCTTCGTCGACGGCACCATGATCCTCGACGGCCGCTACCAGCTGGCGCCGGGCGGCGGTGTCTCGGCGGTGGCGACGACCGTCTACAACGCGCTCTTCTTCGCCGGCGTCCAGCCGGTCGAGCACGGCGCCCACTCCTTCTACATCGAGCGCTACCCGGCGGGCCGGGAGGCGACGGTGGCCTGGGGCTCGCTGGACCTGAGGTTCCGCAACGACACGGGCAAGCCGCTCTACATCAAGGCGAGTTCGACGGATTCGTCGGTGACGGTGACCTTCCTCGGGACGAAGAAGTACGACTCGGTGGAGGCGGTCGCGGGCCCGCGCACCCACATCACCGCGCCGGGGGTCCGGACCGGCAGCGGCGCCGCGTGCCAGGCGCAGGATCCGCTGGAGGGCTTCGACATCACGGTGGACCGGGTGTTCAAGAACGGCGGCACCGAGGTGAAGCGCGAGACGTTCGCGACGCACTACACGCCGCGGGACAAGGTGACGTGCGAGTGACCGTACGCCGGTTCGCCGCCGGAGCGGGCGGGCGTGCGCGCCGCGGGTCGCGGGCCGCGCGCCGGTGGAACCGCGTGACGGCACGGCCGCATGACGACACGGCCGTATGACGGAATGACGGAATGACGGAAGGGCCCCTCGGGAGGATGAGGGGCCCTTCCGTCGTTCTCGGCCGCGCCGTCGTACCCGCGTCGTGGAGGCGTGGGGCCGCGTGGGGGGCACGTGGGGCCGCCTGGGGGTCAGACCTCGGCGTGGGCCTTGGCGGCGGGGGTCCGGTCGTCGGCGACGTCGGCGAGGTCGCGGTGGCGGGTCTCGCGGGCGCAGACGAGGGCGACGATCGTGAGGAGCGAGGCGGCAATCACGTACAGCGCGATCGGGGTGGAGTCGTCGTAGCCGTCGAGGAGCGCGGTGGCGATCAGCGGAGCGGGGGCGCCGGCGGCGACGGAGGAGAACTGGGCGCCGATGGAGGCGCCGGAGTAACGCATCCGGGTAGCGAACATCTCGGAGAAGAAGGCCGCCTGCGGGGCGTACATCGCACCGTGCAGGACCAGGCCGACGGTGACGGCGAGCAGCAGGCTGCCGAAGGCCCCGTGGTCGATGAGCGCGAAGAACGGGAACATCCACAGGCCGACGCCGACCGCGCCGATCAGATAGACGGGCCGCCGCCCGATCCGGTCGGACAGCGCGCCCCACGCCGGGATGACGGCGAAGTGGACGGCGGAGCCGATGAGGACGGCGTTGAGGGCGGTCTGCTTGGACAGGCCGGTGTGGGCGGTCGCGTAGACGAGGATGAACGCGGTGATGACGTAGTACGAGATGTTCTCGGCCATCCGGGCGCCCATCGCGATGAGCACATCGCGCCAGTGGTTCCGCAGCACGGCGACCAGCGGCATCTTCTCGGCCTCGGCGGCGCCCGTCTTGCGCTCCTCGGCGGCGGCGAACGCGGCCTTGAAGACGGGCGACTCGTCGACGGACAGCCGGATCCACAGGCCGACCATCACGAGGACGCCGGAGAGCAGGAACGGTACGCGCCAGCCCCACGCCCCGAACGCCTCGTCGGAGAGCAGCGCGGTCAGCGCGGACAGCACACCGGTGGCGAGCAACTGCCCGGCCGGCGCGCCGGTCTGCGGCCAGGACGCCCAGAACCCGCGCCGCTTCGCGTCCCCGTGCTCGGAGACGAGCAGCACGGCGCCGCCCCACTCGCCGCCGAGCGCGAAGCCCTGCACGAGCCGCAGCGCCGTCAGCAGCAACGGCGCGGCGGAACCCACGGTCGCGTGCGTCGGCAGCAGTCCGATCGCGAACGTCGCCCCACCCATCATCAGCAGGCTCAGCACCAGCAGCTTCTTGCGCCCGAGCCGGTCACCGTAGTGCCCGAACACCAGCGCCCCGAGCGGCCGCGCGGCGAACCCCACCGCGTACGTGAGGAACGAGAGCAGCGTGCCGACGAGCGGGTCGGAGTCGGGGAAGAACAGCTTGTTGAACACCAGCGCCGCGGCCGACCCGTACAAGAAGAAGTCGTACCACTCGATGGTGGTGCCGATGAGGCTCGCGGCGACGATGCGCTTGAGCGAGCCGGGCGGCGTGGGAGCGTGTGTTGCGGCGGCCATGTGCACCACTTCCGAGCGGATACGGGGGGACGTTTGCGTGTCGCCACACCGTAGGAACGCCCAGGTCGAGCGCGTATGTGGTGGGACCCCATAGTTCGGGGTGCGGGGGTGCGGGCAGGCACCATGTGGGGCGCGGCGGAGGCCCCTTGATCCGATCGAGAGCCTCTCGGATGAGGGGTGGCAGCCCCCATAGGCGAGGGTCGGATATGGAAGCTTGTGTACCGTTTTGGCGGTGGGGTTCCGACTCCCGTGCTGGTTTGGTGCTGACCTGAAAGCCCATGTCAGCACCCCTGCCGACCTCGACGGCACACACGCTCCCGGGACCGCTGTGCCGCACACGGACGGCACTCGATCGGCCGGCCCGGCCTCGCCGAAGCGGACCAGTGATCCACCTGCGACGTCCGCCAATACCGCGAGCAGCCCCCGCCCCGGACGGATGAGGAAGCCCCCCCTCCAGGGGACCGCCGGCCGGCTGATCTCACGCCCTGTCGCCGAACGATCGCATCCCTTCTGAACGCGTACCGAGGGACTCGATCGTGTTCTTCATCGCCCCGTCGCCGACGCGGCAGCACCTTCGATGAGATCCACCGCCTTGCGCAGGCCGTCTCGGCGACGGATCTCCTCCCCCATGCCCGCCAGCCGATCCCGCAGCGCGCTGTCCGCGAGCAGCCACTCCAGCGTCCCCTTCAGTTCCCCGTCCGTGAAACGGTAAGTGTCCAGCCGGATGCCGAACCCCAGCTCGTCCATCCGCTGGGCGTTGTCGTACTGGTCCCAGAACAGTGGCAGCAGCACCATCGGCTTGCCGAAGTGCAGGGCCTCGGTCGTCGTGTTGTTGCCGCCGTGCGTGATGACGAGATCGACAAGCGGCAGGATCGACGTCTGCGGCAGGAACTCCGCGCCCCACATGTTCGGTGGGAGATCGATCTCCTCGTGCAGCGGGCCCTTGGACACGATGTAGCGGTGCGGGGTCCCGGCCAGCACGCCGATGACACGCCGCATCAGTCCCAGGTCCGCCGAGCCGAGTGATCCCAGCGAGAAGTAGATCAACGCGCCGTCGCCATTGCGCAGGGCCGCGGGCAGTTCGAACTTCTCGTCCGTCTCCCGGACCGAGGAGTCCAGCCGCTGCCAGGCCGGGCCGAGCGTGCGCTCGTAGTCCGCGGCTTCCGGGTAGACGTAGAGATTCGTCCCGCCTTGATGGATGAAGTCCAGCTCGGGCAGGGCCGGGGCTCCCTGCTCCACCACCCAGGCGTTGAACTCCTCCCAGAGCGCACGGTGCGAGCGGTCGTACTCCTCCCGGAATTCCGCCCAGCCGGTGCGGTCCGCCGACGGATGACCGGAGAAGACCGGGGGCACGTCGTCCGTCCTCAGCTCGAGGGGGTTGCAGGACATGATGCGGACGAACGGTTTGCCCGCGGTCACGAGGGCGGGGAAGCAGACGACGTTGTCCTCGACGATCACATCGGGCCGGACTCGCTCGATGATCTGCCGCAGTCGCGGCTCGCAGTACTTGACGCCGGCGATGAGCTCCTGCCAGACGGGCTTGACCCAGGTCGCCAGCTGCTCGACGGTCGGCTTGCGGAACTCCGGGGCGGTGTCCCGGACGAAGTCCTTCCAGAACTGGCCCGTCTCCTGCTCCCCTTCTGGAGCGGGCGCGAGGTCGACCAGGTCCTCCTCGAAGCCGAGCGCCCTGAGCTTGCCCTTCCAGGAGGCCTCGGCGGCGAAAACGACACGGTGGCCGCGGCGGCGCAGGACATCGCCGATGCCGACGCAGTTGTTGGTGGGCCCGTACGCGCTCTCCGGTACGAACAGCACGGTGAGCCGGCGCTCTGTCATGGTGCTTCTCCCTCGGTCGGGCCGACAGGTACGCCGGCGGGAACACGGACGGCGGCCTCCGGAGGCCAGGAGAGAGAGACCCGCTCGCCGGACAGGACACGGGACGGTCCCTGGACGGCGACGAGCACCGGTCGGTCCAGGGCCGGGACACGCACGGCGAGGTGTGACGTGCCGCCGTGGAAGCTGACGTCGACGACCGTGCCCGTGAGCCGGACGCCCTCGCCGCCTCCGTCCCCGGCCCCGCCGCCGTCCCCGATACGGATACGTTCCGGACGTACCGCCGTGATGCCGTCCGGCCCCGGAAAGAGGTTGTTCGCGCCGACGAAGCCCGCGACGAAGGCGGTACGCGGCCGTTCGTACAGTGCCACTGGTGCGTCCGTCTGTTCGATGCGGCCGGCGTTCATCACGGCGATCCGGTCGGCGAGCGACATCGCCTCCTCCTGGTCGTGCGTCACCACGAGGAATGTGATGCCGACCTCTTCCTGAAGCCGCTTCAACTCCAGCTGCATCTTCAGCCGCACCTGCTTGTCGAGCGCGGACAGCGGTTCGTCGAGCAGCAGCAGGCGGGGCCGCTTCACGATCGCCCGGGCGAGCGCGACGCGCTGGCGCTGTCCGCCGGAGAGCTGGTGCGGCCCGCGGCGGGCGTACGCGGTCAGGCCGATCGTGGCGAGTGCCGCACCGACCCGTTCCCGTATCTCGCGACGTGGGAGCCGCTCCCGCTCAAGCCCGTACGCCACGTTCCGCTCGACCGACATGTGCGGGAAGAGCGCGAAGGACTGGAACATCAAATTGACGGGACGCCGGTGTGGCGGCAGCGTCAGCAGGTCCTCTCCGTCGAGCGTGACCTCGCCCGCGTCCGGAGTCTCGAATCCGGCGAGGATACGCAGCAGGGTCGTCTTGCCGCAGCCGCTCGGCCCGAGCAGGGCACAGAACTCCCCCTCGCCGATGTCCAGCGAGACGTCGTCCAGCGCCGTGGTCCCTCCGAAGCGGTGGCTGACCCCCTTGATCTCGATCATTCGACGGCCTCCGGAGCGCGTGCGGTGGTCGTGCGGGTGAGCCGCTGCGCGGCGACGACGGCGGTGAAGCTGACCGCCAGCAGCAGTGTCGCGAGCGCGTTGATCTCCGGGGTGACGCCGAAGCGGACCATCGAGTACACGACGACCGGGAGCGTCGGTTCGGTCGGAGCGGCCGTGAAATAGGCGATGACGAACTCGTCGACGGAGAGCGTGAAGGCGAGCAGGGCCCCGGCGGCGATGCCCGGGGCGAGGGACGGCAGGGTGATACGGACGAATGTCGCCGACGGCGTCGCGCCCAGGTCCCGGGACGCCTCCTCGAGCGAGGGATCGGTGTGCGCCAACCGGGCCCGCACGAGCGCGGCGACGAAGGCGGTACCGAAGACGGTGTGCGCGAGCAGCACGCTGTGCAGGCCGAGAGTGAGCCGGACGGCGGCGTAGAAGACGAGCAAGCCGATGGCGAGCAGCAGATCGGGGAGGACGGCGGGGAGCAGGGTCACCACGTCCAGCAGCCGTGAGCGGGCGCCACGGCCCGTGCCGATCGCGAGCAGGGTGCCGAGGACGGTGGACAGCGCCGCGGAACCGCCGGCGACGATCAGCGTGTTGACGAGCCCACGCAGGATCTCGTCGTCACCCGCCAGCTCGCCGTACCAGCGCAGACCGAACCCCTCGAAGGCGTACGGGGAGTCGCCCGCGCTGAACGACATGGTGACGAGGACGACGACCGGCGCGTAGAGGAAGACGTACGTCAACCAGAACGGAAGGCGCGTCGACAGCCGCTTCCGGGTGCGGGTCATCGGCTCGCGTACCTCCTCGCCGTCCACGCGTGCGCGAGGAGCAGCAGTACCAGTACGGCCAGCAGCGCGAGGGCGAGCGCCGAGCCGAAGGGCCAGTCGCGGGCCTTGAGGAACTGGTCGCGAATGAGGTTGCCGACCATCACCGACCGTCCCCCGCCGAGCAGTTCGGGGACGACGAAGTTCCCGAAGCTCGGTACGAAGACAAAGAGGCACCCGGTCAGGACCCCGGGGAGGGTGAGGGGAAGCGTGACCGTGCGGAAGACGGCCCACGGCCCACCGCCCAGGTTCGCGGCGGCCTCGCGCAGCCGCGGGTCGAGCCGTGCGAGGGACGCGTACAGGGGGAGGATCATCAGCGGCAGATACGCGTACAGCAGTCCGATGACGACGGCGGCATCGGTGTACAGGACCTTCACCGGGCCGAGGCCGATCGCGTGCAGCGTCTTGTTGAGCCAACCGGGGCCGCTCAGCAGCACGATCCATGCGTAGACGCGGATGAGGAAGCTGGTCCAGCAGGGCAGGACGACGGCGATCAGGGCGATCGTCCGCCGACGGCGCGGGAGGCCGGCGATCACGTACGCCGTCGGATAGCCGACGAGGAGCGCGAGGGCAGTGGTGAGGGTCGCGATCCAGGTGGAGTGGAGGAAGACATCGGCGTAGAGCGGGTCGGCGAGGCGGGTGAGATTGTCGGTGGTCGGCTCGTACACGACGCCGCCGAAGCGGCCACGCCGGAGGAAGGCGTAACTCAGCACGAGCCCCAGGGGAACGACCATGAGGACGGTCAGATACGTCAGGCCGGGCCCGGTCAGCGGCCACCGCTTCATGAGCCGGCGGCTACCTCGGTCGCCAGGCGGGTGTACTTCGCGGCCGCCTCGCCGACATCGATGATGGACTCGTTCCTGAGCAGCTCGCCCGGCGGCACGCGCAGCGGTGCGTTCGCTTCGAGCACCTTCGGGTCCAGCTGTGCCATGGCGGCTTTGTTGGGCACCTTGTAGCGGATGTTCTCGGCTGCCCAACTATGGATCTCCGGGGTGAGGATGTAGTTGACGAGGGCGTGCGCGGCCTCCTTGTTCCTGGAGGACTTCAGTACGACCATCGTGTCCACCCAGAGGTCGCTGCCCTCCTTCGGGACGGCGAACCCGATCTTCGGGTTGCCGGTCGGGCACCAGCCGTCCCACGCTTCCGCCATCGCCGACTCGCCCTTGACGAGTCTGTCCCCGAAAGTGGTGTCGTCGTAGGCGAGCAGGTTTCTCTTGGCGTCAAGGAGCAGAGCGCGGGCGGCGGCGAGCTCCCGGTCGCTGGTGGTGTTGACGGAGTGGCCGAGCGCTTTGAGTGCGGGGAGGGCCAGCCAGCGCTCGGTGGTCATCATGGTGACCTTCCCCTTCAGCGCGGGCGGGGGTTCGAGGAGGTCGGTCCAGCTGGTCGGGGGCCGTTCCACGAGGTCGGTGCGGTAGCAGATCCCGGTCGTCCCCCAGGTGTAGGGGACGGAGAAGGTGTTGCCCTTGTCGTAGGCGAGGCGCCGGGCCTCGGGGTAGAGGTTCTTGAGGTTCGGGATCAGGTCCGCGTGGACGGGTTCGAGCAGTCCGGCCGCGTTCAGGGCCTGGGCGTACTGGCCGGAGACGAAGGCGACATCGATACCGCTGTCGTTCCCTGCCGCGCCGCCGCCCGTGAGCTTGGCCATGATCTCTTCGTTGGTGGCGTGGTGCGCGATCTTCACGGGGACGCCCAGATCCCTCTCCACGCGCTCGGGGAGGTCCTCGGGGCTGTAGCCGTCCCAGATGGAGACCGTGAGGGACTGCTTGGTGATGTCGGCCTTCGGATCGAGTGATGCCGGGCCGCTGCTTGGTGTGTCTCCTTCTCCGCAGCCGGTGAGCAGCAGAAGGGCGAGACCTGTAGCGGCCACCCCCCTCACAAACGCGCCTCCCACGCCACAACTCCCCTATTTAAACGACTAGTTGGGGCGCGAGTCTCGCATCACTCCGCCGGTTCCCACAATGGGGCGTGATCAGGGCACGACGGAGCCGTTCCCCGCCTTTGTCGATCGTGAAGTGGCCTCTTGACAGCCGAGCCACTCCACACCGATCCGGCTCCGGGCCGTACGCGGGGCGGCTGCGCGACTCCGGGCCGTACACGGGCCGACTGTCCGGAAAGCGGTGCTCGCGGCAGGCCGGGGTGAGGTGGGAAGACAGGAGCCGGTACATCGACGCCGTGGGCTCGGCGGCACGGCCGGTGCAGCCGGGTTTCAGACTGTGCGGTGGGATCCGGTGAAGGCCCGCAGGGATTCTCGTGAGTCCGGGAGGTCGAGTTCCCGCAGCTGGTCGGCGGACAAGCGGCTGGCCCAGGCGGGTTGGTGGGCGGCCGGGTCGTCGAGCATCTGCGGCTGGGGCGTGTTTCGAAAGTAGCTCCGTCCGCCCGGAGGGCGGGGCCTGCGGCGTCTGGTGCGTGCGATCGCAAGGCGGAGGATCATCCTCGTACTGGACGTACTTGGATGACTCCGACAACGCAGCGTGGGGGCACCTCCCGTGCCCGAAGGGCTACGGGGGAGGGCGTGCCAGGCGTCGCGGGCCAGGAGGGACTTTCGAAACACGCCCTAGCGGCGCCGCAGCGGTTCGGACGGCTCCGGTCCGGGTGCCGGTGCCGGTGCCTCACCGAACCGGGTCAGTGCCAGGGCTCCCGCCACTGCCGCCAGGAAGCCGACGGCCGCCAGCCACTGCAGGCCCTCGCGGGGCCGGTCGCCCAGCCAGACGATGCCCACCAGCGCCGGGCCCGCGGTCTCGCCGAGCACCATGCCCGCCGTCGCCACCGTGACCGAGCCCCGCCGGAACGCCGAGGTGAGCAGGAGGAACCCGGTCGCCGCGCCGAACGCCAGGGCGTACAGGGCCGGATTGCCGAGGATCCGGGGAATCGCGACGGAGTCGATCAGCCGCACCGCGACCTCGACCACGCCGAATCCCACGCCCGCGCCGAGCCCCAGTACCAGCGCGCGCGGCCGCCCCGGCAGCCGGCCGGCGAGCACGCCGGCGAGGAGCCCGGCCACCGCGGCCACCAGCAGGGACCAGCGCAGGGCGGGCGGCCCGGCGTCGTGCCCTTCCGGTCCGGAGGCGAGGGCGATCATCATCAGCCCCGCGCAGACCGTGCCCACCGCGGACCACTCGGCGGCGCTCAACCGGGTGCCGAGGAGCCGGACGGCGACCAGCGCGGTGACCGCGAGACTGGCGGCGAGCGCCGCGCCCACCGCGTAGAGGGGGATGGACCGCAGGGCGACGACCTGAAGCAGGAACCCGAGGCCGTCGAGGGCGAGGCCGGCCAGGAAGCGCCACTGCGCCAGGGCGCGCAGCAACAGTCCGGGATCGACGGCGGAGCCCGTGCCGGTATCGCCGTCGGAGCCGGTGCCCGACTCCGCGGCGCGGGTCGCGACGGCCTGGAGGACGGAGGCGGTGCCGAAGCAGACCGCGGAGGCGAGCGCGCATATCATTCCCAGGGACACAGGGACTGACTGTAGGCCAGCTCGGTGCCGGAGTCCCCGCAGACGGGCCGAGTCGGACAGGCCGGAACGGCCGGTTCACCCCGGTCGTCCGTTTGATCGTCCGGTCAGTCGTTCGGTCGTCCGTCCGGTCGTCAGAGGTCGTCCGGTCCGTCGTCAGGGACCGTCCGGTCCGTCGACCGGGTCGATGTACGCCTGGGCCGCCGCGTCCGGAAGGCGGACGGACTGCGCCCAGAAGTAGATCAGCAGGCTGAACGCGGCGATGATCGCCATGTCCCACCACAGCGGGATGGCGCCGGTCGCGCCGCAGGACACCGTCGGGACCGGCCCGCTGCTGCAATAGCCGCCCTGCCAGGAGATCAGCCCCAGCCCCACCAGATACACCGGCAGCCACTGCGCGGACCGCCAGTCCAGGTGCGGGGTCCGCGGGTTGAGCCGGAGCAGCGCCGAGCCGCCCAGCAGCAAATACCCGAGGACGATCGCGAGCCCGAGGCGCCACAGCGTGTCCCAGCCGACCCAGTAGATGATCAGGTTGGACACGATGAAGGCGACGGGAGCCCAGAACAGGCCACCGGGGAGTCGGTACGGGCGAGGGCGGTCCGGGTCCTGCTTGCGCAGGCACCCGAGGGCGAGCGGCGCGCCCGCGTACATCAGCACGCTCGCGGAGGTGACGAAACCGACCAGCTTCTGCCAGGTGGGGAACGGCAGGAAGATGACGAGCCCGACCGCGAAGGCGAAAAGCAGGCTGAACCAGGGAACCCCGCGCGCCGTCGTCCGTTCGAAGACCGCGGGAACGTAGCCGTTGCGGGACAGGCCGTACGACACACGGGAGGCGGCGGTGGTGTAGATCAGGCCGGTTCCGGTCGGTGAGACGACCGCGTCGATGTAGATCAGCGCGGCGAGCCAGCCGAGCCCGGCGGACAGGGCGAGTCCGGCGAAGGGGCCCGCCTTGTCGGTGAAGGTGAGGTCGGCCCAGCCGTGGGCGAAGGAGCCGGGTGGCAGCGCTCCGATGAAGACGACCTGGAGGGCCAGGTAGAGGAGCGCGCCGATGACGATCGAACCGATCACCGCGTAGGGGATGTCCCGCGCCGGATCGCGGCTCTCGCCCGCCAGCTGGTCCGCCTGTTCGAAGCCGAGGAGCGCGAAGATGATGCCGCTGGTGCTGACGGCGGAGAGCACACCCTGGACGCCGAACGGGCTGAAACCCTGGTGGCCGAAGTTGTCGCCGTGGAAGGTGGTCGCCGCCAGGACGGCGATGGTGATCAGGGGGACGAGGATCTTCCACCAGGTGGCGGCGCTGTTGGTGTGGGCGAGCCAGCGGATGCCGAAGAAGTTCACCAGGACGAAGAAGGCCATGAAGGCGACGGCGAGCGCGTATCCGGCGGGGGTCAGATGGTTCTTCTCCGTCTGCACCCAGTCGGAGTGAACGCTGAGGTAGTTCAGCGAGGCCATGACCTCGATCGGTGCCGTGGAGACCGCCTGGAGCCAGGAGAACCAGCCGAAGGAGGCCCCGGCGGCGCTGCCGAAGGCGTAGTGGGGGAAGCGCGCGGTGCCGCCCGCGACCGGGTACATGGCCCCCAGTTCCGCGTGGACGAA
Organism: Streptomyces sp. NPDC046203; assembly: GCF_040646255.1. Classification (NCBI taxonomy): domain Bacteria; kingdom Bacillati; phylum Actinomycetota; class Actinomycetes; order Kitasatosporales; family Streptomycetaceae; genus Streptomyces; species Streptomyces sp. NPDC046203. The sequence continues at coordinate 28,219 of NZ_JBEYZX010000028.1, read as the reverse complement.
CGCCAGAACGGTGATGGCGAGGGCCCCGATCCCCCAGGAGACGAGGGCCGCCGTGCCGGCCGCCTGCGCGGCGAGGAGCGCGCCGAACAGCCAGCCGGAACCGATGATGGACCCCACGGATGTCCAGATCAGCCCGATCAGGCCGATGTCCCGCCGGAGACCCGGCTTCCGGGACGGCTCGGTCGCGGTTGGCATCGGCATCTGTCAGACCATCTCGCTCGGGTGCGGGCGGGACGCGTCGCCGCTGGGGCCGGCACGTCCGTGGCCTTCTTCTTCCTGTCCCGGCGCTGGTCCGGCCACTCCGGTACGGCGGGAGTTGCTCCGAATGGACCGTCCGGTGGGTGCGGCCCGCGGAAGGGGAACGCCTCCGGTCCGCGGCCGCGCCGGCCCTCGGCCGCCGGGGCGAGCCCGCGCGGGTCCGGGTGCCCGCCGGTGCGGGCGAAGGGGACGCCTCGGCCCTCGTCCGAGCGGTCATGCCCGGGTCCCCGATCCGCCCGGCGCGACCGTTCCGCGCCGGGCCATGCCTCCGACCGCGTGCGCGGGTTCGGGTCGGTCCCGGGGCCGGCCCGGCCCCGGCGACCGGAGCAGTCCGGCGTGGCGTGGCTCCAGCGGCGTTTCGGCCAATCTTGCGATCGACCGGTACCCCTGTGCCCCCTGGATCGATGCACCCCGCACGAACGGGTTTTCGCTCGGTTCCGGGGTTCGAACGTCGTCCGAATCGGGTGTGCTCGCTCCCCTGCCCGGCGTCGTTGACTTCTCCGAGACCACACCCCCTCCCTCTTGGAGAACGCCATGTACCCCCGGCCCCGCCCCGTGCCCCTGCTCCCCGTACCCCTTCTTCCTGCCACCGTGCCCGGCCGCGCCGGGACCGCCCCGGCGCCCGCCCCGCGATCCTCCGCCGTCGTCCACGCGACACGTCCGGATACGGGGAGGGCGGCATGACCGAACCCACCGATGCGACAGCCGACGCCGTCCCCGGCCCGCGCACCACCCCGGCGCAGCAGACGGCCGGATCTCCCGTCCGGCCCCTTGCCTCCCCCGAGACCGGGTCCGGGTCCGGGTCCGGGTCCGGGTCCGGGTCCGGGAACACCACGAAGGACCCGAAGGACGTCCCGAAGGACGCCTCGAAGGACGCCTCGAAGAGCGCCGCACCCGAACAGCGGATGCGGTACGTCGATCTGACCGGCAGCCGCGAGGCGGCGGGCCGTTCCATCCGGATGCGGGACATGGCGCGGCGCCTGCCCCAACTGGTGCGCCGCTCCCTCGTCCTGGCCTGGAAGGTGGACCGGCGGGCCACCTTCGGTCTGCTGCTGTGCCAGGCCGTCTCCGGGGTGATGCAGGCCCTGGGGCTGGTCGCGATCAGCGGCACCCTCACCGCGCTGCTGGGCAGCGCGGACGTCTACCACCGGCTGCTCCAGGCATGGCCGTCCGTGGCGTTGCTGGCCGGCGCCGCCGGGCTGCGTTCCGTCCTGGGGATCACCGTCAACTGGCTGTCCTCCCGGCTGAGTCCGCTGATGTCGCGCGAGGCCCAGCAGATGCTGCTCACCGGCTGCGCAGAAGCCGAGCTGTGCGCGTACGACGAACCCGAGTTCAACCGCGACCGCGAAGCCGCGGACCGCGGCGCGGGGGTCACCGGTGATCTCATCAACGAGGGCCAGGACCTGATCGCCTCGGCGGCGTCGTTCCTCGCCGGGGCGGTGGTGCTGGCCGGGGTCCACTGGGTCCTCCTGCCGCTCCTGGTCGCGGCCAGCCTCCCGCAGGCCCTGGCCCAGGTCAGCGCGGCCCGGGTGCGCTATCTGGCGAATCTGCGCAGCAACGGCGACAACCGGATGCTCTCGGTGCTGCGCTGGCACATCTTCACCCGCGACGCCGCCGATCAGATCCGCGCCGGCACCATGGCCGGCTTCCTGTCCGGGCGGTACCGGCAGACGGTCGCCCGGATCAACCGCGAGGACCGGGCCGCCGCCGACACCGGCGCCCGTATGTCCCTGGTCGGGGCGGTGTGCGGCGGGCTCGGGTCCGCGGTGGTGTGGGCGGCGGTCGTATGGCTGCTGGCCGACGGCCGGATCAGCGTCGGGCACGCGGGCACGGCCGTCTTCGCCCTCCAGACGGTCGGGCAGTCGGTGCGCGGACTCGTCGCCTCCGGAGCACGCGCCGTGCGCACGGGGCTGTACATGGACGACTGGACACGGTTCCTGGACAAGGCGGGCGGGTTCCGGATGCGGCGGGGACCGTACCGTCCGGATCCGCCGAAGACGATCGAACTGAAGTCGGTCACCCACCGGTACGCGGGCAAGGAGAGTGACGCGCTGTCCGAGGTCTCGCTCACTCTGCGCCGGGGCGAGGTCGTCGCTCTGGTCGGCTTCAACGGCTCGGGCAAGTCGACGCTGTCCAGGCTGGTCAGCGGCCTGTACCTGCCCACCGGCGGGCACGTGCTGTGGGACGGTGTCCCCACCGGCGACGCCGACCCGCAGGCGCTGTGGAAGCAGGTCGCCCTGGTGCCGCAGAACTACGCGCACTGGCCCCTGACCGTACGTGAGAACGTCACTCAGGGGCAGCCCACCGCGGGCGGCGACGCCGCGGTGCGCGAGGCGTGCGCGGCCGCCGGGGCCGACGAGGTCGTCGACCGGCTCGGCTCCGGACTGGACACGCTCCTGGCCCGCGAATGGCTCAACGGAGAGGAGCTGAGCGGCGGGCAGTGGCAGCGCATCGCGCTCGCGCGGGCCTTCTTCCGCGAGGCCGGGCTGCTCGTGCTCGACGAGCCGACGGCGAACCTCGACCCTCGCGCCGAGTTCCGCATCTTCCAGCGGCTGCGGGACCTTGCCCGGGACCGGGTGGTGCTGCTGGTGACCCATCGCATCACCAACGTCGCCGTCGCGGACCGGATCGTGGTCCTCGACGAGGGGCGGATCGTCCAGGAGGGCACCTTCTCCCAGCTCTCCCAACAGCCGGGACTGTTCCGGCAGTTGCTCTCCTATCAGGTCACCTCCGAGGCGGAAGAACGGAGTAACGGGACGCACCCGTGATCCGCTCCGCCCCGCATGCCGGATGAGAGGGGTCGGCTTCCGGGCCCCGGCTTCCCACCACACCCCGGCGCACCCCTCCCCTCTCCTCCACCCGCCCTCCGCTACTCCCAAGGCGAAGACATGCCCACCGCGCCCCCTCCCGTCCCCGCGACCACCGAGAAGCCCCCACATCCGGCCCACCGCCTGGAGGAGCGGGAGGGGCCGGAGAGGCTGGAGAGGTCGGCCGGCCGCACCGGCCGACCCGACCCTTTCGCCTTCGGTACGGTCCTCGTCGACCGTGTTCGACGGGGCCCGCATCTCCAGCGCCACCCCACCGGCGGCGGCCTCGCCCGCTACCGGGCCCCGGGGTGGGCGCGGTGACCGGCTTCGACGCGGTGGGGGCCGCGTACACCGCCCACTCCGCCGGTGCGCGCGGCCGGCTCCGGCACGATCTGGTGGAGCGCAGGCTCCTCGCCGAACTGCCGGACCGGCCGTGCCGGATCCTGGACGTCGGTTGCGGGAGCGGTGAGATGACGCTCCGGCTCGCCTCAGCCGGGCATCGGGTGACGGGGGCCGACCCGTCCGCCCGGATGCTGGCCGCGGCGGCCGGCCGGCTCGCCACCCGGCCGCGACTCTCCGCCCGCGTCCGGTGGTTGCGGGCCGACATCGAGGAACTCCCTCTCGGCGGGCGGCGATTCGACCTGGTGTGCTGCCATGGCGTGCTGATGTACCTGGACGAGCCCGGCGCCGCGATGGCCCGTCTGACCGGGCTCGTCGCACCCGGTGGACTGCTGAGCGTCCTGGCCAAGAACCGTCATGCCATCGGGGTACGGGAGGCGTTGCGCGGGGACCGCGCGACGGCCCGCCGGCTCATCGAGTCCGGCGCCGACCGGAGCGTCGGGAATCTCGAAGTGGCGACACGCGGCGACACCGCCGAAGAACTCGACCGTCTCGCGGCCCGGTACGGGCTCGTGCCGCTGCCCTGGCAGGGCGTACGGATCTTCCACGACCACCTCGACGACAGCTGGTCCCCCACCCCGGCCGCATACACGGAAGCGCTGGAGTTGGAGTGGGCCGCCTCCTGGCGCAGCCCTCACCGGGACCTCGGCCACCTCGTACACACCCTGGCCCGCCGGCCGCCCTGCGCGTGACCGCCACCGTCCGCGAAGGACACTCCGCAAGCCCCTCGGCCTCCTCGCCCGCATGCCGGAAAGCTCCACGGCGGTTCCGGGGAGAAGGCCGATCCTCAAGGGCGCGGCTCAGAGGCCGAGTTCGGAGGCCAGGTGGACCGCGGCGAAGCCCTCGTCGCGGAGCCGGCCGGGGGTGGGCAGCAGCCGATGGTGCTCGCGGACGAGGTCCACCGGCACCGCCCGGCGGTCACGGGCCTCGTTCCGCGCCTCCAACGTGTCCAGCGGGACATCGAACAGGACGGCGATGACGGGTCGCCGCCAGGAGCCGGCGCGGGCGACGAGGCCGGCTCTCACATGCGGATGCACGTTTGTGGAGTCCACCACCGTATTCAGACCGCGGGCGAGACGGGCGTCCAGAAGGATGTTCTGGATCTCGACGGCGACGGGAGTGGCGGACTGGTCGATCTCGGAGTCGGTGGCCAAGCGCCGATAGAGATCCAGGGAGACGCGCCAGCTGTCCGGATAGCGGCGGGCGAAGGTCGACTTGCCGGACCCCGGCGGGCCGATGAGGACGCACAGGGTGCCGTCGGAGCGAGGGAGCGGGGTCATCGGCAGCCTCCGGCGCCAAGGAAAGCGGTGCGGTACGGACGTGGGTCGCCGTGTGCGGCACGCGGACCACGAGGCCCGGGTCCCCCGCCGCGATCGCCGCCGTACACCCGGCCGGGCGGGCGCTGTTCGTCGTTCATCCCCTCCAGGCTATGCCGCCTCCTTCGCTCCATGGCGCTCATGACAGGGCCGCCCGGCACAGTCGGACAGCGCCAGAGAGGGCGGCGCGCCGTCCCCGGCTCTCTCGCCCACCGCGCTCCCGCGACTCGCTCCGCGCGGCCGGCCTCCACGGATGAGGATCATCGGAACGCATCGCCTCGTCGCATCACCTCGTCGCACTCGCCGCAACGACCCTTCTCCGCAGGGCAGTTGCGGCGAGAGACCGTGGCGCACGGGCCGGAAACGTTCTTCCGGCCCGTACAACCAGGGTCTTCGCATGCGTACGGGTACGCGCACCCGGCGCCGATCCGCTCCTACCGGGCAAGCTCGTCGAGCGCCCTCAGGGCGCCCTCGATCGACTCCGGCGCGGCCGGCAGCAGCGGCAGCCGGACGTCGGCGGAGGGAATGCGGCCCTGGGCGTGCAGGACGCCCTTGAGCACGGTGGGGTTCGGCTCTGCGAACAGAGCTGCGGACAGGCGCGCGAGCCGGTGACCGAGGGCCCCCGCAGCGGCCGCGTCGCCCGCGTGCCAGGTCTTGACCAGCCTGTCGAAGGCGCCCGTGGCCAGGTGCGCCGAAGCCAGGATGCCGCCGTGGGCGCCCATCGCGAGCAGGGGCGAGAGGAAGATGTCGTCGCCCGCCATCACCGAGAAACCGTCCGGCAGGTCCGCCATCAGTTCCACGGTGGCGCCGGTGATCCCGCCGGCCGCGTACTTCACCCCGCAGACCCCCGGCAGCTCCCCCAGCCGTCGCAGCGTCCCGGCGCCGAGTTCCTGTCCGGTGCGGTACGGGATGTGGTAGATGACCAACGGTACGGGGCTGACAGCGGCCAGTGCCGTGAAGTGGACGATCACGCCCGCCTCGGAGGGCCGGGTGAAGTACGGGACGACCGTCAGGGCGGCGACCGCCTCGGGCACCGCTTCGAGGGCCGTCAACTCCCGTGCGCTGGCGAGGGTGTCGTTGTTCCCGGCGCCGATCGTCAGGGGCGCGCCGTGCTCGCGGCAGACCCGGGCGGCGACTTCGACGACGCTCGCCTTCTCGTCGGCGCTCAAGGTCGCGACCTCGGCGGTCGTGCCGAGGGCCACGAGGCCGGCGGCTCCCTCCGCGAGGAGCTCGTTCGCCAGCTCTTCCAGCGATTCCAGAGCCACTTCGCCGTCGACGGTGAAGGGCGTGATCAGCGGAACATGGATTCCGCTCAACATCGTGCTGCGTTCCATGCATTCATCTTCGCCGGGCTTCCCGCCCGGCGTCCATCGCCGATTCCTGATGCCTCTCGTAAGCTGCGCTGATGCTCGGCTCGCAGGGGATTCACCCGTCCTGGCAGCCGGCCCGTCGAGGAGTTTTCCGCCCTGCCGGCGATGTGCTTTTCCGCAATTCCCTCCGCTGTCCGTCGGTTGTCCGTCGGTGACGTCCAGGCCGGAACACGGCCCGGGCGTGCGCCTGCCGGAGAGCGTGGGGGCGGGCGCGCGGCCGCCGCCCGGATCCGTCACCAGTGCGGAAGGCAACAGAAGGGTGCGGAAGGGCTACGGGGAGCGCTACGCGGCCCTCCGCGTGGCGCTGTCCGCGATACCGCGCAGGGCCGCGACCGCGTCGGCCGAGAAGGGGGCGTGGTCGAGGGCGCGGCGGGCGTGGTCACGACGGGAGCGGATCATCTCCTCGACTCTGTCGCGGGCGCCGGTGGCGACGAGGATCTCGCGGACGCTCCGGGCGTCGTCGTCGGTAAGGCCGGGATCGCCGACCAGGACGTCGAGGGTCTCCCGCTGCCGGGAATCGGCGCGTTGGACGGCGAGGGCGAGCAGGACGGTGTGCTTGCCCTCACGCAGATCGTCCAGGTGGGACTTGCCGGTTCGGGCGGAGTCGCCGAAGACCCCGAGGAGATCGTCACGGAGCTGGAACGCCTCCCCCAGAGGCATGGCGAAGTCGGTGCAGGCGGCGAGCACCCGGGGATCGGCGTCGGCGAGGACGGCCCCCACGTGCAGGGGGCGTTCGACGGTGTACTTCGCGGTCTTGTAGCGGATCACTTCGAGCGGGGTCTCCAGATCGCCCGCCGGTTTTCCGGAGGCCAGCAGGTCGAGGTACTGCCCGTACATCACTTCGGAGCGCATGCTGTCGATGACGGGAAGCACCGCGAGGAGCCGCTCGGCCGGCAGCCCGGCGGTGTGCAGAAGCTCGTCGGACCAGCACAGCGCCAAGTCCCCGACGAGGATCGCCGCACTGACCCCCAGGTGCGCGCGGTCCGCCCGGCCGCGCCCGCCGCCGTGGCGGGCGGCGAGGGTGCGGTGCACGGTCGGCTGTCCCCGGCGGGTGTCGGAGCGGTCCATGATGTCGTCGTGGACCAGGGCGAAGGCGTGGAACATCTCCAGCGCCGCCGCGGCCCGATACACCCCGGGGTGCATCCGGTCCCCCGCCTTCGCCGCCGCGTGCCAGCCGACCACGCAGAGCAGGGGCCTCAGCCGCTTGCCGCCGGCGAACAGGAACCGGTGCAGGGTCTCGGGAGCCTCGGCGGGCAGCCGGTGACCGGCCGCGGCCCGCAGTTTGCACCGGAGGAATTCCTCCAGCTCGGAGTCGACGGCACGGCGGATTTCCGTCAGGTCCACTGCGGATATCTTCTCTCCGGTTCCGTGTGTCGTCATGGTACCGCTGCTTCCCCGGCTGTCGCCGTGTCGGGATTCCTTCCCTCCAGAGACTCCCGAACGCCATGATGGGCGATACGGAGAATGAACGCATCGTGAGAGGAACGGATTGTCCGGCCCCATCACGGGAGTGGCATCGCAGTCACCCGCTGTATTCCCTTTCGCTCGGTGCGCGACCGAAGACCGGGCCGATGTCCCGTACAGCGGACGAAGAGCACTTCCCCGAGAAACAGACGGGAATCCGGACGCTTCCGATCCCCGGGAATCCCCGTCGAAGCCACACGGCGGAATCCGCGCCGGGGGCAGGCCGGAATAAGGAGGCGCGCGCACGGCTTCGGATGCCTTCACGGGAATGCGGGACCCGGTGGAGGGGTCGCGTGGACGCGGCTGACGAACGCCCGGTAGCCCGCGGAGCGGACGGCCGAGGCGACGGCCGCCGCGTTTCCGGGAGCGAGCGCGATGACGGCTCCTCCGCCGCCCGCTCCGGTGAGTTTGGCGCCGAGGGCGCCCGCCGCGCGTGCGGCGGTGATCGCGTGGTCGAGTGCCGGCGTGGACAGGCCCATGCCGTCGAGGAGGTGCTGGGCCTCGTCCATGAGACGGCCCAGGCTGGCGAGGTCGCCCGTACGCAGGGCGTCGCGCCCTGACCGGGCGAGGTCGCCGAGCCGGGCGAACCGCTGGTGGAAGACATCGGGCCGGGACCCCGCGCCCTGGCGCACCCGCCGGACCTGGTCGGCCGTGGAGCGCCGCCGCGAGGTCGTCACCACCACGAGTTCGAACGCTTTTCCGACCAAAAGCGGTGTCGCCTGGGGACGGGCCGTCCGCTGGAACCAGACGGTGGCGCCGAGCCCGACCGCCGCCACGTCGAGACCGGAGGACACCCCGTGGAAGGCGCACTCGACCTCCCCGGCACGTTCCAGGAATTCGGCCCCGCCCGGTTCTGCCCAGCCCGGTTCCACCCCGCCCGGCTCGGCCCCGCCCGGCTCGCGACCGTCCAACTCGATTCCGCTCGGATCCGCCCCGCCCTCGGCCCTGTCGGCTCCGCTCCGGGCGAGGTCCGCCAGCGTACGGAGCAGGGTGACGCTGAGGGCGGCGGAGCTGCCGAGACCGCAGCCGGCCGGAATGTCGGACTCGATGCCGATCGCGATCCGGCAGGGGGCGAGCGAGAAGTAACCGGCCGCCGTGCCGATCGCCTCCTCCAGACGCCGTACCGCCTCCGGCCCCTCCCCGTCCTGCGGGGACGGGTACGGGCCCTTCGGGGCCGGGCCCTCGAAGCAGGTCGCGGGTCCGCCGCCGCGCAGGGTGGCGGTGAGGGTGAGCCCGCGGTCGATCGGGGTCGCGATGGCAGGCTGGCCGTACCCGACCGCGTGCTCTCCGAAGAGGATCACTTTCCCCGGTGCGCTCCGCGTGCTCGTCCGAGGAATCAGGGGATTCAGGGGATTCATGGGGCGGGAGGCGTGGGTCGCGGGCGATCGCCGGTGCGCCGGTGGAGCGCCATGTGGCCCTGCTGAATGCCCTCGTCCGCCAGCGCGCGCAGCGCGGCGAGGTTCTGCGCGAGGCCCACGGCCGCCATGACGGCGGCCAGTTCGCGGGCCCCGGCCACCCCGAGCATCCGCAGGGACAGGCCGGCCCGGGGACTGGAGCCGATGCGTGCGCCGACGGTGCCGACGGCGAGCGGGATCTCTATCCGGCCGCAGAGGCAGCCGTCGTCGTACCGCCAGGTGGCGAGCGGCTGATACGTGCCGCCTCGGGCGGCGAAGGCGTGCGCGCCGGCCTCGATCGCCCGCCAGTCCTGGCCGGTCGCCAGGGCCACGGAGTCGATGCCGTTCATGATGCCCTTGTTGTGGGTGGCGGCCCGGTGGGGGCTGTGGGTCGCGAGGTCGCAGGCGCGGACGATACGGCGGGCCACGTCCCCGCCCGCGCGCTCGCGTGTGCGCAGCAGCGCCTCCGGGACGCGGGCGCGGGCGCGCGCCAGGCGCCGGTCGGCGAGGTTGGAGACGATACGGATGTTGGCCGTGCCGCCCGTCACGTCGACGACGTGCGAGGCCATCCCCTCCACGAGGGTGTTGACGGCATTGGCGCCCATGGCGTCGCCGACATCGGCTGTCAGATGGACGAGCAGGGTCCCGTCGGGGAGCACGGTGGCGGTGATCTCGCGGGCTCCGCAGCCTCGGGCCGCCATCCGGGGCTGGAGTGCCCGCGCCACCTCGAGAAGCCGGGGAGCGGACCGCTTCACGCGGGTCGCCGCCGCCTCGGCGTCGGCCAGGTCGATCACATGGATCTGCCCGGTCATCAGGGCGGGGTCGGCCTCGGCCTCGATGCCGCCGCCGTCCCGGACGAGGCGCGCCGCGTGGGAGGCCGCGGCCACGATCGACGGTTCCTCCGTCACCATCGGCACGAGATAGTCATGCCCGTTCACCAGAAAATTGACGGCTACACCATAAGGCAAAGAAAATATGCCGACCGCATTCTCGATCATAAGGTCGGCTTGGGGGAGTTCGAGAGGTGTCTCGCTCGCGAGTGCGGCACGGTCGGAAATTGAAAATCCAACGTTTTCCGCGAGAACATCCTGGCGCTGACGCAAGGGAAGCCGGTAGAAGCCCGGCAGACGGGAAGTCATGACGTTTCTTCTTCCCCGGGGAAGGATGCGAAGGAGCGTTTTCCCAGGCTACCCCTGATTCGCAGGGACAAGAAATCGAGGCGATAATCCTCGCGGCGAATCAGCGGCCTCCTCTCGTCTTGCGCCGTCGAATTCAAAGTGCATCATCGGACGTATGACGGGATTCGTGTGTGCCATGTACGGCGGCGTGCGGGGCCGGTCGTGATCTGGGCCGTGGCCCACTCCAATGTCGCCCTGGTGAAGTACTGGGGCAGGGCGCCGGGGCCCGGTCACCAGCCGGCGGGCACCAGCGTGTCGCTCACGCTCGACGGCCTCGCCTCGGGCGCCCGGGTGGCGGAGCGGCCGGCCGGAAGCGCCGACCGCGTCGGCTGGGATCCTCCCGGTCCCGTCGCGGAGCTGAGCCGATTCGTCACCCTCGCCCGCGCGCGGCTGGGCATCGGACACCCGCTCGACGTCCTGATCACCTCGAACTTCCCCGTCGCCGCCGGCCTGGCATCCTCCGCCTCGGCCTACGCCGCCCTGACCACCGCGCTCGCGGCGCTCGCGCCCGGCCGGCCGTCCGCCGACGGGCTCGCCGCGCTCGCCCGGCAGGGCTCGGGTTCGGCGTGCCGCTCGATGCTCGGCGGGTTCGTGCAGTGGCGGCCCGGGGCCGACGCCGGAGCCGTCACCCAGCTCGCGCCCCCGGAACACTGGCCCCTGGCGGTCCTCGTCGCGGTGACCGATACCGGCCCCAAACGCGTCCCGTCGCGCGAGGGGATGCTGCGCACCCGGGCGACCTCGCCCTTCTACGAGGCATGGCTCACGGCGGGCAAGGAGGATCTGACCGCCGTTCGGGACGCCGTACGCGCACGCGACCTCCCCGCCCTGGGCGCGGCGGCCGAACGCAACGCCCTGCGCATGCACGCCACCGCGCTGGGCGCCGAACCGCCCCTGCTCTACTGGGAGGCCGCGACCGTCTCCGTGATGCGCGAGGTGTGGCGCCTGCGGGAGGACGGTGTGCCGGCGTTCTTCACCGTCGACGCCGGGCCGCAGGTGAAGGTCCTCTGCGAGCCCGCCGACGCCGACCGGGTCGAGCGGGCTCTCGTCGGTGTTCCCGGAGTCCTGCGGGTCCTGCGCTCGCGCCCCGGCGGCGCGCCGCGTACCGGCCCGGAGCCCCCCTCCTGGGCCGCGCCCCACGCCTCACCGGGCCCCTCGGCGTACGAGGAGGGCCCGGCCGCATGAACGAGGTGAGGGTATTCGCCCCGGGAAGTCTGTTCGTCATCGGGGAGTACGCCGTGCTCCACGGTGAGCGGGCCCTGGTCGCCGCCGTCGATTCCGGCATCGAGTGCCGGGCCGCCGAGGCGGCCGGCTGGTGGCTCAGCGCGCCGGACCTCGGTGTCGACATGCCGCTGGAGGACGTCCCCCGCGATTCGGGCGCCGGTCTGCTCGCCGAGGCCGTCCATGCCGGGGACGCGGTCTTCACCGGCCCCGGGCCACTACGGGTGACGGTCCGGGGCCACGGCTGGGGAGCCGGCCGGAAGATCGGGCTGGGCGGCAGCGCGGCGAGTGTCGTCGCGGTCCTCGGCGCTCTCGCGGCCGCCTCGGGCCACGACGTGACCTCGCCGGCCCTCCGCCGGGCCCTGCTGCCGGCCGCCGTCGACGTCCACCGCGCCCACCAGGGCGGCCGGGGCAGCGGCGGCGACGTGGCCGCCGGCGTCCTGGGCGGCTGGGTCGACTACCGCACCGTGGACGGGACTCCGCACGCCGAACCCGCCGTCGTACCGCCCCGGCCGCACCTCGCCGTGGCCTGGAGCGGGCTCAGTGCCTCCACCCCCGCCGGCATCGACCGGTTCCACCGGATGGGCAAGGCCGGGGTCGACCGTTTCCTGACGGCCCTGCACGACGAACTCGACCGCTTCTGGGCCGCCTCGCGCGCCGGCGACTGGACGGGATTCCAGCACGCGCTCTCCGCCTACGGCGCCGTCCTGGACGATCTCGCGCACCGCCTCGCCCCCGGGGAGGCGGCACGGATGGCGCTGCTGACGCGCGCGGCGGCCGAGCGCGGCGTGGCCGCCAAGAGTTCCGGCACGGTGGGCGGGGACTGTGTCATCGCCGTCGGCCCCGACGGCGCGCCGCTGGCCGAGGTCCGCAAGGCGTGGCGGCGGCTCGACGCCGTACCGCTCGACGTCGCCCCGGACACCGGCGGCCTCCGCCTGCTCGGGACGGACGGGACGGACGGGATGGACGGGTCCGGTGGGCGGCCGACGGGCCCGTACACCACCGGTGCCGGTGGCCACGACCGGTCACCGGATGTCGGGGAGGTGAGCCGATGACGCGTGACCGGCCGGACCCGATACCCGGCACCCGACACCCGACGCGCGAGCGAGCGAAGGAGCAGGCACCCCATGACCATCCGGTTCGAGATACCGCCGCTGTACTGTCCGCTGCCGCCGCCCCACCCCCACCCCGACGAGACACTGCTGGAGAAACGGGGGCTGGACCAGTTGGACGCGTGGGGGCTGTTCGCCGACCCGCTCGACCGGGTACGGGCCGCCGCCACCCGCTCCCACGAGCTGATGGCCCGGATGACCCCCGACGCCCCCGCCGACCGGGTCCAGCTCGGTGTCGACTGGTCCTACCTGGCGTTCTCCTTCGACGACCGGCGCACCGACTCCGGGCCCGCCAGCACCGACACCGCCGAACTCTGCCTGTGGTTCGCGGGCCTCGACTACGCCGGAGCCACCCTGGACACCGCACCCCTTCCCGACGACGTGTTCTACCCGGCCGTCGCCGACATCTCCGCGAGAATCCAGGCGGCGACCACCCCGGCGCTGTGGCACCGATGGATCACCAGCACCAGGGCCATGGCCTCGGCCGCGCTCTGGGAAGCCGCGCACCGCATCACCGGCCGGCCCGCCGACTTCGCGACGTTCCTCACCGTGCGCCCGGACCTCGGCATGGGTCTCGGAGCCCTCGTCTGCGCCGAGATAGCCGCCGGACTGAGGGTGCCCGAGGAGGAACGCCACGATCCGCTCGTCCGCGCCGTCGTCCAGGCCGCCGGTCTGCTGATCACCCTGGACAACGACCTGTACTCCTTCCCCAAGGAGGACCGGGCGGCCCGGCTGGCCGGCCGCGACCCCCTCGCCGAACCCACCCCTGTCCCCATCCTGATGCGCGAACACGGGAGCACCGTCGCCGAGGCCGCCCTCCGGCTCACCCAGATCCGCGACCGCATCCTGGACCGGGCCCTCCGCCTGGCCGAACGCGGCGCCCTGCGCCCCTACAGCGACGACACCCATGCCCTGATCGGCATCGCGCTCCGCGTCGTGAGCGACCACCTCGACTGGGCAACCCGCGCCACTCGCTACACCGACCCCGACGGCACCGACCCCGACACCATCGACCTGCGGTGGAACGGACTCACCCACACCCCGCCCGCCGACGACCGCCCCCTCCCCTACCCGGCGGTCTCGTGGTGGTGGGACATCGACTGAGGCAGGACCCGGACCGAAGAAGGACCCGGACCGAGGCAGCGAGAAGAGGCCCGAGATGGCCGACACCGTCCCGTACACGGCCGTACACGCCGAACGCTTCGCCCGGCTCTCGGCGGAGTGCGAACAGCTGCCGTCGCTCCGGGAGGAAACCCTCTCCCTGAGCGACATGTTCGACCACGACGGCTTCGCCATCGAGGAGTACTGCCGGGACGCGGCACCCAACCCGCACGCCGAGGCGAGCGGGTCCGACGTCCGGCGCTTCGCTCTGCGGCACGGAATCTGGCTGGCGGGCATCAGCGACCACGTCCTGGACATGAGTGCCTACCTCAACCCCCGGGCGGACCTCGGACGGCTCACCTCGATCGGCAAGACGTACGCGATCAACTGGTACCTCGACGACACCATCGGCCGCGAGAAGTTCGCCGCGATGTCCGGCGAGGAGCGGGTCCGTGCCGCGCGCAGGCGGGAGCGGATCATCGCGCTGTGCCGAGCGGCCGGGGCGGACCACGGGCATCCTGGCGACGGGTACCCCGGCGACAGGCGCCCCGGCGACGGCCCCGCCGCGACCGGCCACGCCGGGGACGGTGTCGACGCCACCGACTCCGTCGAGGAGGCAATGCTCCAGGTGCTGGAGGAACTGCGCGACGGCTCGACGCGGGAGTGGTACGACCGTTTCGTCGGGCAGTGGACCGAGCACGTGGGGATGATGTGCCGGGACCAGAACGCGCGTACCTCCGGACTCCTGCCCAGTGTGGAGGAGTACACCGAGCGCCGCATCGTCATCTCCGGGATGCCGCACGCGATCACCTTCGGCGAGTTCGCCGCCGGCCGGTTCCTCGCCCGACGGGCCCTCGTCGCCTCCGGCACCGACGCGCTGGTGGACCGGGTCTTCCACCGGATCTGTGCCGCGTGCTGCCTGTCCAACGACCTCTTCTCCTTCCCTCGGGAGCTGCGTGAGGGGTGCGACGCCAACGCCGTCGTCGTCGAGGCCCTCCACCGCCCCCGGCTCACCCTCGCGCAGGCGGTCGCCGCCGCCATGGACCGTACCCGGTGCCACACCGCCGGGTTCCTGACCGCGGCAGCGGACCTCAAGACGACTGCGGCCCTGCTCGACTCACGCGAACTACGGGAAAATCTCGATGAGTTCGTGCGCGCCACCGAGGACTCCCTGCGCGCGACCTGGGTCTGGCAGATGCGCAGCCCCCGCTACCGCGAGATCCGGGCCGCCTTCCGCTGAACGGACACCACCCCCACCCCGCACGCCGCGTGCCCCCTGGCCCCGGACATGTCCGGGGCCAGGGGGCACGGCCGACCGACTAAAACTGACTATCCGTCAGTCCTGTGCGGCGCTATGGCGGTTCCGGCCGTCGCGGGCGACGCAGCCGTCCCGTGACTCGTCGCAGTAGCCCTCGTGCTCCTTGCTCACCTCCACCGTGATGGTGGCGGTTGCCTGGTTGCTCGTGACGTGGTCGCCCCGGGAGTCGGTCGCCGTCGCCTCAGCGGTGTTGGTGACCTCGCAGCGCGTGACCTCGTGGTCCCCGTACCCGTCCCCGCCGTGTCGCGCGGGCGTCCGGCAGGGGGTGACATCGGCCTGGGTGATCGTGTGGCTACCGTGGCAGGTGGTGCTCTCGCCGGGGGCCAGGGTGGTCGCGTCGCAGACGACCCCGGCGGCCTTGTCGTCGGTGACCGTCACCTCGTGCAGCGCGGCGTCACCGGTGTTCGTGACCGTGTACGCGTACGCGACCGTGTCGCCCACCCGGAACGGCCCGGTCGACTCCGCCCGCTTGACCAGGGTCAGTTCGGCGGTCTGCTGCCGCTCGACCGTGAGGGTGGCCGTGGCCTGTTCGCTGGCGACCTCGTTCCCCGTGGGCTCCAGCGCCATCGCCTGGGCCAGGTTGGTGAGCGCGCACCCGCCGTCCACCGGCCGGCACGGGGTGATGTCGGCCTCGGTGACGAGGTGACTGCCGTGGCAGGTGGTGCTCTCGCCGGGGGCCAGGGTGGTCGCGTCGCAGACGACGCCGGTGACCTTGTCGTCGGTGACCGTCACCTCGTGCAGGGCGAGGTTGCCGGTGTTCGTGATCGTGTACGCGTACGCGACCGTGTCACCGACCCGGAACGGCCCCGTCGACTCCACTCGCTTGTCCAGGCCGAGCGAGGGGTGCGGGGCCTCCTCGACGACCACCACGACCTCCCCGGACACCGAGGGCGGGCAGGTGCCGTCCCCCAGGTAGCGGGCGGTGATGTGGTGGGAGCCGAGGGCGAGGTCCGTGGTGGTGAGGGTGGCGGTGCCGTCCGGACCGAGCGGGGCGGTGCCGAGGGAGGTGGCGCCCTCGAAGAACTCGACGGTGCCGGTGGGCGTACCGACGTTGCAGGTCACCTGCGCGGTGAGGGTGACCGGGTCGCCGGGTGCGACCGTCGTCGGGGAGGCCGTCAGGGTGGTGGTGCTCACCGCCTGGGTGACGGTCACGGTGACGGGCGCGGAGGTGGACGGCGGGCAGGTGTCGTCGCCCAGGTAGTACGCGGTGATGGTGTGCTGTCCCTCGCTCAGATCGCTCGTGACGAGGGTGGCGACCCCGTCCGGACCGACCTCGGCGGTGCCGACGACCGTGCCGTCCTGCCGGCGGAACTCGACCGTGCCGGTGGGCGTGCCCTCGCTGCACGCCACCTCGGCGGTCAGGGTGACCGGCTGCCCGGGGGCGGCCGTGGTCGGGGAGGCCGTGAGCGTGGTGACGCTCACGGCCCGCTCGGCCGCGGCGAGGGTGTGGAATTCGCCCGCGCCGATGGCGGTGGCCCGGGTGTAGGCGGGCAGCCGGGTCTGGACCGGGGTGGAGCGGTTGGTGGTGGTGCCGTCGCCCAGCTCCCCGTTCGCGTTCTGGCCCCAGCCGTAGATACGGCCCTCGGAGGTCAGCGCGATGCTGTCCCGGCTGCCCGCGGCGATCTCGGTGACCCGGACATCGGCGGGCAGGAGCGTGTCGACGGGCGTGAGGCGCTGGATGTTGGTGCCGTCGCCCACCTGGCCTTCGTTGTTGCGTCCCCAGCCGAGGACCCGGCCCTCGGAGGTCAGCGCCAGACCGTGCGCGTTGCCGAATCCGCCCGCGGCGATGCCGGTCGCCACGGTGCCGGCGGGCAGGTGGGTCTGGACCGGGGTGGTGCGCTGGACGAGGGTGTTGTCGCCCAGCTGCCCTTCGTTGTTGCGCCCCCAGCCGAGGACCCGGCCGTCGGTGGTGAGCGCCAGAGTGTGCTGGCCGCCGCCGGAGGTGAGGGCGGCCTCGGTGCCGGCGGGCAGGAGCGTCTGGACCGGGGTGGGGACGATGCCGACGCCGGAGGTGCCGTTCCCCAGCTGCCCGTAGGTGTTGCGCCCCCAGGCGAGGACGCGGCCGTCGGTCGTCACGGCCGTGGCGTGCTCGCCGCCGCCGGAGATGGACGCGATCTCGGCTCCGGCGGGGAGGTGCACCTCGACCGGGGTGTGGCGGGCGGTGGTGGTGCCGTCCCCCAGCTGCCCCTCGGTGTTGTTGCCCCAGGTGAGAACCCGGCCTTCGGAGGTCAGCGCCATGCTGAAGTAGTAGCCCGTGGACACGGCGGTGATCCGGAGGCCGGCGGGGATGTGCACCTCGATCGGGGTGGAGCGGCTGGTGGTGGTGCCGTCGCCCAACTGCCCCACGCCGTTGTATCCCCAGGCGAAAACCCGGCCGTCGGTCGTCAACGCCACGCTGTGGTACTGCCCCTTGCTCGCCAGGGACGCCACCTGGACACCGGCGGGAAGGCGCACCTGGACCGGTGTGGAGCGGTTGGTGGTGCTCCCGTCCCCCACCTGGCCGTCGCGGTTCAGGCCCCAGCCGAGGAGGAGGGGGGTACGGGCAGGCGTGGGCGGCTGGGCGGCCGGCGACGGGGGTGCGGCCGGCCCGATCAGGCAGAGCGCGGCCGCCAGAAGGGCGAGCACGGCCCTGAAGGCCCCGCTTCCAGGGGTACTCGGCCTCGGCCTCGACGCTTCCGCACTCTTCATGACTCTTTTGGTACGGGCCCCGATCGGCCGCCCCCGGCCGACACACCGGCACCGGACGGGAAACGCCCCGACCAGCCGCATCCCTCACGCACACGACCCCGACCGCTTCCGACCTCCCTGGCCGACCTGGGTGAGGGAGCGTCAGAAACGGTCAGGGCCGGAGGGGTACGGAGAGCGGAGAGGTACGGAGAGCTACGGGCGCCGGGCGCCGCACATGTCGCCCGCCCGCGCCACGCGTGTCACCCTCCACCACCCCCGTGGCGACGCCTACTGGTCCCGTTCCTCCGCCGGGTCCTGTTTCCGGTGCCGCCCCCGCGTCTCTCCCCTCGGCGGACGGTCCCACTCGGCGGGCCGCTCCTTCGCGGGCCGGGGCGGGTAGAGCACGGCCTTGGCGGCGGCCAGGTCGTCGACGACGCCTACCGCTTCCCACTGCTCGCCGGTCCATCTCTCGATCGCTCTCGGCGCGCCCGGGTCGACATGCGCCCCGCGGTGTTTCCCGCTCCCGAGCGGTACGGCCCGCAGTTTGCCCGTCGAGGCGGCCCGGCGCTCCTCGCGCCGGCGCGCCCATTCCTCCAACGATTCCTCATCGTCCATCGCCGCATCGTGGCGCAGTGGCGCCCCCGCCCGCCACCGTGTCCCCCGTGCGGGTGACACTCGTCGGCGGGCCGGCGGCGGCGAGGTGACGGGGCTTCAGAGAGCGGTCAGAGAGCGGTCGGGCGCTTGCGCTGCAGCCACAGGCCGCCGAGGGCGGTGGCCACGGTGAGCGCCAGCGCCAGCACGGCGTCCGCGCGCGATTCCGGCAGGACGATCATCACCGCGTAGAGCGCGAGGAGAGCGATCAGCGTCGCCCAGGTGAGCCACGGGAAGAGCCAGACTCCAGCGCCGGGTGCGGGCCGGCGTCCATCGGCGCGGTCGTGCCGGCCGAGTACCAGGTGGGCCGCGGCGATGCCGATCCAGGTGACGTAGACGGTGTCGCCGGTGATGTCCACGAGCCGGCTGAACGCCGTCGTCGGGTGGAAGACCTGGAACAGCAGGCAGAGCACCGTCAGGGCGACGGTGAGCAGGATGGCCGTGTGCGGCACCCCGCGGCGCGAGGTGCGGGCGAGGACGGACGGGGCGTCGTGGTCCCGGGCCAGCGCGAAGAGCATCCGGGAGCTGGCGTAGACCTGGGAGTTCATCGTGGAGAGCATCGCCGCGAACAGCACGACGTTCAGCACGGTGGAGGCGCCGTGCAGCCCGAGATGGCCGAGGGTGGCGGCGAACGGGCTCTCCCCCACCGCGGCGCTGTTCCAGGGCAGGAGCAGGACGATCACGGCCAGAGAGCCGAGGTAGAAGACGGTGACCCGGAAGAGGATGGTGCGGGTGCTCTTGCGGATCGCGGCCGCGGCGTCCTCGGTCTCGCCCGCGGCGATGGTCACGATCTCGGTTCCGGAGAAGGAGAACATCGCGCCGGAGGTGGCGATGACGACACCGCTGAGGCCCATGGGAAGGAAGCCCCCGTGGTCCACCAGGTTGCCGACGCCGGGCGCGTCCGTGCCCGGCAGCAGGCCGGCGACCGCGACGAGGCCGATCGCGATGAAGAGCGCGATCACCGCGACCTTGATCCACACGACCCAGAATTCCATCTCCCCGTAGGCGCGTACGGAGGTGAGGTTGACCGCGGTCACGATGCCGATCATGACCAGGGCCGTCAGCCAGACCGGCAGTGCCGGGATCCAGCCGTGCACGATCCGGGCGATCGCGATGGACTCGACGCACATCCCCAGGGGCCAGCCGACCCAGTAGATCCAGCCGCTGGCGAATCCCGCCCAGCGGCCGAACGCCATCCGGGCGTACACGGCGAAGGCGCCGGTGTCGGGCCGGGTGATGGACATCTCGGCCAGCATGCGCATGATCAGGATGACGATGGCGGCCGTCAGCGCGTAGGCGATCAGGATGCCCGGGCCCGCCTGCTGGATGCTCACTCCGGAGCCGACGAAGAGTCCGGCGCCGACCGCACCACCGATGCTGATCATGGTGATGTGACGGCTGTGGAGGCTGCGCGCCAGCGACGGCCTGCCGGTGCCGGCCTTGACCTCGACCCCGGCCGCATCGCCGCCACCGCCGCCACCGGGAACTCCGGGGCCGCCCGGCTTCGTCTCGCCGCTGCCGGCTCCGGCGGGGGTCGTCAGCCCCTCGCTTCCCGTCACGGCCGGCCGCCCGCGGGCCGCTCGAAGCGCACCTGCTCCAGCAGCGCGCGGAACAGCGGCAGTCGCAGCTCCGCGCTGGGCACGAACGCCTCCGGGTGCCACTGGACGCCGACGCTCCAGGCGGTCGTCGCCGCGCTCTCGGCGTCCGGGGCCACCTCGATGGCCTCCACGGTCCCGTCGTCGGCGCGGGCCGACACCACGAGGCCCTCGCCCACCCGGTCGACGGCCTGGTGGTGACCGGAGGACACCGGGATCCGGTCGGCCCCGAACACCCCGGCCACGGTGCTGCCGGCGGCGAGCGCCACCTCGTGGACGGCCCACTCCTCCCCGTCCACCGGGTCGTGCGCGACGGAGGTCTTCGGCAGGTCGAGGTGGAGGGAGCCGCCCCGGAGGATGTTGAGCAGCTGCATGCCCCGGCAGATGCCGAGCATCGGCAGCCGGTTCTCCAGGGCGTGCCGGATGACGGCGGCGTCGAGCCGGTCCTGCGCGGGGTTGACGTCGTACAGCGCCGGGTGGTCCGAGTCGGCTCCGTACAGCGCGGGGTCGACGTCGCCGCCGCCCGGCACCACGAAGCCGCGGCAGTCGGCGACCTGGGCGTCCAGCGGGACGCCCTCGGACTCCGGGCGCAGCAGCACGGGCTCGGCGCCGGCGGCGCGGATCAGCTCGACGACGTCGTCGAAGATGCGGTTCGCCTCGAGGACGCGCTGATCGGCACCGGGCGCGTCCGCGTCGCTGAGGCGGACGGGTATGCCGACGCGGGGTGCCGGGTACTCAGGCGTGCTCATAGGCTCTCCCATTGATCGCAGGTTGCGGTAGGAATGCGAAATCTAGAGGATAGGTTTCATGGACGACAAGGGTTGGGCGCAACACATTGCGCCGGTGCGCGCCGCGGGAGCCGCGGAGGCCATCGCGCGACGGCTCAGCGAACTCATCGGCGCACGAATGCTCGTCGGCGGCGACCGCTTCCCCCCGGAGAAGACCCTTGCCGAGATGTTCGACGTCGCCGTGATGACCGTCCGTCATTCCATGGCGGTGCTCCGCGAGGAGGGGCTGATCGAGACCCGGCGCGGCCACCGTGCCGGCACCTACGTGGTCCCCGACGTCCTCGCCCGTATCCGCGAACTGACGGCCCTCCACCCGTACACCCAGGAGGACATCGAGGAGTTGACGGCCTGGCGGGTCGCCGTGTCGGGAGAGGCCTCCGCCCGGGCCGCCCGGCGCGCCTCGGAGGCGGGGCTGGCCAGGCTGCGCGAGCTGGAGACCGCCGCCGACGAGGCGATCGCCGACGCCGAGGGGTATCGCACCCTGGACGCCTGCCTCCATCTCCACATCGCCGAACTCTCAGGATCCCGGCGCCTGTTGGAGGCGGAGCAGGGCATCCAGGACGAGCTGACCCGGCTGCTGGCCGACCACCCCGGCGGGGTGGAGGCGCGCAGTACGCCCGACCAGCAGCACCGCGGTCTGGTGGGGGCGATCGAAGGCAGCGACCCGGCGCGGGCCCGCGAGTGTTTCGCGGTCCACGCCCAGGCCACCGCCGATCTGTTCCTGCCCTTCGTTCAATAGCCCTTCGTCCGGCAGCCGTTCGTCACCGGTGGCCGTTCGTCACCGGTGGCCGTTCGCCCGATGGCTCTCCGTCCAGTGGCCGCCGGGGGCGCGGGACCGCGCTCCGACAGCCGACAGCCGTCAGCCGAGGGACAGTTCGGGCTTGTAGAGGTCCAGCCAGACCGCCAGGTTCAGGGTCATCTCCAGGCCGCGGCGGGACGCCTGGGCGGTCTGCGGGGTGTCGCTGTACGCGTCCCGGCGCACCCGCTCCCGATCGACCAGGTCGAAGACCGGGTGGGAGGGGCGGGTGAGGAGATCCTTGGCGTGCTCCCGCAGGGCGACGGCGTACGCGGGGTCCTGGGTCGAGGGGTAGGGGCTCTTCACCCGGTCGTAGACGGACTTCGGGAGCAGATCCGCCGTCGCCTCCCGCAGCAGGCTCTTCTCCCGGCCGTCGAAGGACTTCAGCGACCAGGGGGCGTTGTAGACGTACTCGACGAGCCGGTGGTCGCAGTACGGCACCCGCACCTCCAGGCCGACCGCCATGCTCGCGCGGTCCTTGCGGTCGAGCAGGATCCGTACGAAGCGGGTCAGGTGGAGGTGGCAGATCCGTCGCATCCGGTACTCGAAGTCGCTCTCGCCGTCGAGCCGTTGGATGTCGGCGACGGCGGTGCGGTAGCTCTCGTTGATGTACGCGCCGAGGTCGAGGGCCTTGTTCACGGCCGGGTTCAGGATGTCGATGTCGTCGCCGAAGTGCCGGCCGAAGTGGACGAGCCAGGGGAAGGTGTCGGCGCGCCGGGCCTCCTCGTCGAAGAACTGGAGGTATCCGCCGAAGACCTCGTCGGCGGACTCCCCCGACAGCGCCACCGTGGAGTGTTCACGGATCGCCCGGAACAGCAGGTAGAGCGAGGCGTCCATGTCCCCGAGGCCGGTCGGGAGGTCGCGCGCGCGGATCACCGCGGCCCGTACGTCGGGATCGGCGAGCGCGCCCGCGTCCAGGACGATGTCCCGGTGATCGGTGCCGGAGGCGCGGGCCACATCGTGCACGAACGGCGTGTCGGGGGTGCCGCGCAATTCGTCGGCGACGAAGTTCTCGGTCTGTCCGGCGAAGTCCACCGCGAAGCTGCGCACCGTCTCGCCGCGCTCGGCCAGTTGGCGCGCGGCGAGGGCGGTCATCGCGGAGGAGTCGAGACCGCCGGAGAGCAGCGTGCAGCGCGGCACGTCGGAGACGAGCTGGCGGCGCACGATGTCCTCGAGGAGCGAGCGGACGGTCGCGATGGAGGTGGCCCGGTCGTCGGTGTGCGGCCGGGTCTCCAGTCGCCAGTACACACGGCGGTGCAGCCCCTGCCGGTCGACGGTGACGACGGTGCCCGGCTCGACCTCGTACATGCCGTCCCACACGGCGTGTCCGGGCGTCTTGACCACCGTGAACAGCTCGCGCAGTCCATCGAGGCCCACCCGGGCGCGGGTCAGCGGATGGGCGAGGATCGCCTTCGGCTCGGAGCCGAAGAGCACGCCGTCGGGGGTGGGGTGGTAGTAGAACGGCTTGATCCCCATGCGGTCGCGGATCATCACGAGCCGGTCGCCGCGTCCGTCCCAGACGGCGAAGGCGTACATGCCGTTGAGGCGCTCGGCGAGCCGGTCGCCCCATTCGAGGTAGCCGCGCAGCACCACCTCGGTGTCGGAGTCGGTGGTGAAGCGGTGGCCCCGGCCGGTCAGCTCGCGGCGCAGTTCGGTGAAGTTGTACGCCTCCCCCGAGTAGACGAGTGCGACGGTGCCGTCCGGGGTCCGCACGCTCATGGGCTGCCGCCCGCCGGGCAGGTCGATGATCGCGAGCCTGCGGTGCCCGAGGGCGGCCGGCCCCTCGATCCAGGTGCCCCGGTCGTCGGGCCCCCGGCAGGCCATGGTCTCCGTCATCGTGTCGACGGTCGCCTGCTCGGTCCGCAGATCGCGGTCGAAGGAGACCCATCCGGTGATGCCGCACATGCGCTACCTCCCGGTCCCGTATGCCGGGCGCGGCCCGTTCGCCCGTGGCTCCGGCAGAGCCTCCGGCCGCCCCGGACAAACAAGTTGTATTGAGCAGCTACATGACGAGCGTGCGCTCCGCGCGCGGGGTGGTCAACTCGGCCGCGCCCCGGCCGACGCCCGCCGCCCCACCGTTTCGGCCGGGTTTTGCGATACGTGTACGCACCAACCAGGAGGGCGGCCCGTGTGCGCCGTCGGATCTCGGCCATGGGTAAAGAGTTCCCCCGGATCTCCCCGCGCGTCCGGCCCGGCGCCACTCCCGCCTCCTGCCGATCGCCGATCGCCGATCGCCGATCGCCGATCGCCGACCCGTTGTCTCGCTTCAGGCTTGGCCGGTGAAGAGGAGGCCGTCGCGGGGAACACCCGAAGGGGGACCCGATGGCCGGATCCCCCTTCGTCCCCCCGTATCCCTTACGCGGTCTCACACGGCCTTACCCGGCCATGCACGGTCCGACCGCGGTCAGGGAGTTCAGCGCAGGCGCAGCGCCTCGCTGATCGTCGTGAACAGGTCGGTCTGGTTGGTGACGCCGAGCACGCGGTACGCCTGCGGGCCCTGGGCGGCGATCCGGACCTCGGTGCCCGTGTGCTCCTGGGACTGACCCGGGGTGTTGGTCGAGTAGTTGACCTTCAGCGGCTGGCCCTCGTCGGTGACGAGCGTGGAGGACAGACCGGGCGGGGCCGCCTCCAGCGGGACGATCTGGCTGCTGTGGCCGTGGTCGGCGGTGGTGACCACCAGGGTGTCGGGGTGCTTCGCCGCGTAGTCGCGGGCGACCTTGACCGCGCGGTCGAAGGCGGCCGTCTCGCCGATCTGGCCGCACGGGTCGGCGGCGTGGTCCTGCTTGTCGATCGAGGCGCCCTCGATCTGGAGGAAGAAGCCCTCCTTGGAGTGGTTCTTCTTCTGCTTGTCCTCCAGGAGCTGGATGGCCTTGGTCGCGGAGTCGGCCAGGCTCGGCGTGGTGGACGGGCGGTTGGGGTTCGCGGTGACGCAGCGCTGCGGGGCGGTGCCGCCCACGGCGGCCGGCTTGCCGGTCCACTCGACGGGCACGTTGCCGGGGGCGAACAGGCCGAGGACGGGTCGGTCGGCCTTGACCTTCTTGAGGCTCGCGTCGTCGGTGACGACCTGGTAGCCGAGCTTCTGGGCCTGCTCGGTG
The DNA here is from genome assembly GCF_040646255.1 of Streptomyces sp. NPDC046203. Lineage (NCBI taxonomy): Bacteria > Bacillati > Actinomycetota > Actinomycetes > Kitasatosporales > Streptomycetaceae > Streptomyces > Streptomyces sp. NPDC046203. The sequence goes on along the minus strand of NZ_JBEYZX010000028.1, from coordinate 3,692 downwards.
ACCGTGAGGCCCTTGAAGGCGCCGTCGGTGACCTTCTGGTCGAACCGCTGCTTGCCGCCGCCCAGAAGGACGTCGACCTTGTGGTTGACCGACTGCTCGGCGATCGAGCCGAGGCCGCCGGCCGCGAGGGTGTCGACGGGGCACTTGGCCATGTCGGCCGGGCCCTGGCAGGAGCGGTCGGTGGCGTGCGAGGCGAGCACCGCCGGGGTGGCGTCGGTCAGTTCGGCGGTGGTGACGCTGCCGGTGGCGTAGCCCTTGCTCTGGGCGAGCTCCAGCAGGGTCGGGACGGCCTTGTTGGTGCCGGGCGTCTTGGAGATACGGCCGTTGACCGTCTTCACACCGGTGGCCCAGCCGCTGCCGCTGGCCGCGGAGTCGGTGACGTACTCGGGCGTCCCGTCCTCGTGCACCGCGTACGTCGTGTACGCGCCCGTCAGCGGGAACTGGTCCATGGCGAGCCGGCCGGCCGCGCCGACCGTGTAGTCGCGGGCGAGGGTGATCTCGGAGTCACCCATTCCGTCACCGATGAGCAGGATGACGTTCTTCGCCTTGCCCCCCTGGATCGTCGCCTTCGTCCGCTGGACGGTGTCGAAGGCACCGGCGGTGGACGTGACGGCCACGGCGGCCGCGGTCGCGGCGACCAGAGTTGCGGCGGCCACGATGCGGCGGCGAGTGGACTTGGGCACGAATACCCCTCCTCGAGGTGACGAACGGACCGGCGCGGGTGTCCGGCCTGGGCCAGACCATCAGGCGTGGGCGACGCCCAGGTGAACTGCCTGCCGCAGGCACGTATCCCGGAGGCATCCAGTGTCGGACGGAGCATCGCCGCGCGGGCGGAGGCACACCCTCCACCACGGAAACGAACGTGCGCCCGGAACGTTGCTCCGCCGCGGCCGGGACGGTTTCCCGGTGGGGTCCCGGTGGGGTCCCGGTGGGGTCGCGGCGGCCTCCCGGCGTTACGCGAGACGGGAGCCGGGGGGCCGGTGCGGCGCAGCCGGTACGGGTTCGGGGCCACGCGTACGGGTCGAGGACCGCGCGTACTCCTGCCCAGCCGGACAGAGGCACGGCGGGCCGGAACACGCCCGTGCCCGCATGTTCGATTGCCCTGCCCCTGGTTCCGGCACGGGCGCCCTGGGACAGTGCGGCACATGACAACCAGTCGTCGAAATGCCGGAGTCGGCGGCTCCCGCCGGCCGGGCATCCGCGCGTGCCCGCACCGTCTGGCGGCAGCCGTGATCACACTGCTGCTCGCCTGCGCGGGACTCTTCGCGACCAGTGAGGTCGCACAGGCGGCGAACCCCGACAGCCATGTCGCCGCGACCTGGAACATGCAAGCCGGACCCGACCGCTGGGCGGGCGCCTACAACCTGGCCCGCACCCACGATGTCGTGGCCCTGCAGGAGGTACCCCAGGGGCAGCCCGCCGGGTCGTACTACCAGGGCATGGTCAACGGCGTCGAGCACTACCTCTGGGTCCAGGGGGACAACGGGCCGCTGCGCCACCTGTACATCCTGCGCACCACCACCCGGAACCTCGGCATGGTCACCGCCTGGCAGCCGGACAACGTCCTGCCCATCAATGGCGTCTACCGACCGGCTCTCGGGGTGGTCAACCGCGCCGACGGCATCCTCTTCGCGTCCGTGCACGCCGCCTCCGGCGGCGGGAACGACGCCGGGTCCCTGCTGCGCCGGATCGCCGACACCGCCTTCTACCAGGGGTTCCTCGACTGGGCGGCGCTGGGCGACTTCAACCGCGCCCCGCAGGACCTGCCCGCGCTCGGCCTGCCCCAGAACGCGCGTATCTACAACGGCGGACAGGCCACCCAACAGTCCGGCAACGAACTCGACTACATGGTCTCCGACGTCGACACCGACAGCTGGCAGGCGAGCGTGCTGCCCAACTACGGCAGCGACCACTGGCCGGTGCGCTTCGGGGCCCTGCGGGCCGCGGCGGGCCCCGCCGAGCTGACCATCCACGCGGACAACAGCGACCGACTGCTCGACGTGTACGGGGCGCAGAGCGCCAACGGCACCCATGTGATCCAGTACCACGACGACGGAGGCGACAACCAGCGCTGGTACCTGCGGTGGCTGGGGATCCTCGGGGACACCGGCAAGCCGATGTACCGGATCGTCAGCAAGGCCAGCGGCAAGTGCGTCGACGTGGCCAACGGCCAGCACTCGCACGCGGGCGACTACCTGAACATCTGGGACTGCCACCCCTCCATCGGCGAGCCCGGCTCCGACGGCCCGCGCCGCGACACCCAGAACTTCACGCTGGAACACCCCGACCCGGTGTTCCCGAACCTGACCGTGCTGCGGGACAACGGGACCGGCCTGTACGCGAACATCAACCGCAACGAGACCGGCGACGGCGCCTGGGTCATCCAGTGGACGTACCAGCCGGGTCCCCACCAGCCCGATCCCGTGGCCAACGAGACCTTCTACCTGCACCCCCGCGAGTAGCGTGCCGAGGCCGTGCCGGCGCCGTCGCGGTCATCCGCGGCGGCGCCGTCGTATGCGATCGCCTCGGTCAGGCCGTACGCCGGCGGGCCGTGGTGATCAGGGTGTGGAGCAGGGCCTGGGCGGTGGGCAGCCGGTTGGCCGCCTGGCGCCAGACCAGGGACCGGGGGCCGTCGAGCACCTCGGAGGTGATCTCCTCGCCGCGGACGGCGGGCAGGCAGTGCATGGCCACCGCCTCACCGGGAGCGTGGGCGAGCAGGGCGTCGTCGACACGGTAGGCGGCGAGGTCCCGGGCGCGTTCGGCGCGTTCGTGGTGCTTGTCCATGGACACCCACACCTCGGCGTAGACGGCCTGTGCGGAGCCGACGGCCTCCACCGGATCGGTGGTCAGCGACACGGACCCGCCGTGGTGGGCCATCAGCTCGCGTGCCTCTCCGAGGATTTCCGGGTCCGTCTCGTACCCGGGCGGGGCGGCGATCACGAGGTGCATACGGGAGGCCGCGCACGCCGCGAGGAACGAGTTGCACGTATTGCTCGCGCCGTCCCCGATGAAGGCCACGGTCAGGCCGTCCAGGGTGCCGAAGTGCTCGCGCAGGGCGAGGAGGTCGGCCAGGGACTGGCAGGGGTGGTGGGTGTTGGAGAGCGCGTTGACGACCGGCACCGTCGCGGCGTCGGCCATCTGCTCCACGATGGCGTGGTCGAAGGTGCGGATCGTGAGGGCGTCGAGGTAGGACGACAGGACGCGGGCGGTGTCGGCTGGGGTCTCGCCGTGACCGAGTTGCATGTCCTCCTTGTTCAGCACCATCGCCTTCATGCCGAGGCGGTGGGCGGCGGTGGCCAGGGAGACCCTGGTCCGGGTGGACGGCTTCTCGAAGACGCATCCGATGGCGCCGCCCCGCAGATCCCGCTCCCACCCCAGCGGTTCCTGTTTCATGGCCGCCGCCAGGTCCAGCAGCTCCACCAGGGTCCGGGGATCGAGGTCGCTCACCCGCAGGAGGTCGCCGGGGACCTTGCCCGTCACCGTCGGCCGGCCGGTCTCGGACAGGGTGCTCGTCTGGGTCGTCATCGTGTTCTCCGGCTTCGTCGACGCGTCCCGCGCCGCGCACGGGGTGCCGTCGGGCGGGGGCGGGGGGCTGTTGCCGCCAGCGTGCTCGACGGCCGCCGGGGGCGCACCCCGGACCGAGTTCCAGAACAAGAACAAGGTCAACGCCTTCGACATGGAGGATGCGATCA
>NZ_JBEYZX010000027.1:0-91558 GCF_040646255.1 Streptomyces sp. NPDC046203 | reverse complement strand
GCGCCCCCCCGGCCCCGCCCCCCCGCGGACCTCGTGCTTTCGCTACTTCCAGCCCTTGAGGAGCTTGCGGTAGGCCTCGCCCGTGGACTTGGCACCCGCCTCGGGGCTCGTCTGGTCGGTGAGGACCTTGGTGTACTCGGTGACGAGCGGGGCGAAGAGGCTGCCGGTCTCCGGGATCCAGGGACGCTCGACGGCCTTGTCCACGACCGGCTTGAAGAAGCCGATCATCTCGTTGCCGGCCACGTCGGGCTGACCGTAGACGGAGGTGCGGGTCGGGAGCAGGCTCAGCTCCTTGGCGACCTCGGTCTGCACCTCGGGCGAGCTCATGTACTGGACGAAGGCGTAGGAGGCGTCCAGGTTCTTGGAACCGGCGTAGACGGCGAGGTTGTGGCCGCCCTGCGGGGCGCCCTGACCGGCGGAGCCGGCCGGGACCGGGGCGATGCCCAGGTTGCCCTTGTCCTTGAACTCCTTGCCGGCGTAGGTGTCGGCCACGGCCCACGGGCCGTTGATCATCATGGCGACCTTGCCGTCCTTGAAGGCCGTCTGCATGTTGTTCCAGCCGTCGGTGGCGTCCGTCTTGGCGGCACCCGACTCGACGAGGTCCTTGACGACCTTCAGCGCCTTGACACCGGCGGCGTTGTCGATCGTGACGGTCTTGTTGCCGGCCGAGACCAGGTCGCCGCCCTCACCGTAGAGGAAGGACAGGAACCAGTAGGCGTCGTCGCCACGCAGGTAGAGACCGGTCTTGCCGGTCTTCTCCTTGATCTTGGCGGAGACGGCCTTGAGGTCGTCGACGGTCTTCGGGACCTCGACACCGGCGTCCTTGAAGATCTTCTTGTTGTAGAAGATGCCCATGGAGTCGATGACCTGCGGCACGGCGTAGGTCTTGTTGTTGAACCGGGTGGAGGCCGCGGCCTGCTTGAGGAAGTCCTCCGGGTCCTTCAGCGCCGGCGTGCCGTCGAGCGGCGCGAGGTAGCCGAGGTTCGCGAAGTCCGGGGTCCAGGCGACCTCGGAGCGGATCACGTCGGGGGCGCCGGAGCCGGACTGGGCGGCGTTCTTGAACTTGTTCTGCGCGTCACCGAACGGAACGTTGACGTACTGGATCTTCACCTTGGGGTGCTTCTTGGTGAAGCCCTCGGCGAGCTTCTTGAAGACCTTGTCCTCGGAGCCGACCGTGGAGGTGTCCCACCAGGTGACAGTGCCGGCGAGCTCGCCGGAGCCCTTCGAGCCGCCGTCGGTCGAACCCTTGTCGTCGCTTCCGCACGCCGCCAGGGTCACGCCCAGGGCCGCGACCAGCGCGGTGGCCGCTATGCCACGCCGCATGTGAACTCCTTCAGATGGTCCCGGTTGGACGAGGGGCTTGACGTTCCTCATGCGACCGCTCCCTCGCGGCGCGCCGGGCTGGCAGGAACGTAACAGGCTTGAAAACCGTCCGAAAGACCTTGCTGGAATTTTCTGCAAGAAGGAACGATCGTTACATCCGCGTGTCCCGAAGGTTGCCTACATGCCGCTTGACAGGGGCGGTTCCGTATCAGGTTCTGCAAGAACTTGCGCAAGGGCCATCCGGACCGCGGCCCTCCGCCGCCCGGCGGCCCGCGCGGAGCCGACCGGCCGTCCGCACGGCGGGCGGGCGATGGGCATCGGCGATCCGCACCCGGTACAGTCCCCTTCCATGACCGCGCGGCTCGCCGACATCGCAGCCCAGGCGGGGGTCAGTGAAGCCACAGTCAGCCGCGTGCTCAACGGCAAGCCCGGCGTGGCCGCTGCCACCCGCGAATCCGTGCTGGCCGCACTCGACGTCCTCGGCTACGAGCGCCCCGGCCGGCTGACCCGGCGCAGCGCGGGCCTCGTCGGGCTGATCATCCCCGAGCTGGACAACCCGATCTTCCCCGCGCTCGCGCAGGTCATCGGGCAGGCCCTCACCCGGCAGGGATACACCCCGGTGCTCGCCACCCAGACCCCCGGCGGGTCCACGGAGGACGAGCTCACCGACATGCTGGTGGAACGGGGCGTCGCGGGCGTCATCTTCGTCTCCGGTCTGCACGCCGACACCACCGCCGACACCTCCCGCTACGACCGGCTGCGCGGCAAGGGCGTCCCGTTCGTCCTCATCAACGGCTTCTCGCCGCGGGTACGGGCCCCCTTCGTCTCCCCCGACGACCGCGCCGCGATGGTGCTCGCGGTGACGCACCTGGCGGCGCTCGGGCACACCCGGATCGGCCTCGCGGTCGGCCCCGTGCGGTTCGTGCCCGTCCTGCGCAAGATCGAGGGGTTCACCAAGGGCATGCGGGAGCGGTTCGGCCTCTCCCCCGCCGAGACCGCGGAGCTGATCCAGCACTCCCTCTACAGCCTGGAGGGCGGGCAGGCCGCGGCCGGCGCGCTCATCGAGAAGGGCTGCACCGCGGTGGTGTGCGCCAGCGACATGATGGCGCTCGGCGCGATCCGGGCCGCCCGCGAGCAGGGCCTCTCGGTGCCGGGCGACGTGTCGGTGGTCGGCTTCGACGACTCCCCTCTCATAGCGTTCACCGATCCGCCACTCACCACCATCCGGCAGCCGGTGCAGGCGATGGGCCAGGCGGCGGTACGGGCCCTGCTGGAGGAGATCGGCGGGACGCCGGCTCCGCACACCGAGTTCGTCTTCATGCCGGAGCTGGTGGTACGGGGGTCGACGGCGTCGGCTCCGGCGGGGCGCGGGTAGGTTCCGGCGAGGCGAGCGCGGGCCGGGGGCGCGGGCTGCGGCTTGAGGTCGGGGGCCGGGGCGCGGGCTGCGGCTTGAGGTCGGGGGCCGGGGTCGGGGGCTACGGCTTGCGGTCGGGGGTCGAGGTCGGGGGCTACGGCTTGCGGGTCGGAGGCCACGGCCGGACGCCACGGGCCCGGGTCCTGGGGACAGCCCCACCAGAGCCCCTACTCCGGAAGGTGGAGAGGGTGCGCCGCTCACCCGACCGAGGGATGATCGGTCGAGTGGACGCGATCTGGCAGACTCTCCTCTCATGGGTGAAACGACCGTGAAGACCTCGGATTGTCGGACGACCCCGTCGTCGTCACCCATCGTGGCCGGCGACCGGTCGCCGCGTGCCTCGTGGGCGACCCGGATACCCCGGCGCCCGCGCATCTGGTTCGAGATCCTGCTCATCGCGGTGAGCTACTGGACGTACTCGCTCATCCGCAACGCGGTACCCGAGCAGAAGGCCCAGGCGCTGCGCAACGCCGACTGGGTCTGGCAGACCGAGCACACGCTCGGTCTCGCCTTCGAACACGCCGTCAACCACGCCGTGAATTCGGTGACCTGGCTGATCGTCGGCATGAACTACTACTACGCCACGCTGCACTTCATCGTGACGATCGGTGTGCTCGTGTGGCTGTACCGGTGGCAGCCGGGCCGTTACGCGGCGTTCCGCACGGCCCTGTTCGCGACCACCGCCGTGGCCCTGGTCGGCTACTACCTGTTCCCGCTCGCGCCGCCCCGGCTGATGGACGGCGGCGGGTTCGTCGACACCGTCCTGGTCCACCACACCTGGGGTTCGATGGCCTCGGGCAACCTCAAACACATGTCGAACCAGTACGCGGCGATGCCGTCGATGCACATCGGCTGGTCGCTGTGGTGCGGGCTGACCCTCTTCCTGCTGACGAAGGCGCCGTGGGCGCGGATCCTGGGGCTGCTCTACCCGACGGCGACCCTCGTCGTCATCGTGGCCACCGCCAACCACTTCTGGATGGACGCGGTCGGCGGCGCGCTCTGCCTGACGTTCGGCTTCGCGGTCTCGTACTTCTGGTACGGCTCGCATCCGCACCGGCTGCCGAAGCTGGTGGAGCCGGCGGAGCCCGCTGCGGTCACGGCGCGCGGTGCGGTGCCGGCCCGGCCGGAGCCGGCGGCGGTAGCGGTAGCGGTGTCGGTAGAGGTAGAGGTAGAGGTAGAGGTAGAGGCCGACTCCGGTACGGAGACCGGCGCTGATCCAGAGGTCGGCACGAACGCCGACGGCGGCGCCGATCCGGCCGGCCCCGGTATACCCGACTCGCCGGGGAACTCCCCGGAGACGGAACGGGTGGGATCCGGCCGGTAGCCGGGGCGTCGCCGCCCGGCGGCCACCGCGGCCCGACAGCCGCCCAGGCCCGTCCCCTGACACGGATCAGGAAGGCGGGCCTTGTTCACCCCCCACTATGCACGAGGTGTATACACCGTGCGTATAGTCGCGCCCATGACTTTCGTCCCCCGGGCGCTGAAGACCCTCGCCGTCGCCCTGCTCGCCGTCGCCGCGGCGCATCTGATCCTGTCCGACACCCTGCGCCTGGGCTTCAGCGCCGAGGCATCGGCCGCCCTCGGCAGTCCGCAGGGGTACGGGGCGGACCAGGCGTTCACCACCGCGCTCGTCAACACCGCGCTCGTCCTGCCGCTGGTGCTGTGGGCGGGCCTGCGGATCGCGGGCGAGCGGAAGGTCGGGATCCCGGTGCTCGTGGCGTCCGTCGCCTGGATGGTGACGGTGTGGCGCGGCCTCGACGCGATCGACGACGCGCCCGGCGCGCTGCTCCCGCTGCCCTCGCTCGCCCTGGTCGTCGCGGTGGCGGTGCTCGGCTCGCTCGTACCGAGGAGGACCGGGAGTACGGGGGCCGCCGCGCGGGTCGTGACGGGTCAGGAAGGTGCCGGGGCGGGCGCTGGGCAAGGGGCCGGGCGCGGGCCGCATGCCTCGTAACTCTCGTACGTAGACCTCGTACGTCGACCTCATACGTAGACCTCGGGTCGCCGCCCCGTACCCCCGTGCCCCGGGCCCGCGCGGCCGTCAGGCCCCGTAGAACAGCTCCTCCATCACCGCCCGCGCCCGGCGCGTGATCCGGCGGTAGTCGTCGACCATCTCGCCCACGTGCCCCGGCCCGTACCCGAGGTAGCGGCCCACCGCCGCCAGCTCGCGCGGCTCGGACGGGAAGGTGTCGCCGGGGCGGCCTCGGACCAGCATCACCGCGTTGCGCACCCGGGTGGCGAGCACCCACGCGTCGTCCAGCGTCTGCGCCTCCTCCGTGGTCATCAGCCCCGCCGCGTGCGCGGCGGCCAGCGCCTCGCGGGTCCGGGTGGTGCGCAGGCCCGGCTCGGACCAGCCGTAACGCATCTGGAGCAGCTGCACCGTCCACTCGACGTCGCTCAGCCCGCCCCGGCCCAGCTTGGCGTGGAGCGTCGGATCGGCGCCGCGCGGCAGCCGCTCGTTCTCCATCCGGGCCTTCAGCCGGCGGATCTCCCGCGCGGCGTCCTCGCCGAGCCCCTCCGCCGGGTAACGGAGCGGGTCGACCAGCTCGATGAAGCGCCGCCCGAGGTCGTGGTCGCCCGCCATCGGCGCGGCGCGCAGCAGGGCCTGGCTCTCCCAGACCAGCGACCAGCGGCGGTAGTACGCCTGGTACGACTTCAGGGTGCGCACCAGCGGGCCGCTCTTACCCTCGGGGCGCAGATCGGCGTCGATGAGCAGCGGCGGGTCGGCGGTCGGCAGCTGGAGCAGCCGGCGCATCTCGGCGACGACCCGGTTCGCGGCCCGGGCGGCCTCCTGTTCGTCCACGCCCTCGCGCGGTTCGTGGACGAAGAGCACGTCGGCGTCGGAGCCGTAGCCGAGTTCGTGACCGCCGAAGCGGCCCATGCCGATGACGGTGAACCGGGTCGGCAGCTCGTCGCCCCACTCGGCGCGGACGGCGGCGCGCAGCGCGCCCGCGAGGGTGGCCGCGTTGAGGTCGGTGACGGCCTGCCCGACCCGGTCGACGAGGGCGCCGGGGTCGGGCTCGCGGGGGTTCTCCTCGGTGCCGTACGAGCCGATGAGATCGGCCGCGGTGGTACGGAACAGTTCCCGGCGCCGTACCCCGCGGGCCGCGGCCACCGCCTGCTCGGCACCGTCGGCGCGGCCCACCGCGGCGAGCACCTCCTGCTCCAGGTGCTCGCGGCCGCGCGGGGTGAGGCCCTCGGGGTCGCCGAGGATGGCGACGGCCTCGGGGGCGCGCAGCAGCAGGTCCGGGGCGAGCCGGCCGGCGGACAGGACCCGGGCGAGGTTCTCGGCGGCGGCGCCCTCGTCACGCAGCAGCCGCAGGTACCAGGGCGTCTTGCCGAGCGCGTCGGACACCTTGCGGAAGCCCAGCAGGCCCGCGTCCGGGTCGGCGGAGTCGGCGAACCAGCCGAGCAGGACGGGCAGCAAGGTGCGCTGGATGGCGGCCTTACGGCTGACGCCGGAGGACAGCGCCTCCAGGTGGCGCAGGGCGGCGGCCGGGTCGGCGTAGCCGAGGGCTTCGAGGCGCTGTCCGGCGGCCTTCGGGCTGAGCCGGATCTCGCCGGGGGCGAGCTGGGCGACGGCGTCGAGCAGCGGCCGGTAGAAGATCTTCTCGTGCAGCCGGCGGACCACGGCCGCGTGCCGCTTCCACTCGCGGCCGAGCGTGGACACCGGGTCGGTGCGCAGGCCGAGGGAGCGGCCGAGCCGGCGCAGATCCTCCTCGCCCTCGGGGACGAGGTGGGTGCGGCGCAGCCGGAAGAGCTGGATGCGGTGTTCCAGGGTGCGCAGGAAGCGGTAGGCGTCGTCGAGCTGGGCGGCGTCGGCGCGGCCCACGTACCCGCCGTCGGCGAGGGCGGCGAGCGCGACGAGCGTGGTGGGGCTGTGCAGGGTGGAGTCGCTGCGGCCGTGCACCAGCTGGAGGAGCTGGACGGCGAACTCGACGTCGCGCAGGCCCCCGGGGCCCAGCTTGAGTTCGCGTTCGACCTGGCCGGGCGGGATGTTGTCGACGACCCGGCGGCGCATCTTCTGTACGTCGGCGACGAAGTTCTCGCGCTCCGCCGCCTGCCAGACGAGCGGCGAGACGGCGTCCAGGTAGGCGGCCCCGAGTTCCTGGTCGCCGGCCACCGCGCGGGCCTTCAGCAGGGCCTGGAACTCCCAGGTCTTCGCCCAGCGCTGGTAGTAGGCGAGATGGGAGGAGAGGGTGCGCACCAGCGGGCCGTTGCGGCCCTCGGGGCGGAGGTTGGCGTCGACGGGCCAGATGGCGCCCTCGACGGTGGTCTCCGAGCAGATCCGCATGAGGTGGGAGGCGAGCCGGGTCGCGGCCTGGAGCGCGCGGGCCTCGCCGCCCTCGTGTTCGCGGGCCTCGTCGGTGGGCTCGCCGACGAAGATGACGTCGACGTCGGAGACGTAGTTCAGTTCGAGTCCGCCGCACTTGCCCATGGCGATCACGGCCAGCCGGCACTGGGCGGCGTCCTCGGGCGCGGCTGCCTGCGCCTGCGCGAGCGCGGCGCGCAGGGTGGCGGTGGCGAGGTCGGCGAGTTCGGCGGCGGCCTGGGCGACGTCGGTGGTGCCGCACACGTCGCGGGCGGCGATCCCGAGCAGGCAGCGGCGATAGGCGACGCGCAGCGAGACCGGGTCGGTCGCTTCGGCGAGCCCGCGCTCGAACTCGGGGAGGCCCGGGTGCAGGTCGGCGGCCTCATAGGTGACCAGGGCCTGCCAGTCGCGGGGGTGGCGGGCGAGGTGGTCGGCGAGCGCCTCGGAGGTGCCGAGGACGCCGAGCAGCCGGTCGCGGAACGGCTTCGCGGTGAGCAGGGTGGTGGTGAACGCGGGCCGTTCGACGTCCGTCTGGGCCTCCACCAGGCGGACCAGGCCGCGCAGGGCGAGGTCCGGGTCGGCGGTGGCGCCGAGGGCGTCGAGGAGGACGGCGTCGCCGCGCAGGGCGTCGAGTCCGTCGAGTTCGAGCAGCCGCTCGGCGGCGGACGGGTCCGTGAACCCGTGCCGCAGCAGCCGGGTGAACGTACTGCTCCTGCGTCCCGGCGCCGTCATCCCGCCGCTCCCTCCACCGGCCGAAACCGTTTGATTCGAAACCTTGATCCGAAACCGTTTGATCCGAGTTCGCGGACGAGCCTAGTACCGACAGGGGGCTTCGGGTGCGGGGGCGTTCCGGGTGCACGCGGGCGTGCCAGGTGCACGTGACGGCGCGGGGGCTCGTGGCGGCGTGGGTGGGGGTGGGGGCGTGCGGGGGCGTGCGGGCTCGGTTGGAGGCGGGGCGGGGGTGAGAGAGGTGGGGTGGGGGCGCGTGGGGGTGGTGGGGGTGACGGAGGCGTGCGGGCGGGGCGTGCGGGGGTGGTGGGGCGTGTGGGCGGGGCGGGGTGGTGGGGCGTGCGGGCGGGGCGGGGTGGCGGGGGTGTTCCGGGTGCGGGTGGACGGGGCGTGGGCGAGGGTGGCAGGTGGCAGGTGGCAGGGACGCCGTGGACGACCGAGGGGACGAGGGGTGTGACCGTGCACTGGACTTTGGAAGTGGTCCCCGTGCCCGTCGCCGATGTGGACCGGGCCAAGGAGTTCTACGAGACGAGGCTCGGCTTCACGGTGGACCTGGACCAGGAGATCACCCCGGGCGTACGGATCGTCCAGGTCACCCCGCCGGGCTCGCGCTGTTCGCTCGCCCTGGTCCAGGGCATGCCCCCGTTCCCCGGCACCCGCGAGATGACCCCGGGCAGTCTGCAGGGCCTCCAGATGTGCGTCACCGACATCGAGGCGGCGCGCGAGCGGCTGCTGTCGACCGGGGTCGCGGTGTCGCCGGTGATGCACATGGGCGCGGGAGGCTGGACGCCGGGCCGGGGCGGCGTCTGGAACGCGTTCCTGACCTTCACGGACCCGGACGGCAACGGCTGGGCGGTGCAGGAGGCGCCGTCGGAGCTGTCGGAGCGCTGAGGGGCGGGGCCGGTCAGGGGCCGGGGCAGAGGGCGGAGGCGGAGACGGGGAAGGGGACGGAGGCGGAGACGGGGACGGGGACGGGGACGGGGACGGGGCGTCAGAGCCCGGACGGGTCCTCGGCCGCGCCGCGTTCCGCGAACACGACCCGGTAGTTGCGCACCTGCTCGTCCTCTCCCTCGTACGTCATGCCCGCTGCCTCCATCACCCGCTGGGAGGCGAGGTTGTCGAGGTCGGCGTCGCCCCGGACGGCCGTGGCGCCCGCCGCGCGGGCGCGGGCGATCAGGGCGCGCAGGGATTCGGAGGCGTAGCCCCGGCCGCGTACGGCGGGGACCAGGCCGTAGCCGATGGTGACGACGCCGTCGGCGTCCGGCGGGCCGTGGAAACCGATGCCGCCGATGGCGAGCCCGTCGACCGGCTGCCGGATCTCGTACGCGCGCCAGATCCCGGGGTCGCCACGCTCGGCGACCCCGTTCAGAAAGCCCCGGGCGCCGGAGACGTCGCCGGGGGCCGGATAGCCCTCGGCCCAGCGGTCGCCGGGCGCGGGGGCCGACTCGACGACGCGGCCGGCTTCGGCGGCGGTGAGCGGGTGCAGCAGCAGCCGGGCGGTCACGAGGGGCGGTATGCCGTCGGCGGAGGCGTTCAAGTCGGCGGGGGCGTTCAAGTCGGCTGCGGCAAAGGCCGCTTCGACGGAACCGGCCCCATCGGTGGAGCCGGTGGCGTCACTTGCTTCGGTGATGTCGGTGGAGTCGTTCACGCGGGGCAGTGTCGGCTCCTCCGGGCCTGCCGCGCAACGGATTTGGCGGCCCGCTCAGCCCGACTGACCGGGGCCGCCCTGGAGTTCCTCGGCGGCCTCCCGGTACGCCTCGGCGGCGTGGGTGAAGTAGTCGAAGAGGACCACGATGTGCTCGGGCGAGTACGAGCCGAGGAGGGCGGCGATCCGGCGGCGGGCGGGGGCGAGCGCCTGGTCGAGACCGCCGGGCCGGTCGACCGGTTCGACGATGACCTTCCGCCGGTCGGCGGGGTCGGCGGCGCGGCGGACGTAACCGGCCTTCTCCAGCCGGTCGACGAGCCGGGTGGTGGGGCCGGTGGTAAGACCGGTGCGGGCGCCGAGTTCGCCGGGGGTCAGCGGGCCGGTCAGATCGAGGATGTTGAGCGCGTAGAGGTCCGTGGCACCGAGGTCGACGGCCCGAGCGCCGGCGTGACCGTGCAGCATCACCGCACTGAGATAGCGCCGGTAGATCTCGCTCGCGTCGACCGGCATCGCGCCGGACGGCTCCAAAGGCGTTGACACGGCCTGCCTCTCCCTCTAATCTCTTCCTCAAGGAAGAAACTTCACTGGAGAAGCTTCTTCTCTGGAGAAGATATCACTGGCCATCGAAGGGAGCACCATCATGTCCGTCCTGACCTCCCGAGAGAACGACACCGCCGCGATCCGCGCCCTGCTGGATTCCAGTGCCACCGCCTGGGGCCGGGGCGACGGGACCGGATACGGCGCCCACTTCACCGAGGACGCCACCGATGTCACCTTCGCCGGCACCCTCTACCACGGCGCCGCCGAGATCGGCGGCGCCCACCAGGCCCTCTTCGAGAGCTTCCTGAAAGGCACGAAGCTCGCCGTCGACCTCGTCGACCTGCGCTTCCCCGGTCCGGACACCGCCATCGCCGTCACCCGCGGCGAGGTCCACAAGGGCTCCCGCCCGCGCCGGCTCGGCAAGCTCGCCACGTACACGCTGATCCGCACGAACGACGGGGACTGGCGCATCGCCGCCGTCCAGAAGACCAAGCACCGCCCCCTGATGGAGGCCATATCCTTCCGCGCCCAGCCGAGGACCCGCCCGGCACCGCGCCCGGCTCACCCCGGCCCCTGACCGGCCTCTCCCCACGGACTCCCGGGCGTCCTCCGGGAATCGGCGGGAGCTAGGCTCGAACCGCGGCCACCGTCGGATCTCCGGCTCGCGTACGCGGGCGATCGCCGGTGGCCCCGGACCGTGGGAGGGATCCGCGCAGTGGAAATGTTCGGCTTCGAACTGGTACGGCGCGGCTACGACCGCGATCAGGTCGATCAGTACATCAGCGAGCTGTGCGCGACGAAGTCGCCCGCCGCCCCGCCGGTCTTCCGCATCACGTGGCGGCGGGGTTACGACCGCGGACAGGTCGACGAGTGCATCGAGGAACTGCGCGCCCGATTCGGCGCCTGACGGCCCGAAGGCGTCCTGCGGACCGGCTCGCGGACGGCCCAGGGACGGCCCGGGAACGGGGACGGCCCGGGACCGGCCCGGAGATACGGACGACCCGGAGACACGGACGGCCCGGGGCGGGAGACGTGTCAGGGCCGGCGGTTCGCGGCCGGCGGCCCTGAGTGTCGGTTCCGGGCTCGCCGCGCCCCGGCCCTGATCCGCCGGACAACTCCCAGAGGCTGCCCGGTGGACCAGGCCCGGAAAGGAAAGGCCGGGGCGTTTGGCGCATGGGGTCTTCCCAGGCCCGCCAGGGCCTGGGAAAAGGACGGCAAGTGCCTGGGGGAAGCACGGCAAGGCGCCGGGGCGCTTCATAACGGAGCTGTTCGGACAGTTCGGCAACGCGGCCAGGTGCCGTGCCAGGCGGGTGCCGTGCCAGGCGTCACGGCACCGGCCAGGAGCCGCCGGACAGTCCCTACAGCACCGGCAGGTTCTTGCGGCGCTCGAAGGCGGTGACCTCGGAGCGGTACTCCTCCCACTCCTGCTTCTTGTTGCGCAGGAAGAAGTCGAAGACGTGCTCGCCGAGGGTCTCCGCGACCAGTTCGCTGCGCTCCATCAGGGCGATCGACTCGCCCAGGTTCTGCGGCAGCGGCTCGATGCCCATCGCGCGGCGCTCGGCGTCGCTGAGCGCCCAGACGTCGTCGTCGGCGCCCGCCGGGAGTTCGTATCCCTCCTCGATGCCCTTCAGACCGGCGGCGAGCAGGACGGCGTAGGTCAGATACGGGTTGGCGCCCGAGTCGATGGAGCGGACCTCGACCCGTGAGGAGCCCGTCTTGCCGGGCTTGTACATGGGGACGCGGATCAGCGCGGAGCGGTTGTTGTGGCCCCAGCAGATGTACGCGGGGGCCTCGCCGCCCGAGCCGGCGGTGCGGCCGGAGCCGCCCCAGATGCGCTTGTAGGAGTTGACCCACTGGTTGGTGACGGCGGCCGTCTCCGCCGCGTGCCGCAGCAGACCCGCGATGAAGGAGCGACCGACCTTGGAGAGCTGGTACTCGGCGCCCGACTCGTAGAACGCGTTGCGGTCGCCCTCGAAGAGAGAGAGGTGGGTATGCATGCCCGAGCCCGGGAACTCGGAGAACGGCTTCGGCATGAAGGTGGCCTGGACACCCTGTTCGAGCGCGACCTGCTTCATGATCAGCCGGAAGGTCATGATGTTGTCGGCCGTGGACAGGGCGTCCGCGTAGCGCAGGTCGATCTCCTGCTGGCCCGGCGCGCCCTCGTGGTGGCTGAACTCCACCGAGATGCCCATCGACTCCAGCATGGTGATGGCCTGCCGGCGGAAGTCCATGCCGACGTTCTGCGGAGTGTGGTCGAAGTAGCCGGAGTTGTCGGCCGGGGTGGGCCGGGAGCCGTCCAGCGGCTTGTCCTTCAGCAGAAAGAACTCGATCTCGGGGTGGGTGTAGAAGGTGAAGCCCAGGTCCGAGGTCTTGGCGAGGGCGCGCTTGAGGACGTAGCGCGGGTCGGCGAAGGACGGCGAGCCGTCCGGCATGAGGATGTCGCAGAACATCCGGGCGGTGCCCGGGGCCTCCGCGCGCCACGGCAGGATCTGGAAGGTGCCCGGGTCCGGCTTGGCGATCATGTCGGACTCGTAGACGCGGGCGAAGCCCTCGATCGCCGAGCCGTCGAAGCCGATGCCCTCGTCGAAGGCCTGCTCCAGCTCGGCAGGTGCCACGGCGACCGACTTCAGGAAGCCCAGTACGTCCGTGAACCACAGCCGCACGAAGCGGATGTCACGCTCCTCGAGCGTACGGAGCACAAACTCCTGCTGCTTGTCCATTCTCACACCCATCCTCGCTGGTCAGGCCGCCCGCACCCACCGCCTCGGATGCGTCGGGGGCATGTGGACAATCCCACCACATGGTTTCGGCCGATCGCACCCGTGTGTTGCGCGCTCATGTCGCCTCGTGTCGCACCCCCATAGTGCCCGCTCGGGCGCAGCCCGGGTAACGCGGGACGGGCTCCGTACCGGCTTCCTTGCTCACCCGTTCGGCCCACAAGGGCCCTTCTGCCACTACGATCGCGCCCATGGGAGCCTCCCGGCTCGACGGCCCGCCGCGACACGCGCGTCCCCTGGCACTGGCGAGTGCCGTGGCGACGCTCCTCGGCGCGCTCTCGCTCTGTCTGGGGCTGACGGGGCTGTTCGGCGCCCCGGCCGGACAGGGGCACCACGGGGCTCCGTACGACCCATGGGCGGCAGCCTCCCGAGCGACCGCGCCCACGGCCGTCCCCGCGGCGGGGTCGGCGACGGCCCACACGGCGTACGCGCCTTACGCGGCGCACCCGCCGTACACGGCGACCGGGGGAGTGACCCCGTCGGCCTTCCGGGGCGAGCAGCGGTACAGCTGTCCGTACGAATCCGGCGGCTGCTCGCTCTTCCCCGCCCTCTCCCCCGCCGTGCTCGGCGCGCCCGCGCACGACGCGCCCCCGCACACCGCGGACCGGCTCCCCCTGTTCTCCGCGCCGCATCTCTCCGGCCGGATGCCCCGGTCCGGCGCACAGCCCCGTGCGCCGGATCTCCACGTCCTTCAAGTACTGCGGACGTGAGTCACCGGGGTGCCGTCGCGCGGGGCTCAGGCCCGGCGTGGACCACGCACCCCGTTCGCACCTCAGTTCGCTTGATCTTCCCGCTTCCGAACTTTCCGAAGGACGACATCCGCCATGGCCGCGAACCACCCCTCGAACACCGACCGCCGCGCCCGAATAGAGGAGATGCGCCGCGCCGAGCAGGCCCGTGAGCGCCGCAACCGCATCCTGACGATCGGCGTCTCGGCCGTCGTCGTCCTCGCCCTCGTCGGCGTCGGCGGCTGGGCCATCAACAAGCAGAGCGACAAGCAGGATCAGAAGGAGCAGCAGGAGGCCACCGCCAAGGGCCCCATCGAGGGCGAGAAGGACTGGGACCTCAAGAAGCTGACCCGCAACCACGTCGAGACCCCCGTCACGTACCCGATGAACCCGCCCGTCGGCGGCGACCACCACCCGATCTGGCAGAACTGCAACGGCGACGTCTACGACAAGCCGCTGGACAAGGTCCACGCCGTGCACTCCCTGGAGCACGGCGCCGTGTGGGTGACGTACAACAAGAAGGCCGACAAGGGCGACCTCGACAAGCTGAGCGCGAAGGTCAAGAAGACCCCGTACTCGCTGATGAGCCCGATCGACGACCAGTCCGGCGCGATCATGCTGAGCGCCTGGGGCAAGCAGGTGACCGTGGACGGCGCGGACGACCCGCGCGTCGACGCCTTCTTCACCAAGTACGTCAACGGCCCGCAGACGCCCGAGCCGGGCGCCGCCTGCACCGGCGGCGTCGACGCCGCCGGCAAGGGCGGCAAGGCGATGGGCCAGTGAAGCTGAACCGGACGCAGTGGGCGTCCGTCACCGCCGTGGTCCTCGCGCTGCTGTTCGCCGGCGGCGCGGTCACCTTCGCCTCCGCGGACCGTTCCCCCCGGAGCCACACGCCGACGACCCTGTCGGCGGACGCGGGTTTCGCCCGTGACATGTCGGTCCATCACCAGCAGGCCGTCGAGATGTCGTTCATCGTCCGCGACCGGACGACGAACGAGGAGGTGCGCCGCCTCGCGTACGACATCGCCAACACCCAGGCCAACCAGCGCGGCATGATGCTGGGCTGGCTCGACCTGTGGCAGCTGCCGAAGGTGCAGGCGGACCAGGCGCCGATGGCCTGGATGGGCATGGGCGACATGCACGACGAGTCGGCCGCCGAGGACGGCGCGCTGATGCCCGGCATGGCCACCCGCGCGCAGCTGGACCAGCTGCGCGCGGCGTCCGGGCGCGAGGCCGAGGTGCTTTTCCTGAAGCTGATGACCGCGCACCACAAGGGCGGGATCCACATGGCCGAGGGCTGTGTCGAGAAGTGCGAGCCCGGGGTCGAGCGGGATCTCGCGCAGGGCATGGTCGACGGACAGTCCGCCGAGATCAAGCTGATGGCAGACATGTTGAAGGCGCGGGGCGCGTAGCGCGGCCTGCGCCGTACCCGCGCGCACCCCGCCCGCACCCCGCCCGTTCCGGCGGATGACGGCCCCCGTGGCCCCGGCTCGCGCCGAGGTCGCGGGGGCCGCGTCGCGCGCGGACAATGAAAGGGCACCCGGGGGCGTGCGTACGACGGTGTGCGGGTCGGTTCGGATCGCAACGAGTCGGATCGAACCTGGCTGGACCGGATCGGACTGGATCGGACTGGATCAGACCGGGCCGGACCGGATCGCTTGAGGCGACGGCACCGCCGCGTACCACGGCGTTCGACGACGTACGACGCACCACGCACCACGTTCGACGAAAGGGGCGCGAAGTCCATGACCACGGCGAAGGACATCATGCATCCGGGGGCCCAGTGGATCCCGGCTCACGAGACGCTCGACCGCGCCGCCCAGCTGATGCGCGACCTCGACGTGGGCGCCCTGCCCATCGCCGACGGAAACGAGCGGCTCTGCGGGATCGTCACCGACCGCGACATCGTGGTCCACTGCGTGGCCGAGGGCCACGACCCCGCGAAGGTCACCTGCGGGGAGCTGGCGCAGGGTACCCCGCGCTGGATCGAGACCGGCGCGGATGTGGGCGCGGTACTCGACGAGATGCAGGGACACCGGATCAAGCGACTGCCGGTCATCGACGAGAACAAGAAGCTCGTCGGCATGATCAGTGAGGCCGATCTGGCGCAGCATCTGTCGGACGGGCAGCTGGCGAAGTTCGTCGAGAGCGTCTACGCCACCCACTGACGCCCGCTCCTCTCCCCTCCTCCCCTCCTCTCCCCACGCCCACCGACCCCGGCCGCCGAGCCCGCGCGACCGGGGCGGGGGCTTATCCGCGCTATACGGGGCGGGGGTATGCTGCGCGGTATGGCGGAGCCGAGGCGGACCAGAGGCGTGGAGCGGCTCCTGCTGCTCGCGGCCCTGCTGTTCGGCCTGGTCACGATGCACACGCTGGGGCACGGGCCGACCGGCCACGACGCGTCGGCGCTCGCGCGGATGGCGGCCCCGGCCGCCGCCGGGCACAGCCATCACGGCTTGGCGCGGGGGGCGACGGTCGGCACGGAGGCCGATTCCACCGTCCACGCCACCAGCACCGCCAACGCCAACGCCACGGTCACTCGGGCCGGCCCCGCCACCGTGAGCGCCGCCCCGCACGACCACTCGATGCCGCCCGCCCACGGAAACGGCGGCCCGCTGGCCGTTTGCCTCGCGGTGCTCGGTGCGCTCGTCGTGGTCCTCGGCGGCACGATGTTGCTGCGGGCGCGCCGCCGTGCCGGGCGGCTCGGGGCGGGCCCGACGGGGGTGCGGTGGATCGCGTGGCCGCAGCCGCCGCCGGGGCTCGCGGTTCTCGACCGGGTGGCGGTCCTGCGGATCTAGACGGAACGGGCAGCAGAAGCATCTCCCGTTTCCCTTCTTCCTCTTTGTACGAGAGGCCGCGTTCTGTCATGTCTTCTTCTTCCACCCCGTCCACCTCGCCTTCCTCTTCCGCCTCCCTCCTCTCCTCCGGCGGGTTCAGCCGCCGGTCCGCGCTCGGCGCCGGACTCGCCGTCGCCGGAACCGGCCTGCTGGCCGCGTGTTCCGGCGATCCCGCTCCGTCGCCGGGCGCGGCGTACGTCTCCCCGCACGGCCCCGAGGTCGCCGCCGCCGAGGCCAAGCGCACCCCGGGCAAGGGCGGCCCGGTCCGTACGGTCAAGCTCACCGCCACCCCCGCCACCGTGGACCTCGGCGCCGGCCGTACGGTCCGGACCTGGGCGTACGGGGACGATCTGCCCGGCAAGGAGGTACGGGTCACGGCCGGCGACACGCTGGCCCTGACCCTCGCCAACCACCTTCCCCAGACCACCTCGTTGCACTGGCACGGACTCGCCCTGCGCAACGACATGGACGGGGTGCCGGGCGTCACGCAGCCGGAGATCAAGGCGGGTGCGGAGTTCGCGTACCGCTTCACGGTCGCGCACCCCGGCACGTACTGGTTCCACCCGCACTCCGGCACCCAGCAGGACCGGGGCCTGTACGCCCCGCTGATCGTCGAGGACCCGAAGGAGCCGCTGACGTACGACAAGGAGTGGGTCGTCGTCCTGGACGACTGGGTCGACGGGGTGGACGGCTCGACGCCGGAGGCCGTACTCGCCGAACTGCGCCAGGGCATGGGTGGCATGGACGGCATGGACGGCGGCGAGGGGCACGACATGGGGAACATGCCGGGGATGGACCACGGCAGCGGCCACTCCGGTCACTCGATGTCCATGACCCGGTCCGGGTCCGGGAGCGCCGCCGGTGATTCGGCCGCCGGCGGGTCGGCGACGTCCGCGCCGCCGACCGGGCCGTCCCGCATGATGATGGGTGCCACCAGCGAACTGCTCGGCGGTGACGCCGGCGATGTGAACTACCCGTACTACCTGATCAACGGCCGGATCCCGGACGCCCCGAGCGAGTTCAGGGCCAAGCCCGGCGACCGGGTGCGGATCCGGTTCGTCAACGCGGGCGGCGACACCGCCTTCCGGGTCGCGCTGGGCGGCCACGAGATGACGGTGACCCACACCGACGGCTTCCCCGTCACTCATGCGAAGACCGACGCGCTGCTGCTCGGCATGGGCGAGCGCTACGACGTCCTCGTCACCGTCAAGGACGGCGTCTTCCCGCTCACCGCGCTCGCCGAGGGCAAGCGCGCCACCGGCCTCGCCCTGCTCCGCACCGGCAAGGGCGCCGCGCCCGCCCCGCCCGTCCGCCCGAAGGAACTGGACGGCCGCGTCCTCACCGCCGACCGCCTGAAGCCCGCCCCCGGCACGGCCCTCGCCGCCCGTACCCCGGACCGGACGATCCGGATCCGGCTGACCGGCGGAATGATGAAGTACGACTGGGGCTTCGACGGCCGGCCGTACGACCCGGCCCGGCGTTACGACGTCTCGGCGGGCGAGCGGGTCCGGATCGAGTTCACCAACGGCACGTCCATGTGGCACCCGCTCCATCTGCACGGCCACACGTTCGCGTTGGGGAGCGGTGTCCGCAAGGACACGGCGGTCATCCTGCCGGGCCGCAAACTGACGATGGACTTCGACGCCGACAACCCGGGCCTGTGGATGATCCACTGCCACAACGTCTACCACTCGGAGTCCGGGATGATGACGACCCTGGGCTACCGGGCGAAGTAGGGGGCTGATTTCCCAGCCTCGGTCCGCCCCGCACCTCGCCACACCACACCCCTTCGAGTCGCCTCCGCATAAGGCGCGGAGGCGACTCGAAGGGATCGTGTGTGAGGCTCAGCCAGAGGTGAGATTCACGACGCAACTCACTCCGAAACCGACGGCGAGAAAAACACCCAGGAATCTGATCAGGTTCGGCGAGAATCCCGGTCCTGGACCGACCGTGCCGTGGTTCATGAAGAACGCGTGTATTCGATAGGCGCAATCCTTCACGTTGGCCGCCAGGACGATCCCTACGACAGCCGCGACCCCCTGCCACACCACGCGAAGAGAGCCCCCGTCACCTACGGCGAGCAGCCAATCGACTTCCGGCGTCACGCTCAACAACCCCCATACATGCCATTTCGCCCCGCATACCGCTCACACTGCGGCATAGCTAGACCAATAAAACGGAAAAGCCGTAAATCCTCATCCTGGATGACGGCCCGGCCGCCGCGGTGGCCGCCGTCGTTCGCCGTCAGAAACCGCCGGCGAGGCCCGCTCCGATCAGGCCGCCGATCACCGCGACGGCCAGCGACAGGTCGGCGGGCCGGCACCATGTCCAGCCGGCCCGTACCCCCTCGGCCGGCGACTCGCTCTTCGCGCGCGCGGATCGCCACCACGCCTTGACCGTGTAGTGGGCGTCCCGGCTCGAACCGACGTAGTAGTCGACCAGCGACCCCCCGAAGGCGAACACCGGCAGCGTCTCCTCCTGGCCGAGGTCGATCTCGAGCGAGCCGCCGGTCTCGTGGACGACGTCACGGATCGCCGTCGCCGGAATGCGATGCGTCCGCAACGGCCCCACCACCGTGAGCACGTCCTCCTCCAGGATCACCTTGCAGTTCGCGACTCTCCCGGTGATCCCGGCGAGCAGGAAGAACACGGGGATCCCCTGCCAGCCCGTCCGGAATCCATGGACCGAGGTGACGTTGTACACCGCCGCGATCATGCCGATTCCCAGGCCCACGACGGTCACCCAGGAGATCACCATCCAGGAGACCCGTCGCAACACCACTCTCTTCACCGCGTCTTGTTCCACGGCCCCTCCGTTCAACGGTCTGCACTCGCCCGCGAGCGCCGCCACTTGACCCAGTTCCCGATCAGCGCGCCGGAGCCGGTCGCGAACGCGGGTGGGATCAGCACCTCGTAGAGGCCGCCCCACTCCCTGGCCAGTCGGGTGACCAGGACGATCAGAACCACCAGGGGAATCCCCCACCCCAGCCGAACAGCCCACTTCCTCATGCCTCGCCCACCCCTCGTCCTGCCGAATCGTTTCCCCTGTACGTCAAGACCTCCGGTCGTGCCGCCGGCGGGCGGTTTTCCCCTCCGCCACAAGCGGACCAGAGACCTCCAGTCTCCCGGACCCGCCGGAACGACGCGCCGGACCCCCATAATGTCGAGTTGACGAATAGAGTGGCCCCGTGCCTCAGCGACGACAGCTACGACTCGCGCTCCAGCAGATCGACCCGACCGTAGGAGATCTCGGCGGGAACGCGGAGGCCGTGCTCCGCCGGACCCGGCAGGCCGCCGAACGCGGTGCGCACCTCGTCGCGTTCCCCGAGATGGCCCTGACCGGCTACCCGGTCGAGGATTTGGCGCTGCGCCCCTCGTTCGTCGATGCCTCCCGGGCCGCCCTGTGGGCGCTCGCGGGGCGGCTCGACGCCGAGGGGCTCGGCGAGGTGCCGGTGGTCGTGGGGTATCTCGACCGTTCCGAGCGGGCCGAGCCGCGCCTCGGGCGGCCCGCCGGGGCGCCGCTGAACGCGGCGGCGGTGCTGCACCAGGGCGAGGTGGTGCTGCGGTTCGCCAAGCACCACCTGCCCAACTACGGCGTGTTCGACGAGTACCGCTACTTCGTGCGCGGTGACACCCTGCCCGTCCTGCGCGTGCGCGGCGTCGACGTCGCGCTCGCGATCTGCGAGGACCTGTGGCAGGACGGCGGCCGGGTCCCGGCCGCGCGCGCCGCCCGCGCCGGGCTGCTCCTGTCGGTCAACGCCTCCCCGTACGAACGGAACAAGGACGACACCCGGCTCGCCCTCGTGAGCGACCGGGCCCGGGAGGCCGGCTGTGTCACGGCGTACGTGGCGATGACGGGCGGCCAGGACGAGCTGGTCTTCGACGGTGACTCGATCGTGGTCGACGCGCGGGGCGAAGTCCTCGCGCGTGCCCCGCAGTTCACCGAGACCTGTCTGCTGATCGACCTGAACCTGCCGGCCGCCGACCCGGCGGCGCCGGAGTCCGGGAGCGTCGTCGACGACGGGCTGCGGATCGAGCGGGCCGTCCTGCCGGGCGAGCCGCCGGCCGCGTACGAGCCGACGGAGACCGGCGGCCGGGCCGAACCGCTGGACGACCTCGCGGAGGTGTACGCGGCGCTGGTGACGGGGCTGCGCGCGTATGTGACCAAGAGCGGTTTCCGGTCCGTCCTCGTCGGTCTGTCCGGCGGCATCGACTCGGCACTCGTCGCCGCCATCGCCTGCGACGCGCTCGGACCCGAGCAGGTGCACGCGGTGTCGATGCCGTCCGCGTACTCCTCCGGCCACTCGCGCGACGACGCCGCCGAACTGGCCCACCGCACCGGGCTCCGCTTCCGCACCGTCTCCATCGAGCCGATGTTCGACGCCTACATGGGTGCGCTCGGTCTCACCGGACTCGCCGAGGAGAACCTCCAGGCCCGGCTGCGCGGCACGCTGCTGATGGGGCTGTCCAACCAGGAGGGTCATCTCGTCCTGGCGCCGGGCAACAAGTCCGAGCTGGCGGTGGGGTATTCGACGCTCTACGGCGACGCGGTCGGCGCGTTCGGGCCCATCAAGGACGTCTACAAGTCGGACGTCTACCGTCTCGCCCGCTGGCGCAACGCCGCCGCCGAGGCGCGCGGCGAGGCCCCGCCCATCCCGGAGCACACGCTCACCAAGCCGCCGAGCGCCGAACTCCGGCCCGGTCAGGTCGACACGGACTCACTCCCCGACTACGACGTCCTCGACCGGATCCTGGAGCTGTACGTCGACCGCGACCGGGGACACGACGAGATCGTCGCGGCGGGCTTCGACGAGGAGTTGGTCACCCGTACGCTGCGGATGGTCGACACCGCCGAGTACAAGCGCCGCCAGTATCCGCCGGGCACCAAGATCTCCGCGAAGGGCTTCGGCAAGGACCGGCGCCTGCCGATCGTCAACCACTGGCGGGAAGGCGGGAGTTAGGAGCTGTCCCCAGGGTCGCCCGAACTCGATTGCGCGGCCGCCCGCGCACGAGACAGAGTCGCCCGATGAACACCTCCACGCACCCCGTCGACCACGAACTCGTCGAGACCGCCGCGCACATCGCCCGCACCCGCTGCCAGGGCGAGAACCACACCATGGCGGCCGCAGGACGTAATCGGGACGGCCGGATCGTCACCGCGGTGAACGCCTACCACTTCACGGGCGGACCCTGCGCCGAGCTCGTCCTCATCGGCACGGCGGCCGCGCAGGGCGCGTACGACCTGGTCACGATCGTCGCCGTGGGCGACCGGGAGCGCGGGGTCGTCCCGCCCTGCGGCCGGTGCCGGCAGGCCCTCCTCGACTACTACCCGGGCATCCGGGTCGTCGTCGGCAACGGCGATGCCCGGCGCGCCGTCCCGATCGCCGAGCTGCTGCCCGAGAGCTACGTCTGGGCGGATCACCAGACCGAACCCGGGTAGGCCCCACGACCCGGCCACCGCTCAGGGTCACGCCCAGGTCCGCCGGGCAGGGCCATCGCGCCCAGAACCGCCGCCCAGAGCCACCGCCCAGGTCCGCCACCCAAGCCCTCCAGGCAACACGCCTTCCATCCAGCCGAGTTGACCAGAAGAACATGTCGATTCACACGCCCCGGAGGGAAGCATTCGCCCCCGCGTCGCGTTGACCACCCCTCGGTGGCGGTGCCCCTTCGCGGCCGCCGCCCCGGCCGGACCCCGGGCTCACACCCCATGGACGGCCTCACGCGCACGAGTCGAGCGACCCACCCCGAAAGGCCGTACCCGCCATGAAGTACCGCGTCATCGGAAGCTCCCCCGAAACCCGTCGCGAGGTCAGCGTGCTGAGCCTCGGCACCATGAACTTCGGCACCCTCGTCGACGAGGACACCTCCTTCGCACTGCTCGACCGATTCGCCGAGGCCGGCGGCACCTTCCTCGACACCTCCAACAACTACGCGTTCTGGGTGAACGGAACCCAGGGCGGCGAGAGCGAGGAGCTGCTCGGCCGCTGGCTGAAGAGCCGGGGCGTCGGCGACGAGATGACCATCGCCACCAAGCTCGGCGCCCGTCCCAACCAGCCCGCCACCACCTTCGGCCTGGACGTGGAGGGCCTGTCCGCCCGGGCGATCCGGGAGTCCTCCGAGCAGAGCCGCGAACGGCTCGGCATCGAGCGGATCCACCTGCTCTACGCGCACGTCATGGACGAGCACACCCCGCTGGAGGAGACCGTCCACGGCTTCGCCGACGTGGTGGCGGACGGGGTCGCCGGGCTGCTCGGCGCGAGCAACCACTGGGCCTGGCGTATCGAGCGGGCCCGCGCCCTGGCCGCCGCGGCGGGCGTACCCGGGTACGAGGTGCTCCAGCACCACCACAGCTATCTGCGCCAGCGCACCGACATCCCGACCCTGCGCTCGCCCGACGGCAACCAGGGCCTGGTGAGCGGCGACCTGCTCAGCTATCTGCGGGCCACCCCGGAGCTGACGCAGGTCGCGTACTCGCCGCTGATCGCGGGCGCGTACGTCCGGGACGACAAGCCGCTCGGCCCCGGGTTCGAGCACGCGGGCACCCAGCCCCGGCTGGCGGCGGTCCGCGAGGTGGCGGCGGAGACCGGCGCCACCGTCAACCAGGTGGTGCTGTCCTGGCTGATGGGCGGCGCCGTGCCGGTCGTCCCGCTCATCGGCGCCTCGTCGCTCGCCCAGCTGGAGGAGAACCTGGGCGCGGTCGACCTCGAACTGACCGAGGAACAGCGGAAGAAGCTCGACTCCGTGAACTGACGCGAAGTCAGGACTGGTCGGACGAAGGCTCGAAGCGGAGCCGCGCGGCCACCGGAAGGTGGTCGCTGCGGGTCTCCGGCAAGGTCCAGGAGGACAGCGGTTCGACGCCCCGGACGAGGATCTGGTCGATGCGGGCCATCGGGAACGAGGCCGGCCAGCTGAAGCCGAAGCCGTCGCCCGCCGCGCCCTGGGTGGAGCGGAGCTGGGAGGTGACGGCGGTCAGGGCACGGTCGTTCATGGTGCCGTTGAGGTCGCCGAGGAGGACGACGCGCGGGTTCGGGTCGCGGGAGATGGCCGCGCCGAGGGCGTCGGCGCTGTCGTCGCGCTGGGTGGCGGTGAAACCGGCGTTCATCTTGACCCGTACGGACGGCAGATGGGCGACGTAGACGGCGATGTCGCCGGACGGCGCGACGACGGTGGCACGCAGGGCGCGGGTCCAGCCGAGGCGGATGTCGACCGGCCGGACGCCGCGCAGCGGGTGCTTGCTCCACACGCCGACGGTGCCCTGGACGGAGTGGTGCGGGTACGCGGCGGCCAGGCCCTTCTCGTACACCGGGACCATGTCGCTCTTGAGCTCCTCCAGGGCCACCACGTCGAGGCCGGAGTCCGCGATCTGACGGGCCGTTCCCTCGGGGTCGGGGTTGGCGGCGTTGACGTTGTGGCTGACCACGGTGAGGTCGCCGCCGTCGGCCGACTTGTCGACGACGAGGCCGCCGAAGAGGTTGAGCCAGACCACGCAGGGCAGGACCAGCGCGATCAGCGCGGTCGCGGAACGGCGGAGCAGGGCGAGGACGAAGAGCACCGGGACGAGGGCGCCGAACCAGGGCAGGAAGGTCTCGGTCAGGCTGCCGAGGTTGCCGATCCGGTTGGGGATGCTGGAGTGAAAGGCCATCACCAGCGCGATCAGGACCGCCCATACGGCCAGGATCGCGCCCCGGCGCCAGATGCCCCGGTCGTGGCGCAGCCGTGCCAGACGGCCGCCCCGCCCGGGGGGTTCGGCGGGCGGGAAGGTGGTGTCGTGATGGTCCGGTGTGCCGCCGTTCTCGGTGCCCGTCATGTCCACGCGCGTCATCGCCGCCGTCCTCACTGCCTTGCTGTCCGACCCGGTCCCGACCCTAGGTGATTCCGCGCCAGTCGTACTCATCGAGGGACGACTGACGCGCGTGGCGGGTTCCTGCAGGTGATGCGGGGCGTACGCCTGTGACAGAACGCG
Source organism: Streptomyces sp. NPDC046203 (assembly GCF_040646255.1). Classification (NCBI taxonomy): domain Bacteria; kingdom Bacillati; phylum Actinomycetota; class Actinomycetes; order Kitasatosporales; family Streptomycetaceae; genus Streptomyces; species Streptomyces sp. NPDC046203. The sequence continues at coordinate 67,294 of NZ_JBEYZX010000027.1, read as the reverse complement.
CACATTCGTCCGGACCCGTCACCCCGTCAGACCCGCGGCCGGACGCCTTCCAGGACGGTGTCGACGATTCGCTCGGCGAGTCCGGGCTCCAGGGGCGCGTCGGGCCGGATGACCGTACGGAGCAGCAGGGGGCCGGTGAAGAGGTCGTTGACGAGCTCGACGTCGAGGTCGGGGCGGATCTCGCCGGCCGCCATGCCGCGCCGGATGGCGTCGAGGGACAGCCGGCGGCGCGGCTCTATGACCGTGCGGTGGTACGCCTCCCAGAGCTTGGGATACATCCGCATCTGGGAGTACACGTTGTGCAGCAGCGCGGAGGACCGCTTGACCATGCCGCGCTGCCGCACGCTCTCCAGGAGCATGACGAGGTCGTCCCGGGCGGAGGTGCCCGGCAGGTCCGGCTCCGGCGGTTCGACGGAGCGCAGCAGATCGATGAGGAGGGCTTCCTTGCCGGGCCAGCGGCGGTAGATGGTGGCCTTGCCGACCCCGGCGGTGCGGGCGATCTTCTCGATGGACAGTTCGGCGAGCGGGACGCCGTGCTCCAGCATCCCGATCGCCGCGTCGAAGATGGCGGCCTCCGCCGCCTCGCTGCGCGGCCGTCCCCGGCGCCCGGCACACGGGGCGGACGGGGCGGATGGGACGGATGGGGTGGACGGGACAGGCGAGGCGGAGGAGGCGGAGGCGGCGGCGGACTCGCAGGCAGGGCCCGGGGCCCCCGCCCCCGTACTCCGGCCCGCGTTCCCCCGCCCGGAGGACCCCGGCCCGGAGGGCCCCGGCGCGCCGACCCCCGGCCCGCCCGGCGCCGCGCCCCGCGCCGCCACCCGCTCCGGGTCGGTGGTGCTCGCCCCTGTCGTCTCGTACGACACGTCCGTTCCGCCTCCTTCGCCCTGGCCTAGTGCCCCTCCCGGCAAGCTTCGCCCTGTCGCGCCGCCCGGCACGCACCCTCGCGGCGTTGGCCAAAAGCCCTGGTAGCTCCGCTACAAGGACTTCCGGCCGCCTTGCGATGGCACGCACCGTACGACGCTCCTTCACGGGCAAACATTGCCGGTCGCGGCACTAGCTCGGAACCGATTCTCCCGCTTCCGCGCGGGCGCCCGGAACGGCGGCGTCCGGCGCGGAGCCCGCCGGGGCGCGGCCGGGCAGGAAGAGGGCGACGACGATCGCGCCGAGGACGGCGACGGCGGCCGAGCCGAGGGCGGTGACGTGCATGGCGTCGAGGAAGGCGTCGTACGCGGGCGCGACCAGGTCGCGGCCGGCCGGGCCGATCTTCGCGGCGACGCCGAGCGTCGCCTCGATGGACTCGCCCGCCGTCTCGCGCAGCCCCGCCGGGAGCCCGGCGAGGTGCTCGTCGATCTCGCCCCGGTACGTGGTGGACAGGACGGAGCCGAGGACGGCCACCCCGAGCGCGCCGCCGACCTGGCGGAAGGTGTTGTTGATCGCGGAGCCGGAGCCGGCCTTCTCGCGCGGCAGCGCCTGCATCACGGTGACGGTGACCGGCGGCATGATGTGCGCCATGCCGGCGCCCTGGACGAAGAAGACGACCTCCATGATCCAGACCGGCGTGCCGGCGCCGAAGAAGGCGAAGGCGGCCAGACCGACGGCGACGGCGAGCATGCCCACCGTGCACACGGCCTTGGCGCCGAAGCGGTCGACGACGTGCCGGGCGCGCGGCGCGAAGATCATCTGGGCGACGGCGAGCGGCAGGATCAGCAGACCGGATTCGAGCGCGCTGTAGCTGCGCACGCTCTGCAGGTAGAACGCGGAGAAGAAGGTCACGCCCATGAGGGCGAAGAACACCAGCGCGATGGCGGCGACGGCGGCCGAGAACGCGGGCTTGCGGAAGTACGAGACGTCGAGCGCGGGATGGTCGGTGCGCCGCTCGTACAGGACGAAGGCGACGAGCACGGCGAGACCGCCGAGCGCCGGGAGCAGCACGGTGACATCCGTGAGACTGGCCAGCTCGCCGCCGCGGATGATGCCGTACACCAGCAGCACGAGACCGAGGACGGACAGCAGGACGCCGGGCAGGTCGATCCGGCCGGGCCTCGGGTCCCTGGAGTCGGGCACCAGCCAGGCCATCAGCACGAGGGCGACGATCACCACCGGCACGTTGACGAGGAAGATCGAGCCCCACCAGAAGTGCTCAAGCAGCAGACCGCCGGTGATGGGGCCGATGGCGATGGCGAGACCGACGCTGCCGGCCCAGATGCCGATGGCCTTGGGCTGCTCGTCGCGCTCGAAGACGTTCATGAGGACGGCGAGGGTGGCGGGCATGACGAACGCGGCGCCGATGCCCATCAGGGCGCGGAAGCCGATCAGCTCGCCCGGGGTGCCGGACTGGGCGGCGAGCGCGGAGGCGATGCCGAAGACGGCTATGCCGAACAGCAGCACCTTCTTGCGGCCGAGGCGGTCGCCGAGGAGGCCGGAGGTGAAGAGCAGGCCGGCGAAGACGAGCGTGTAGGAGTTGATGGCCCACTCCAGCTCGCTCTGGGTGGCGCCGATGCCGGTGGGCGCGGGGCTCGCGATCGTCTTGACGGCGACGTTGAGGATCGAGTTGTCGAGGACGACGATCAGCAGGCTGAGCATGAGCACACCGAGGATCGCCCAGCGGCGGCGGTGCACGGCTTCCGGGACGCGGGGCGCCCCGGGAGCGGCGGAGTCGGAAGTCGGCTGAGACATGCCGCTCACCCTAGTGCGCTTACGATACGAGACCGTCTCGTATAGGAACTTGCTGACGGAGATTTTGCCTGGTGAGCGGGGGTACGACGCACCGGGAAGCGCTCCGGTCCCACCCGCCCCGCCTCCGGCCGGCCCTGGCCGGATCGACGGGACCCGGCCGGAACACGCCCGCCCCCCGTGTGAACAGCGCCACTCCACCCGGCCCCGCCGCCCCGCTTCCCCGGCCACCCCGCGAAGTGCCACCATGGATGTGGTCCGGGGACGCCACAGGGCGCCTCGAGATGACGACAAGAGGAGCCGTTCACCATGACGCTTCAGGCTGCCCAGAAACCGCCCGCCGACAGCGGCAAGGCGCTGTACGGAGGAAAGGGCACCCGCCGTATCACCGTCCACGACATCGCCGCCGCGAAGACGCGGGGCGAGAAGTGGCCCATGCTCACCGCCTACGACGCGATGACCGCCTCCGTCTTCGACGAGGCCGGCATCCCGGTGATCCTCGTCGGCGACTCCATGGGCAACTGTCACCTCGGCTACGAGACCACCGTGCCGGTCACCATGGACGAGATGACGATGCTCTCGGCCGCCGTCGTCCGCGGCACCCGCCGCGCGCTCGTCGTCGGCGACCTCACCTTCGGCTCGTACCAGGAAGGGCCCGTCCAGGCCCTGCGCAACGCCACCCGGCTGGTCAAGGAGGCGGGCGTCGGCGCGATCAAGCTGGAGGGCGGCGAGCGCTCGCTGCCCCAGACCGAGCTGCTGGTCCAGGCCGGCATCCCGGTCATGTCCCACCTCGGCCTGACCCCGCAGTCCGTCAACACCATGGGCTACCGGGTGCAGGGCCGCGGCGACGAGGCCGCGCACCGGCTGCTGCGCGACGCCAAGGCGGCGCAGGACGCGGGCGCCTTCGCCGTCGTCCTGGAGCTGGTCCCGGCCGAGCTCGCCGCCGAGGTCACTCGCTCGCTGGACATCCCGACCATCGGCATCGGCGCGGGCGCCGGAACCGACGCGCAGGTCCTCGTCTGGACCGACATGGCCGGGCTGACCGGCGGCAAGGTGCCGCGCTTCACCAAGCAGTACGCCAACCTGCGCGAGACCCTCGGCGACGCCGCCCGGGCCTTCGCGGAGGACGTCGCCGGCGGGGCGTTCCCCGCCGAGGAGCACACCTTCCACTAGCCGTAGCCGATACGGCGCCACCCGCCCGCTTGCCCGCCGTACCGGCCGACCCGGACAGCCGGCCGGGGCGGCGGGCACCACCAGGCCACTTCCGGCACCACGACAGCCCGTCGACCGTCCCCCGTCGGCGGGCTGTCCCCGTGGGCGGGGGTACGCCACGGGTGGCTCCCGGACCGCCGGGCACCGGTCCTCCCGCCCGGCGACCGGGGGAGGTGGCCACCCGCGCCTGAAGGTGCCTGTCGGTGCTTGTCGACGGTTGTCGGTGCTTGTCGGCGGCTGTCGGTCGCGGTGTCGGCCGGCTGTCGGCGGCCTGTCGGTGGGCCCCGGTTTCCTTGGGGACATGACGCGATCACACACCAACGCCATCGAGGTACGGGGCCTCGTGAAGCACTTCGGCTCGACCAGGGCCGTCGACGGGGTCGACCTGGACGTCCGCGAGGGCACCGTCCTCGGGGTCCTCGGCCCCAACGGCGCCGGCAAGACGACCCTGGTCCGCTGCCTGTCCACGCTGCTCGTCCCGGACGCTGGCACCGCCGTCGTCGCCGGGTACGACGTGGTGCGCCAGCCCCGCCAGCTGCGCCGCACCATAGGCCTGACCGGCCAGTACGCCTCCGTCGACGAGAAGCTGTCCGGCCGGGAGAACCTCTACATGATCGGGCGGCTGCTCGATCTCTCCCGCGCCGAGTCCCGCCGCCGCGCCGACGAGATGCTGGAGCGCTTCTCGCTCACCGAGGCCGCCAAGCGGCCGGCCATGACGTACTCCGGCGGCATGCGGCGCCGGCTCGACCTGGCCGCCTCCATGATCGGCAGCCCCGCCGTCCTCTACCTGGACGAGCCCACCACCGGCCTCGACCCGCGCACCCGCAACGAGGTCTGGGCGGAGGTCAAGCGGATGGTCACCGACGGCGCGACCGTCCTGCTCACCACCCAGTACATGGAGGAGGCCGAGCAGCTGGCCTCCGAGCTCACCGTCATCGACCGCGGCCAGGTCGTCGCCCGCGGCGAGGTCGACGAGCTGAAGAAGCGGGTCGGCGGCCGCACCCTCCAGATCCGCCCGTCCGACCCGGCCGATCTGCCCGCCATGGCGGCGGCGCTCCGCGAGACGGGGCTCGACGGGACGGCCGGTGTCACCGTCGTCCCCGACGAGGGCACGCTGTTCGTGCCGATCCTGGCCGACGAGCAACTGACCGCCGTCGTGGGCCTGTTCGGCGCCCGGGGCTTCGGCATCACCGACATCGGCACCCATCTGCCCAGCCTCGACGAGGTGTTCCTCGCCATCACCGGCGCGAAGGCGTCCGGTTCCGACTCCGAGTCGGGCTCCGACTCCGGATCGGGCTCCCACTCCCCCGCGACGCACGAGGAGTTCGCCGCATGAGCGCCGGTACCCTTCCCCAGTCCCCCACGGACACCCGGTCTCCCGGGAACTCCCAGAGCCCCGCGCCCGCGGGGCGCGGCGCGTCCGCCGCGACCGGCGCCGACGACGGCCGGATCGGCCTGCGGGCCAACCTCCGCCACATCGGTGCCCTCGCCCGGCGCAACATGCTCCAGATCAAGCAGGACCCGGAGTCGATGTTCGACGCCGTCTTCATGCCGATCATCTTCGTGCTGCTCTTCGTGTACGTCTTCGGCGGCGCGATCGCCGGCAAGGGCAACAACCAGGAGTACGTGAACTACGTCGTGCCCGGTCTGATGGCCATGATGGGCATGAACATCGCGATGGGCGTCGGCACCGGCGTCAACGACGACTTCAAGAAGGGCGTCATGGACCGGTTCCGGACCATGCCGATCGCCCGCTCGTCCGTCCTCATCGCGAAGATCGTGGTCGAGATCGGCCGCATGATGATCGCCACCGCGATCCTCCTCGGCATGGGCTTCCTGCTCGGCCTGACGATCCACACCTCGGTCCTCGGCCTGCTCGGCGCCATCGGTCTGTCGATGGTGTTCGGCGCGTCCCTGATGTGGATCTTCATCCTGCTCGGTCTCACCATGAAGACGGCCCAGGCCGTCCAGGGCATGGCGATGATCGTGCTGATGCCGCTCCAGTTCGGCTCCTCGATCTTCGCCCCGACGAGCACGATGCCCGGCTGGCTGAAGTCCTTCACCGACTACAACCCGCTGTCCAACCTGGCCGACGCGTCCCGCGGCCTGATCAACGGCGGCCCGGTCGGCCACTCGGTGGGGATGACGCTGGCCTGGTCGATCGCCATCACCGCCCTCATGGCACCGCTCGCGGTCGCCAAGTTCCGCAAGAAGACCTGACCGGTCCGGCTCTGCCCGGCCCTGCCCCGGCCCTGCCCGGCCCGGAAAGCGCGGGAGCGCGCGGACCACGGGCACGGGGCAGGCACGGGACGGGCGTGGGACGGACACGGAAAACGGGGGACCAGGGACTCGGCGCGCCGGATCCTCCCGGATCACTCCTGAATCGCGTCGGCGGCGCGTTCGAGCAAGACGGCGGCGTCCTCCAGAGTGAGGGCGCCGCCTTCGGCGCGCGCGGCCTCGAACGCGGCGTCGTCGGCGAGCGCGGTCCGGATCAGCGCGGTCGCCCGCTCCCGGTTCTCCCGCTCCACCGGTGACGCCAGATGGTGGGGCGGCAGCAACTCCTCGGACGCGCCGAGGAGCATCGCGGCGGTACGGACCACCCTCTCCCCGCCGGGTCCCCGCCCACCCGGGCCGTCCACTCCACTCGGCCCAGTCGACCCGCCCGGTCCGGCGAGCCCGGCGAGCGCCCAGGCCGCGCTCAGCAGATGGGTCGCCGGCATCTCCGGGGTCACCGTCCGCGACAGGCCGTCCAGGGCACGGTCGTACGCCTGCCGGGCCCGGGCGAATCCGGAGGCGTACGCGCCGTCGAGATTGTCCAGCCAGGCCAGGCTGCCGAGGGTGAATCCCTCGAAGAGGGAGAACACCTCCGTGCTGAACTCGTCGAGCAGTTCCCCCAGATACACCCGGGCCTCGGCGGTACGGCCCGAGCGGCCGAGGAGGATCGCCAGGAAGATCCGGGCGGCCAGCGTCGGCGGATGGCTGCGCCGGCGGTCGGACTCCACCACCTCGCGCAGGATGCGTTCGGCCTCGTCCCGCCGGCCGGTCTCGGCCAGCATGTCGGCGTAGCGGGCGCGCAGCAGCCCCATCTGGGACTGGGCCCCGATCCGCCGCGCGTACTCCATCGCGGCCTCGAAGTCTTCGGCGGCGCCCGCGAATTCGAGCCTCCGCTCGCGCGCCTCGGCCCGCGAGGACAGCGCCTCGGCGATGCCCCAGGCGTCGTCGAGCCGGGCGAAGAGCGCGAGGGCCTCGTCGGCATCGGCTTCCGCGCGGACGGCCGACTCGGCGCGGTTGGCCAGCATGTTGGCCCGCATCTGGAGTGCGTTGGCCAGCTCCCAGTCGTAGCCGAGGCGCCGGCAGGTGTCGACGTTGGCGTCGATGGCCGCGCGCATCCGGTCGGAGTCGCCGGTGAGGATCGTGGCGAACACCGTGAGGGAGCCGGGCAGTCGGCAGATCTGCGGCAGGCCGGGCGGATACGCGCCGGTGATCAGGCGCAGCCGGTCGAGGCCCTCGGGGCTGACCCAGAACCCCGTGCCGTAGTCCATGTTGAGCAGGGCGATCAGCCGGACCCCGCGCCGGGCCTCGGCCAGTTGGTCCGCGCCGAGCGGTGGCGGGGCGGCGGTGCACGGCTCGCGGAGGGGGACGACGGGAGCGGCGTCCGGGCCGAACGGGTCGGGGCCGAGCGCGGCGACCGTCTCCGCCCAGTGCAGGGCGTCGGCGCGCAGGTCGCGCATGGTCCAGTACCAGACCAGCGCGTGGACGAGGACCAGCCCCTCGTGCTCGTCGCGCAGCCGTACGGCGGAGCGCAGCGCGGTGCGCAGATTGCCGTACTCGGCGACGAACCGGGCCATGGCGGCGGCCTGCCGGCCGGTGCGCAGCTCCGGGTCGGTGCGGCGGGCGAACTCGCGGTAGTGGACGAGATGGCGGCGCTCGGCGGACTCCCGTTCACCGGCCTCGTCGAGGCGTGCGGCCGCGTACTCGGCGACGGTCTCCAGGAGGCGGTAGCGCATGCCGGTGTCGTCCTCGGCGGCGACCACGAGCGACTTGTCGACGAGGGAGCCGAGGAGGTCCAGGACATGGGCCGCGTCCGGGCCCGCATTCGCGCCCCTCCCTGTATCCACGCCCCGCTCCGTCTCCGTCTCCGCCGTCGCCTCCGGGCCGGCGCACACGGCCTCGGCGGCCTCCAGGTCGCAGCCGCCGGTGAAGACCGCGAGGCGCCGCAGGACGGCGCGTTCGGGGGCGTCGAGCAGGTCCCACGACCAGTCGACGACCGCGCGCAGGGTCTGCTGGCGCGGCAGGACGGTGCGGGCGCCGGAGGTCAGCAGCCGGAACCGGTCGTCGAGCCGGTCGGCGATCTGGCGCGGGGTGAGCAACCGCAGCCGGGCGGCGGCCAGTTCGATGGCGAGCGGCAGCCCGTCGAGGCGCCGTACGATCTCGTCCGCCGCGGCCTCGTCGTCGGCCACCCGGAATCCGGGCCGTACGGCCGCCCCGCGCTCGCCGAAGAGCCGGACGGCGGTGTCCCGGGACAACGGACCGACCGGGAGCGTCGACTCCCCCGGTACGCCCAGGGGTTCGCGGCTCGTCGCCAGCACCGTGACGCCCGGGCAGCGCGCGAGGACCCGTTCCACCAGCTCCGCCGCCGTGCCCACCACGTGCTCGCAGTTGTCCAGGATCAGCAACAGGCGGCGGTCCGCGCAGTGTTCGACGATCCGGCCGGCGGAGTCCTCGGCGTGGCGCAGCTCTTCGGCGCCCGCGCCGCGCAGCACGGTCTCGCGGGCGCCGAGCGCGCCGAGCACGGCCTCGGCGACGGCCTCCGGGTCGGTGACGGGGGCGAGTTCGACGAACCAGACCCCGTCGGGCCACTGTCCGGCGGCCCGTTCGGCGGCCTCCTGGGAGAGCCGGGTCTTGCCCGCGCCGCCGGGCCCGAGGAGGGTGACGAGCCGGGTGGCACCGAGCGCGCCCCGGACGGCGGCGAGGTCGTCCTCGCGGCCGACGAAACTGGTGAGCCGGGCGCGCAGATTGCCGCCGCCCCGGGGAGCGGTCCCCGGCCCCGCCGTCGTACCGGCGGCGGCCGAGCCCTTCAGCAACTCGGCATACAGGGCACGGAGTTCGGGCGACGGGTCGGTGCCGAGCCGGTCGGCGAGGGACCGTCGTATCGTCTCGTACGCCGCAAGGGCCTCCGACGGCCGGCCCGCCGCGCCGAGCGCCCGGATCCGCAGCGCCTGGAGCGGCTCGTCGAGCGGGTGCTCCGCGCACAGCGCGTCCAGTTCCGGCAGCGCCGAGGCGCCTTCGCCGAGCGCGAGCGCGGCGGCCAGCCTGGCCCGGCGGGCGCCGAGCCTGCGGGTCTCCCAGCGCGCGGCCTCGGCCTCCCGGTCGGGCAGATCGGCGAAGGGCGGGCCGGTCCACAGCGCCAGGGCCTCGTCGAGGAGCGCGGCGGCGCGCCCGGGGCGGCCCGCGTCGAGTTCCCGTACCCCCTCGGCGGCGAGCCGGGTGAAGCGGTGGGCGTCGACGTCGTCGGGCTCGGCGGCCAGCCGGTAGCCGCCGTCCACGGACACCACCCGCTCGTGGCCGAGGGCCCGGCGCAGCCGGCCGACCAGCGCCTGGAGCGCGGCCACGGCGTCGGCGGGCGGCTCCGCGCCCCACACCTCGTCGACGAGCACGCCAACGGGCACCGGCCGCCCGGCCCGCAGCGCGAGGACCGTGAGCAGCGCGCGGACCCTCGGCCCGCCCACGGCCACGGCGGTACTGGGGGCGGCGGTTTCGGGCACGGCGGCGCCGGGAGCCTGAGCGCCATGGGCCGAGGCTGCGTAGGTCCGAGCGCCATGGGCCGGGACTCCATGGACCGGGGCACCGGACGGCGCGGGGAGGCCGGGCACGGCGGCGCCGGACGCCGCACGCCCCCGCGTACCGTCCGACGTATGGGCCCGAGTGGGGCCGAGGACCGAATAACGCACGGCCCCATTGTCCGCGAGAGGCGGCCCGGACCGCGCCCGGCCCGGAACCCTCGCCCCGACCCGGTACGTTTCCGGCACGTACGCGACCCATCGCACCCGGGAGACCCCTCATATGTCCACGACCACCTCTCGCCACCACGAGCGGCGGGTCAGCCCCGTCTTCCTGGCGATCCTCGCGGTCATGGCCGTCACCGGCTGGGCCGTGTGGACGGACTTCGCGGCCTCCCCGGCCATCGCGATCTTCCTCTTCGTCACCTCGGCGTGGATCGTCTCGCTCTGCCTCCACGAGTACGCGCACGCCCGCACCGCCCTGCACGGCGGGGACATCACGGTCGGCGCCCGCGGCTATCTGACCCTGAACCCGCTCGCGTACACGCACGCGTGGCTGAGCATCGTCATCCCGGTGCTGTTCCTGATGCTGGGCGGCATCGGTCTGCCGGGCGGCGCGGTCTTCATCGACCGGGGCCGGGTGCACGGCCGCTGGAAGCACAGCCTGATCTCGGCGGCCGGCCCGCTCACGAACGTCCTGTTCGCGCTCGTGTGCACGGCGCCGTTCTGGCTGGGCCTGCTCGACGGGGTGCCGCGGCCCTTCCAGTACGCGCTCGCGTTCCTGGCGTTCCTCCAGGTGACGGCGTCGCTCCTGAACCTGATGCCGGTGCCGGGCCTGGACGGCTACGGGGTGATCGAGCCCTGGCTGTCGTACGGGATCAAGCGGCGGATCGAGCCGTACGCGCCGTACGGCTTCTTCATCATCGTCGCGCTGCTGTTCGTCCCGGCGCTCAACGGCGCGTTCTTCGACGCGATCGACGCGCTGATGCGGGCGCTCGGCGTGCCGGAGCTGTCCCGCTACTGCGGATCGGCCCTGTACCGGTTCTGGGAGCCGGCCGCGGAGATCTGCCGTATCTGACCGGTCCGACCCGGCCCGGGGATCGCCCCGGACCGGTGATCGCCCTCGGGCCGGGGACAGCCCCGGCCCGGACCGGGGGTCAGCCCTGCTGAGCGGTGAGGCGGGCGCGCTTCACGTAGAACCACGCCATGTTCGAGGACAGCCCGGCGAGCAGCACCCACACGATGCCGATCAGGTTGCCCTGGACGAAGGAGACGACGGCCGCGGCGACCGCGAGCGCGCAGACGACCAAGGCGAAGAGAGCGAGGCGGGGCATGGGTCGGCTCCTGTCCGTCCGGATAAGGGCGATGTGCCCGTCCAGTGTCCCCCATGCCTCGCGCGCGCCGCGCGCGGCCCTCCGCTCGCCCCCGCCCCCGCTCTTCACCCCCGGCGTCCCGGCGCCCCCGCCGTCCCGGACGCCGCTCAGACGTCGGTGACGCGCAGGCCCGCGTGCGCCTTGTAGCGGCGGTTGACCGAGATCAGGTTGGCGACGAGCGACTCGACCTGGTGGGCGTTGCGCAGCCGGCCCGCGAAGATGCCCCGCATCCCGGGGATCCGGCCCGCCAGGGCCTGGACGATCTCCACGTCCGCCCGCTCCTCGCCGAGGACCATCACATCGGTGTCGATCGCGTCGATCGAGGCGTCCTGGAGCAGCACCGCCGACAGGTGGTGGAAGGCGGCCGTCACCCGGGAGCCGGGCAGCAGCGCGGCGGCCTGCTCGGCGGCCGAGCCCTCGGCGGGCTTGAGCGCGTAGGCGCCCTTCTTGTCGAAGCCGAGCGGGTTGACGCAGTCCACGACGAGCTTGCCCGTCAGTTCGCCGCGCAGCGCCTCCAGGGTCGCGGCGTGCCCGTCCCACGGCACGGCGACGATCACGATGTCGCTGCGGCGGGCGCACTCGGCGTTGTCCGCACCCTCGACGCCGAGGCCCAGCTCGGCCGCGGCGGCCTCGGCCCGGTCGGCCGCGCGGGAGCCGATGACCACCCGCTGGCCGGCCTTGGCGAGCCGGTAGGCGAGGCCGCGGCCCTGGTCGCCGGTGCCGCCGAGGACGCCGACGACGAGTTCCGAGACGTCGGGGAGGTCCCACGGGTCCTTGGGCGCGGCGGCGGGGCCGGCGGAAGTGGCAGGGGTGGCGGGGGTGGAGGAGGAAGTCATGGCTCCGACATTACTGACCGGTCGCCGGGACGGACCCGTCCGGGTGAGTCCGCCGCGAACGCCCGCGCGGCGGCACCGGCCCCGGGCAGCATGCGGGGCCATGGACGCCGTACGTGTCGCGCTGCTGCGCGAAGTGCTCGCCGGTACGCAGTGGCCGGCGGCCGCCCGCCGTTTCGCGGGCTCCCTCCGCTCCTCGGTCGTGTCGCACGGCGGCGGACTGCTGCTCGTCGGCACGGAGGAGTACGAGCCGTGGCACCTGGCCGCGCATCTCGTCGACGAATCCGTCTGGTCCGGGCGGCCGGAGCTGGCGCCCACACTCGTCCGCCACCGGGTCCGGCCCGGCGACCCGGCGCACCTGGCGGTCGGGCTCGCCCGGATCGCGTCGGCGGGGCGTGGGGCGACGCTGCTGATGGTGGCGCCGGAGCGGCCGGGCGAGGGGCTCCTGGAACGCGTCCACGACGCGCGCCGCGCGGGGGCGACGGTGCTGTCCCTGGACCACGGCGACCCGGAGGTGGGGGGCCTCGCGCACGAGACGCTGACGGTCACGGCGGACGCCGGGGTCGATCTGGACACCGTGCAGCACCTGGTGAGCGCGGCGACCGGCGAGAACTGTCTGCCGCCGACCCCCCGGAGCGGACGGCTCCGCTTCCGGGACCGGCTGTCCCGGCTCGCCGACCATCTGACGGCCCCGCCACCGGACCGCTGGTGAGCGGCCGAACCGCCGGCGAAGAGCGGCCGGGGAACCCGCCCCGGCCCCCGCCCGGCCGATTCCCTTCCCCGCCCCGGAATTCGGTTGTCGGCGCGGACCGGGCCGCCGACCATGACCTCTCGTGAAACGAATCGCCGCCCTGCTCCCCGACCTCGCGCCCTGGCGCTCCTCCGCCGACTTCCGGCGGCTGTGGGCCCAGGGCGCCGTCACCGTCTTCGCGTCGTACATGGCGCTGATCGCACTGCCGCTCCAGATCAAGGAGCTGACCGGCTCCCCCTTCGCCGTCGGTGCGATGGGCGCGGTGGAGCTGGTCCCGCTGGTGGTGTTCGGGCTGTACGGCGGGGCGCTCGCGGACGCCGTCGACCGGCGCAAGGTGATCATGGCGATGGAGGCGGGGCTCGGGCTGCTCGCCCTGGTCCTGCTGCTGAACGCGCTCCTTCCGCACCCCCTGCTGTGGCCGCTGTACGTGGTCGCCGGCGCCGTCTCCGCGCTGACCGGTCTTCAGCGGCCCGCGCTCGACTCGCTGCTCGCGCGGATCGTGCGGCACGAGCACCAGACGGCGGCGGCCGCGCTCAACTCGCTGCGCTGGCAAGTCGGTTCGATCGCGGGCCCGTCGCTCGCGGGCCTGGTGGTGGCGTACGCGGGCCATGCCGCCGCCTACGCGGTGACGGTCGCGGGCTATCTGGTGTCGCTGCTGCTGTGCCGGGGGCTCGCGCCCGCGCCGGCCGCGCACGACGCCGAGAAACCGTCGCTGCGCGGAATCGCCGAGGGCGCGCGGTACGCGTGTTCACGGCCGGTGCTGCTCGGCACGTACGCGATCGATCTGGCGGCGATGTTCTTCGCGTTCCCGAACGCGATCTTCCCGTTCCTCGCCGACGAACTGCACGCCGACTGGTCGCTCGGTCTGATGTACGCGGCGGGCTCGGTGGGCTCGCTCGTGCTCGGGGTGACGAGCGGCTGGACCTCACGGGTACGGCGGCACGGGCTCCTGGTGGTGGCCGGGGCGACCGGCTGGGGCGTGGCCATCGCGGCGGCGGGCTGGTTCGGGAACGTGTGGGTGGTGCTGCTCTGCCTGGCCGTCGCGGGCGCCGGCGACATGCTGAGCGGGCTCGGCCGGGCCACCATCTGGAACCAGACCATCCCGGAGGAGCTGCGCGGCCGGCTCGCGGGCATCGAGGTCCTCTCGTACAGCGTCGGGCCGCAGCTGGGACAGGTCCGGGCAGGCACCCTGGCCGGCTGGACGGGCACCCGGGCAGCGGTCTGGTCCGGCGGCCTCGCGTGCGTGGCGTCGGTGGGGCTGCTGTGCCTGGCGCTGCCGAAGCTGCTGGCGTACGACGCGGAGACGGACCCGGACGCGCGGGCCCGCAAGGCGCGGCAGGAGGCCCTGACCGGCGAGGTTGCCCCAGCCGCCCCGGCCGCCTCCTGAGCGGGGGCGGCGGGGCCGGGGGGCAGGCCGCGCCGGGGCCTGGGGGACGTACACCCGCCCCCGCCGCCCCGGCCCGGATCGCTCACGCCTCGGCCGCCGGCCTCAGCCCCCGGCTCTCAGCCCCAGCCCTCAGCTCTCAGTTCTCGGCTCTCAGTCGCCGGACTCGTCGTCGCCCTTGCCCTTACCCTTGCCCGCCCTGTCGTGCCAGCGGGGGTCGGTGTCCCACTCCAGGTTGCGTTCCGCCGCGTTCTCCATGGCGTGGGATGCCTCCTCACGGCTGGCGTAGGGGCCGAACCGGTTCTTGGCCGGGCACTCGGGCCCTTCCTCGACCTTCTTGTGCTCCAGGCAGTAGTACCACTCGCCCGGCTTGCCGGCCGTACGCTTCTTGAACAGGGCCATCTCCCGGCTCCTTCCTTCGTCACCATGCTGCCCCGGACACGGTAGTTAGACTCGCTGACATGTCTGGCCAGTCGCTTCTCGTACCGGGGGAGATGTCCCCCCACCGTGCCGTTCCGGGGTCCATCCGCCGCCCCGAGTACGTCGGCAAACCCGCGCCCGCCCCGTACACGGGGCCCGAGGTGCAGGACGCCGACACCATCGAGCGGATGCGGATCGCCGGCCGCCTCGCCGCGCAGGCGATGGAGGAGGCCGCCAAGATCATCGCGCCGGGGGTCACCACCGACGAGCTGGACCGGGTGGCGCACGAGTTCCTGTGCGACCACGGGGCCTACCCGTCGACGCTCGACTACCGCGGCTTCCCGAAGTCGCTGTGCAGCTCGGTCAACGAGGTCATCTGCCACGGCATCCCCGACTCCACCGTCCTGAACGACGGCGACATCGTCAATCTGGACGTGACCGCGTACATCCACGGCGTCCACGGCGACAACAACGCCACCTATCTGTGCGGCGACGTCGACGAGGAGTCGCGGCTGCTCGTCGAGCGGACCCGGGAGTCGCTGAACCGGGCCATCAAGGCCGTACGCCCCGGCCGCCAGATCAACATCATCGGGCGGGTCATCGAGTCGTACGCCAAGCGCTTCGGCTACGGCGTCGTGCGGGACTTCACCGGGCACGGCATCAGCACGGCGTTCCACTCCGGCCTGATCGTGCCGCACTACGACTCGCCGCACCACACCACGCTGATCCGGCCCGGCATGACGTTCACGATCGAGCCGATGCTGACGCTCGGCACGCACGAGTACGACATGTGGGACGACGGCTGGACCGTGGTCACCAAGGACCGCAAGCGGACCGCGCAGTTCGAGCACACGCTGGTGGTGACCGAGACCGGGGCGGAGATCCTCACGTTGCCGTGATCCGGCCGAGGGGTAGCGTTTTTACCGACAGGATGTCGGGAACCGGTTGACCGGGGTCGGCCCGAGTCGGCACGATCGCCGTGGTTCTACGACCCCTACGGTCCCGGAGGCACGTCTTGACCACGCCCTTCTCGACGCTCATCCGCACGGCCTCGCACGAGCAGCACACCGAGGCGGAGACGTCGGGCTTCATGACCGACCTCCTCGGCGGACGCCTCGGTGTCGACGCGTACGCGCGCTACACGGAGCAGCTCTGGTACGTCTACCGCGCCCTGGAGGGCGCCCCGGGGGCCCTGCGATCCGATCCGGTCGCGGGGCCCTTCATACAGCCGGAGCTCTTCCGCATCGAGGCCCTGGAACGGGACCTCGCGCATCTGCGGGGGCCCGGCTGGCGGGCCGGGGTCTCGGCCCTGCCGTCCACCCGGGCGTACGCGGAGCGGATCGCGGAGTGCGCCCGCACCTGGCCGGGCGGATACGTGGCGCACCACTACACCCGCTACCTGGGCGACCTCTCGGGCGGCCAGATCATCCGCGACCGGGCCGAGCGCACCTGGGGCTTCGCGCGGAAGGGCGACGGGGTGCGGTTCTACGTCTTCGACGCGATTCCGAACCCGGCCGCCTTCAAGCGGGACTACCGGGAGCTGCTGGACGCCGTGGCCGCCGACGAGCTGGAGAAGCGGCGGATCGTCGACGAGTGCAAGCGGGCCTTCGACTTCAACGGGGCGATGTTCCGGGAGCTGGCGGGCGAGTTCTCGCTGAGCGCCTGAGGGCCTGAGGGCCGGGCGCCTGGGCGCCTGAGCACCCGGGCCCCCACCCACTCCCGTACGTACGACATCGCCGGGTCGCCAGGCCGACAGGCAGGCCGGCCGATCAGCAGGTCAGCGTGGATTCCAGGCGGACCCGGCCGCCCAGCTCGACCATGCCGTCCGGACCCGGGGCGGTGAGCATCTGCGAGCCCCGCCCCTGGACGATGTTGAGCGCGCGGCCCAGTTCGGCGGTGAGCAGCAGCGCCGCCGCGCCCGTGGCCTCGTCCTCGTCGATACCGTCCCCGCGCCCCGGGAAGCCCCGGGCGCGGATCCGTCCGGCGGACTCGTCCTCCCAGGCCCAGGCGTAGATCCACTCCCCCGGTTCCGGGACGGCGAGCCCCTCGACCTCCTCGGCCGTCGCGTACCGCCGGAGCGTGCGCGGCGGCGCCCACTCGGCGCGGGCCTCGATCCAGGTGAACTCGCCGTCCCCGCGGACCCACACCTCTCCGGCGGGCGGGCGGACCACTTCCAGGTCGAGCAGCCAGGCCACGCCGACGAGCGGATATCCGGCGAAGGGCAGCCGGGTCCCCGGGGTGTAGATGTCGACGAACCCGCGCTCCGGGTCGTCCACGAACACGGTCTCGCTGAAGCCCAGCTCCTTGGCGAGCGCCTGCCGGGACGCCTCGTCGCGGTACGCCCGCCCCTCGCGTACGACACCGAGCCGGTTGCCGTACCGGCCGTCGCCCGAGCAGAAGACCCGTACGACGTCGATGTCGGTCATGCCGCCGGCCGGCTCCGGCCGGACCTCGCCTCTGTTCACGTTCCCCGTCGCCTCTCCGGTCACGATCACGATCACGATCACTTCACGGTCACGGCCGCCCTCGCGCGTCCCGGCGCGGGCACGGGCACGGGCACGGGCACGGGCGCGCGTCCGGTCGCCGTCGCGGCCGTCGTCATGCCCGGCATTGAACCATCCGACTCAGGGGCCGCCACCCCCGTCACCACCAAAAGGAGCGAATCACCTGAATAGGCACTTTCCACACCACTCTTGACCGTTCATTGACCGAGCCGTAAGCCAGTCGTGACAAGGGTGGGAGCCCTCCGCCCGCCTTGAGAGCTGAATCACGACCCAGGGGGGTTCTACTCAGGTAAGCCTCGGTTAAGTTAGGTCTGCCTCACTATTTCCGCAGTATCCAGCAGAGCCGTCCCCGAGTGGAGCCCCGCATGCGATCCGTCCGTCTCTCCGTCGTCACCGCCGCCGCGACCGCGGCGACCCTGGCCGCCGTCACCGGCTGCGCCCAGAAGAGCGACGCCAAGGGTGGCGAGGGCGCGATCCAGGTGATCGCGAAGGACGACTCCTGCGAGGTCGGCACGAAGGACATCCCGGCCGGTCACATCGCGCTGAACGTGGAGAACCGCGGCAGCAAGATCACCGAGGTCTACGTCCTCTACCCGGACGACCGCATCGTCGCCGAGCGCGAGAACATCGGCCCCGGCACCAAGACCACCATCACCGCCGAGATCAAGGCGGGCGACTACGAGATCGCCTGCAAGCCCGGCATGAAGGGCAACGGCATCCGCCAGAAGGTCACCGTCACCGGGGGCAAGGCCGCCGCCAAGCGCTCCCCCGAGATGGACGCCGCCGTCGCCGGCTACCGCCAGTACGTGCAGGCCCAGGCCGACGCGACGCTGCCCAAGGTGAAGGTGTTCACCGACGCGGTCCGCGCCGGTGACGTCGAGGCCGCCAAGAAGGCGTACGCCGAGTCCCGGATCGGCTGGGAGCGCACCGAGCCGGTCGCCGAGTCCTTCGGCGACATCGACCCGAAGGTCGACGTCCGCGAGGACGGCCTGGAGGACGGCCAGGACCCGGTGAAGGACTGGACCGGCTGGCACCGCCTGGAGAAGTCGCTGTGGCACGACAAGAAGATCACCGACCGTGAGAAGCAGCTCGCCGACCTCCTCGACAAGGACGTCGCCGACTGGGTGAAGCGGATCGGCACCGCCGACATCACCCCGACCTCCATGGCCAACGGCGCCAAGGAACTGCTCGACGAGGTCGCCACCGGCAAGGTCACCGGCGAGGAAGAGCGCTACTCGCACACCGACCTCGTCGACTTCAAGGGCAACGTCGAGGGCGCCCAGAAGTCCTTCGAGCTGCTGAAGCCGGTCGCGCGGAAGAACGACGCCAAGCTGGTCGCCGAGCTGGACAAGCAGTTCGCCGCCCTGAACACGCTGCTCGACAAGTACCGCGCGGACAAGACCGGCTACGACTTCGTCTCGTACGAGAAGGTCACCAAGGAGCAGCGCAAGGAGCTGTCGGACGGCGTCAACGCGCTGGCCGAGCCGCTCTCCAAGCTCGCCGCCGCGGTCGTGAAGTAGCCGCCCCCGAAACACGCCGTCCGCACACGCCGCTCCGGACACTCCGCTCCGGACACGCCGCACAGCGGCACCGCGGCACGGCGGACGGCAGTGACGGACGGCAGCGAACGACAGTGGCAGACGGCGGCGGACGGCAGTCGGGAAACGAGGGACCAGGCATGAGCGAGCAGACCTCCACGAGCGAGACCTCCGGGAAAAACGATCCGGCGGACGGGGGCGGCACCACGCCGTCCCGCCGCTCGGTCATCGGCTGGGGTGGGGCCGGGCTCGCGCTCGGCGCCGCCGCCGCGGGCGGGGCCGTCGCCCTGGCCCGGGGCCGCGAGGACGTCACCGCCCCCGTCGCCGACACCGGCTCCGCCGTCCCCTTCCACGGCACCCACCAGGCCGGTATCGCCACCGCCGTCCAGGACCGGCTGCACTTCGCCGCCTTCGACGTGAAGACGAAGGACCGCGAGGAGCTGATCCAGCTGCTCAAGGACTGGACCCGGGCCGCCGAGCGGATGACCGCGGGCCACGAGGTCGGCGAGGGCGCGTACGGCGGTCTGCCGGAGGCCCCGCCGGACGACACCGGCGAGGCGCTCGGCCTCCCGCCGTCCCGGCTGACCCTCACCATCGGCTTCGGCCCCTCCCTCTTCGACGGCCGCTTCGGGCTCGCCGGCCGCCGTCCGGCGGCCCTGACCGATCTGCCCAAGTTCCCCGGCGACAACCTGGACCCGGCCCGCAGCGGCGGCGACCTGTGCGTCCAGGCCTGCGCGGACGACCCCCAGGTCGCCGTGCACGCCATCCGCAACCTGGCCCGCATCGGCTTCGGCAAGGTCGCGGTGCGCTGGTCCCAGCTCGGCTTCGGCAAGACGTCCTCGACGACCCCCGACGCCCAGACCCCGCGCAACCTCTTCGGCTTCAAGGACGGCACCCGCAACATCGCGGGCACCGAGACCGACCGGCTCGCCCAGCACGTCTGGGTGTCCGGCAAGGACGTCCGGGACGGCGAGGGTGGCAAGGACGGCGACGGCTGGATGGCCGGCGGCTCGTACCTCGTCGCCCGCCGGATCCGGATGAACATCGAGACCTGGGACCGCTCCCCGCTGTCCGAGCAGGAGGACGTGTTCGGCCGCGACAAGAAGGAAGGCGCGGCGCCCGGCAAGGCCAAGGAGCACGACGAGCCGTTCCTCAAGGCCATGATGCCGACCGCGCACGTCCGTCTCGCGCACCCCGACTCCAACGACGGGGCGACGCTGCTGCGCCGCGGCTACTCCTTCACGGACGGCACGGACGGCCTCGGCCGGCTCGACGCGGGCCTGTTCTTCCTGGCGTACCAGCGGGACGTGCGCACCGGCTTCGTACCGGTGCAGACCCGGCTGGCCCGGCACGACGCGCTCAATCAGTACATCCAGCACGTGGGGTCGGCCGTGTTCGCGGTTCCCCCGGGTGTCCGGGACAGGAACGACTGGTGGGGGCGGGCGCTCTTCGCGCAGACCTAGGCCGTGTCCGTCGGGTCGCGCCCGGCCGTTCCTCCTGGTCGTAACCGTCGACCCGTCACTCGTAACTCCCGTATCTCTCGTCACTCTCGTCACTCGGAAAGGACACCGACGTGCTCGGCAACTATCTGATCGGCCTGCGGGAGGGCCTCGAGGCCAGCCTGGTGGTCTGCATCCTCATCGCCTACCTGGTGAAGACCGGCCGCCGCGACGCCCTCAAGCCCGTCTGGGCCGGTATCGCCGTCGCGGTCACGGTCGCGCTCGCCTTCGGCGCCGGGCTCGAGTTCGGCTCGCAGGAGCTGACCTTCGAGGCGCAGGAGCTGCTCGGCGGCTCGCTGTCGATTCTCGCCGTCGGCCTGGTGACGTGGATGGTCTTCTGGATGCGGCGCACCGCGCGGCACCTGAAGACGGAACTGCACGGCAAGCTGGACGCGGCGCTCCAGATGGGCACGGGCGCGCTCGTCGCGACCGCGTTCCTGGCCGTCGGCCGGGAGGGCCTGGAGACGGCGCTGTTCATGTGGACGTCCGTGCGGACCTCCACGGACGGTTCGTACGAGCCGCTGCTCGGCGCGATCCTCGGTCTGCTCACGGCGGTCCTGCTCGGCTGGCTGTTCTACCGGGGCGCGCTCAAGATCAACCTGGCGAAGTTCTTCACCTGGACCGGCGGCATGCTGGTCGTGGTGGCCGCGGGCGTCCTCGCGTACGGCGTGCACGACCTCCAGGAGGGCGGCTTCCTCGGCGGGCTGCAGAACAAGGCGTTCGACATCTCCGAGACGATCCCGCCGGACAGCTGGTACGGCACGCTCCTGAAGGGCGTGTTCAACTTCCAGCCGGACCCGACGGTCCTCCAGGTCACGGTGTGGGCGCTGTATCTGGTCCCGACGCTCTTCTTCTTCCTCGCCCCTATAGGGTCGGGGACGTCCAAGCGGGTGGCGAAGCAGAAGGCGACGACCGAGACCGATGAGAAGGCTGAGGCGAACCGGACGGCCGAGGCGGCCGGCTGACACGCTCACAGGACCCGTCCGCCCCGTCGAACCTGTCCGGCACACGGCAGCGGAGCGCGGGGCGGGGCGGCGGGGTCCGCGGGGTCGGCGTCCGGCGGGCACCGTGCTCGCGGCGGCCGCGGCGGCCCTGCTCACACTGACCGCGAGCGGCTGTGTGACGGTGCACGGTGAGAGCGCGCTGGTCCCGGCGGCCACGCCCGCCGAGGCAGAGCAGGCGCTCAAGGACTTCACCGCCGCCTTCAACGAGGCGAACAAGACCTACGACCCGACCCGCGACGCGGGCCGGGTCACCGGTCCGTTCGGGGAGATCAACCAGGCGGGCCTGCGCTCGCGCAGGATCACCAACCCCGGCGGCAACCCGGACCACCGGCCGCTCGAACTCACCGACGCGAAGTTCGTCATCCCGCGCGAGGCCGGCTGGCCGCGCTTCTTCCTCGCGGACACCGACTCCAACCGGGACACCGACCAGGGCCCCAACGACACCCGCTGGCTGCTCGTCTTCGTCCGCGGCGGCGCCACCGAGCCGTGGAAGGCCGCCTATCTGTCGGTCATGAACGCCTCCCGGGTGCCCGTCTTCAAGCAGGAGCAGGGGTACGCGGTGCCGGTCGCCGCCGGCTCGACCGCGCCGGTGATCGCGCCGGGCGTCCTGGGCGAGCGGTACGTGTCGTTCCTCAAGGACGGGCAGCAGGGGCCGTTCACGCCCGGCACCCACACCACCGCGTGGCGGGAGCAGCGGAAGAAGGCGGCCGCCCGGACCGGGCTCGTCACCCAGTACGTCGACCAGGCCGAGAGCCGAGGCGACTTCGCCCCGCTCGCGTTCGCCACCGAGGACGGCGGCACGCTGGTCTTCTTCGCCACGCGCTACTACGAGCGGCAGACGGCGGCGGCGGGTTACCGGCCCAAGGTCGGCGCGGACGTCAAGGCGCTGATGACCGGCGAGGTCAAGAACACCGTCACCAAGCGGTGGGTGTCCAGCCAGACGGCTCTGCTGAAGCCCGCCGGCACGGAGCGGAACGGGGTCACGGTGCTGACCCGGCTCCAGGGCGTGACGGCGGCGGAGGGCTCGTAGGCGCAGGGCGCGTAGGCGCAGGGCGCGGGGCTCGTGCGGGCGCGCGGCCGGGGCGGGCCGCGCCTATTAGGCGCCGGGTCAGCGGGTCAGCGGGTCAGCGGCCAGGCGACCTCGGGGGCCGCGCCCTGGGCCTCCTGCTCGGCCGCGTGCCGGGCGCAGGCGTCGGTGAGGGATTCCAGCAGGTTCAGCGGGTCGGGCAGCGGGTGCTCGGGACCGCGTACCCAGGTGAGCACCGGCTGGCTGTCCTCGTCGCCGGGCAGCCGGGACGGCGGGACCAGCACGTACGAGCCGCGGCAGTGCCAGCGCAGCCCCGGATGCTCGTCCATGGTCTCCGGATGGCAGTCCAACTCGCACGGCCACCACTCGTCCTCGTCCTCGGGGGTGCCCCGGGTGGCGGTGAAGAAGAGCATGCGGCCCTCGTCCGGCCGGTCGTCGGCAGCGTCGGAGACGACGACCGGACCGACCTCGACGCCCTCGGCGAGCAGCCGCTCCAGCGCTGCACGGCCGGCCCGGAGGGGGACGTCGAGCACGTCGTGGACCATGCCGGTGGCGGTGATGAAGTTCGCCTCGGGCGAGCCCTGCGCCCAGCGCTCGATCTGCGCGCGGTCGGTGGTCGACTGGGTCTGCCAGGCGAAGGAGACGGGGTGGCGGCCGGGGGTGGGGCAGCCGATCCGCTCACAGGAACAGCGGTAGCCGACGGGGTGCGCGGCCGGGGCCAGCGGCAGTCCCGCCGCCGCGGCGGCCAGGAGCATCGTCTCGCGGTCGCGCGCGCGGTTGTTCCCCGCCTCGGCGGCGTTCCGCCGGGGGCGCTTGCGCAGCCACTGCGCGAGTCTGCTCTCCGTGCCGCGGTTGCGGCCGATCCCGTCGCCCATCTATCCCCTCACACCTCAACGTCGCCATGCCCGCCCGTACGGATCCATGGTCCCACCATCCTGCGCCCCGGGTGAACGGAGCGGGGAACCGGGGCGGGGCGCGGACGGGGCGCGGACGTGCGCGGGCGGATGTCCGGGGGCGGGCGCGGGACGCCGGGGCAGCGCGCCGGGGCCGGTCCCGGGGAGGTCCCGGGGCGGTCCGGTCCGGCCCGGCGCCGGCTCAGCGCCGCGGGGCGAGACCGAGCAGGGCGTGGTCGACGAGGGCGTCGGCGTAGTCGTGGGTGAGCGGCTGCGTACGGTGCAGCCAGCGGTGATGCAGCGGGCCGACGAAGAGTTCGACGGCGATACGGGGATCGACGGCCGGGTCCACGGCGCCCACGGCCTGCGCGGCCTCGATCCGGCGGATGTAGGCCTGGAGCTGGGGTTCCAGCAGCCGGGCGGTGAACTCGGCGCCCAGGGTCGCGTCGAGGATCCCCTCGGCGGTCAGGGCGCGGGTGGCCCGCTCGAAGGCCGAGTCCGTCAGCTCGTCGACGGTGGCCCGCAGGACGGTCTTGAGATCGGCGGCCAGATCCCCGGTGTCGGGGAAGTCGACGTCCGCCACGCCGCCCGCCCCCTCGGCCGTATGGGTGGCGAGGTCGAGGAACGCCTCCAGGAGGACGGCCGCCCTGGTGCCCGTGGGCCACCAGCGGTAGATCGTCTGCTTTCCGACACCCGCGCGGGCGGCGATGCCCTCGACGGTGGTCCGGGCGTAGCCGTTCTCGGCCACCAGGGCGAGGGCGGCGTCGTAGATGGCGCGGCGCGAGCGCTCGCTGCGGCGGGAGGCGTCGGGGGCGGCCTTGGTGTCGGGCATGGGATCAACGTACCAGCGCCGAGACGCCTCGTCTCGCCGAACCGTGACCGGCGGGCTCCCCGTACCTCGCGCCCACGCCCTTTCCCACACCTTTGCCGGGCCCTTCCCCACACCCTTCCCGGACCCCGCGCCGGTCCCGCCTTCGCGTCCCTCACCCTCGCTCCTCCCGTTCGCCGTCCGTCTTCCGGCCCCTCATACGAACCACCCGAACGGCCCACTGTTTTCGCCGCCCGGAAAGCGGACCATGGGCTCAAACGATCAGCGCTCAGCGACCGTAGAGGAGCTCTCTTTGCGCAACACTCCGCGCGAGGCCTCGCCCCGCCGTTATCTGATGTGCCCACCCGCGCACTTCAAGGTGACGTACTCCATCAACCCCTGGATGGACCCCACGAAGCCGGTCGACGTCCCCCTCGCCCTCGCGCAGTGGGAAGACCTCCGCGACCGCTACCTCGCGCTCGGCCACACCGTCGAGATCCTCGAACCGTTCCCGGGCCTGCCGGACATGGTCTTCGCCGCGAACGGCGCGACCGTGGTGGACGGCCGGGTGCTCGGCGCCAAGTTCGCCCATCCGGAGCGTTCCGGGGAGGCGTCGGCGCATCTGGACTGGTTCCGTGAGCACGGCTGGGCGGACCTGGACATCCGGCTGCCCGAGCATGTCAACGAGGGCGAGGGGGACTTCGCCGTCACCGCCTCGTGGGTCCTGGCGGGCCGGGGCTTCCGTTCCAGTCCGCTGGCGCGCGACGAGGCCCAGGAGTTCTTCGGCCGGCCCGTGATCGGCCTGGAGCTGGTGGACCCGCGCTACTACCACCTGGACACGGCGCTGTGCGTGCTCGACGACGCGCGCGACGAGATCATGTACTTCCCCGAGGCGTTCTCGGCCGGCAGCCGGGCCGTCCTGGAACGGCTGTTCCCGGACGCCCTGACCGTGACGGACGAGGACGCCGCCGTCCTCGGTCTGAACGCGGTCAGCGACGGGCGGCACGTGATCCTCCCGCAGGCGGCGGTGGGACTGTACGCACCGCTGCGGGCGCGCGGGTTCGAGCCGATCGGGATGGATCTGGGCGAGCTGCTCAAGGGCGGCGGCAGCGTGAAGTGCTGCACGCAGGAGTTGCGCGTCTAGGAGCCCTGGCCCAGGGGGGCGCGGGCCGCGACGCCCGGGAGAAGAAGGCCGGTGGGGACGCGTGACCCGTCGGCCTTCCTCTTCCCTCCCGCCCCGCTCCCCTCGGCCGGTCCGGGGCACGGGCTCGCACGGAAGGAACACGGACCCGGCCTGCCCGGACCACGCGGGTAGGGTCCGCACCACATCGAACAGGAGGGGTCTCGCATGAACCACGCGATCGTGATCGCGCAGACGACCATCGACGACGAGGACGGGGCGGCGGCCCTGGCGCGCGGTGCCGTCGAGAACAGACTGGCGGCGTGCGCGCACATCGACCCGGCGCTCACGGCCGTCTACCGGTGGCAGGGACGCGTCGAGAGCGCCCCGGAGTGGCGCGTCTCGTACAAGACGACCGAGGACCGGCTGCCCGAGCTGGAGGCGTGGGTGGGCGAGAACCACGCGTACGCCGTTCCCGAGTGGATCGTCCTGCCCGTGACGGGCGGGTCGAAGTCGTATCTGTCCTGGGTGGCCGAAGAGACCAGACCGAACTGACGACGTTCGACGGGGCCGGTCCGTGCCGTCCTTGGCCGTCCTCGCCGGCCCGGTCCTCGTCCGTCCTCGCCGATCAGTCCTCGTCCGTCCGCGCCGGTCAGTCCTCGTCCGGCTCCGGCGGCCAGGCGTCGCCCCAGTCGATGTCCCGGGCCTGCTTGTACAGGGGGCCGTGCCGCTTGGTGACGGTCTCCCGGCCGAGGCCGTCGGGGCCGCACAGGTCCAGCAGGACCTGGCCCTTGCGGATCTGCGGCCTGCGGGTGATCCGGGCGGGGGCCGGGGTCACGGGGAACCGGGTGGCGGCGACGTACGCGTACTTCTCGTCCTCGTACGGCAGCGACCCGCCCTTGACCTTCCGGTGCAGCGAGGAACGGCTGACCCGGGCGGCGAAGTGGCACCAGTCGGTGCCCGGCACGATCGGGCAGGCGCCGCTGTGCGGGCAGGGCGCGGCGACGGTGAACCCCGCCTCGACGAGGAGGGTGCGGGCGGCGATGATCCGCTCGTAGCCGTCGGGGGTGCCGGGCTCGACGATCACGACGGCGCGGGCCGCCCGGGCCGCCTCGGCGACGAGGGTGGCGCGGTCGGCCTCGGTGAGCTCGTTGAGGACGTACGAGACGGTCACCAGGTCCGTGTCGTCGGCGAGCTTCAGCGACGTGCCGATCCGCTCACGCCGCCACTCGGCCTCGAACACGCCCCGGGCGAGTTCCGCGCCGAGCTTCAGCGCGGGCTCTGCCCAGTCCAGGACGGTGGTGCGGGCGGCACCGTCCCAGGTCTCCGCGACGGCCCAGCTCGCCGCGCCGGTACCGCCGCCGAGGTCGATGTGGGTACGCGGGGCCCAGTCGGGCGCGGCGTCGGCGAGGGCGCCGACCGCGGCCCGTACCGCCTCGAAGGTGGCAGGCATCCGGTACGCGGCGTAGGCGGCGACGTCGGACCGGTCGCGCAGCACCGGCACGTCGGTCGGGGTGGTGCCCCGGTAGTTGGCGATCAGCCGGTCGACGGCCTGCGCGGCCTGCCGGGGCGGCAGCCCGTCGAGGACGGCGGCGAGCGCGGCGCGCAGGGTGTCGGCGGTGGGGGCGGAGACGTTCACCGCAACAGTCTAGGCGGGACCGTCCCGACTCCCCCTCCTGCTCGGGGGCTCCTACGCGCCGGGAGCGGGGGTCGGCCCGGGGCCGGACTCCGGGCCCGGCGGGGTGAGCGGGCCGGGGCGGCCCGGGTCGGCGGCGTGGACGGCGCGCCAGGCAGCCATGGAGCGGTCCCACTGGTCGCCGGTCAGCTCGGTGAGGGAGGCGGGGAAGAGGCCGTCCTCCTCCTTGGCGATGTGCTCGTGGAGTTCGTCCACGGCGCGGACGAAGGCGGACCGCTGCTCGGCGATGTCCAGGTCGAGGGAGGCGAGGAACACGGCGAGTTCGCGGTGTTCGCGGACGAGGTCGCCGATGTACGGCGCATACGCGGCGTACTCATCGTTCTTTTCCCCCATCACCGCGAACAGACCCTGCTCCTCGCCCGCCCAGTGGGTGTACAGCCGGGCGGCCATCTCCGCCACGAGGGTCCGGGCGCGGTCCCGTTCCCCGGCGCCGAGGGCCCGGACGGCGTCCCCGGCGAGGTCGGTGATCGCCTCGTGCTCGGCGATGAACTCCTTGATCAGGGGGATCTCACGGCAGCCGCAGTAGTGGCACATGCCGTCGATCGTCACACCGCGCGGCCCGGCCCGCCGTGGCGGCACGCCCGGAGCGGGACCGGCGCCGGGACCGACTCCGACTCCGGAGCCGGGCCTGCTCCGGGGCCGGTCCGGGGCCCGGTCCCGGAGCAGCGGACTCAGCGCGCGGCCTCCGAGCGGGACCACGGGCGGCACAGCAGCAGGAAGCAGCCGAGGGCGCCGAGGGCGCAGCAGACCTGGACGAGGGCCATGGGGACGGCGGTGCCCTCGCCCGCGATGCCGACCAGCGGGGAGGCGACGGCGCCGATGAGGAAGGACGAGGTGCCGAGCAGCGCGGAGGCGGATCCGGCGGCGTGCGGGGCGCGCATCAGGGCCTGGGCGTTGGTGTTGGGCATGACCAGACCCATCGAGGACATCAGGACGAACAGTCCGGCGGAGACCGGGACGAGCCCCGGGTCGCCGAACACGCCGCTGGTCATGACGAGCAGCGCGAGCGCGCCGCAGAGCATGACGGTGAGACCGATGCCCAGGACCTTGTCGAGGCTGACCCGCCCGACGAGCAGCTTGCCGTTGATCTGGCCGACGACGACCAGCCCGACCGAGTTGATCCCGAAGAGCAGGCTGAAGGTCTGCGGCGAGGCCCCGTAGATCTCCTGGATGACGAACGGCGAGGCGGAGATGTACGCGAAGAGCACGGCGAAGGCGAGTCCGCCGGCCAGCGTGTAGCCGGCGAAGACCCGGTCCACGAGCAGTCCGCGCATCGTGCGCAGGGCCTCGCCGATACCGCCCGTGTGCCGGCGGCCCGGCGGCAGGGTCTCGTCGAGGAAGCGCCAGACGACGAGGGTGAGCAGCAGTCCGACGGCGGTGAGGACGTGGAAGACGCCCCGCCAGTCGGTGATCCGCAGGATCTGGCCGCCGATGAGCGGGGCGGCGATCGGCGCGGCGCCGGAGACGAGCATGAGAGTGGAGAAGAAGCGGGCCATCTCCACGCCGTCGTACAGGTCGCGGACGACGGCCCGGGCGATCACGATGCCGGCGGCGCCCGCGAGTCCCTGGAGCAGCCGGAAGGCGATGAGCAGTCCGACGGTGGGAGCGAACGCGCAGACGGCGGTGGCGAGGACGTACAGCACCATGCCGATGAGCAGCGGCCGGCGGCGGCCCCACTTGTCGCTCATGGGGCCGACGACGAGCTGGCCGGCGGCCATGCCTGCCAGACAGGCGGTCAGGGTGAGCTGGACGGTGGCGGCGGGGGCCCGCAGCATGTCGGTGACCTCCGGCAGGGCCGGGAGGTACATGTCCATGGAGAGCGGCGGGAGGGCGGTGAGACCGCCCAGGACGAGAACCAGGAGGAGTCCGGCCCGCCGCGCGGCGGGGGTGGCGGGAGCCGTTCCGGCGGGGTTCGTTCCGGCGGGGCCCGGGGCCGTCGACTTCTTGGACGCGGGCCCCTCGGCCTTGGCCCTGCCGGTCTCGGTCCCGGCCCCGTCGACTATGCATCCCTTGCCCGTGGACCCGCCCGCGGACCCCTTGCCTATGGAGCCGTCGCTCCCCGGTGTGCGCTGTTCCACCGCTCCCCCGCCCGTCCGCTCATCCGCTCGTTTTGTTGAAACCTTCCCTATCGTAGGCATGCACCGGAAACGCCCGGCCGGACGGCGGGTCCGGGCGGACCCGCCGGACCGGCCCCGCTCAGACCTGCTTCAGACCGGGCCGGCCCACCTCGGTCACGAAGGACGCGACCGTGCTGACCGGCGCTCCCGGGGTGGACACGACGGGGACCGCCCGGAAGTCGGCGCGGGCCTCGCGCCTCCCCAGCGCGACCGTCACATAGCCGCGCCGCCCGTGGGCGAAGCGCAGATGCGGATTGGCCTTGGTGAAGGTGTCGGCGTTGGCGGGCCGGTCGACCCCGTCGTGGCCGCTGCTGATGGAGGTGGCGACGATCTCGGAGCCGAGGGTCCGGGAGGACGGGTCGCGGAAGTCCTCCTTGATGTCGAGGGCGTAGGCGACGTGCACATCCCCGGTGAGCACCAGCAGGTTGTCGATGCCGGTGGCCGCCACTCCGGCCAGGACCCGCTGCCGGGAGGCCGGGTAGCCGTCCCAGCAGTCCATGGAGAGCTTGAAGTCGGCGCCCGGCACGCTGCGCCGCTCGGAGAAGAGCACCTGCTGGGACACGACGTTCCACAGGGCCCGGGAGTCGCGCCAGCCGTTGATCAGCCAGCGTTCCTGGGTGGCACCGGTCATGGTGCGCGCCGGGTTCTCGGACTCGGGTCCGGGCGTCTGCCACCCGTCCCCGTACGCCTGGTCGGAGCGGTACTGGCGGGTGTCGAGGATGTCGAACTGCGCGAGCGTCCCGAACCGGAGCCGCCGGTAGAGCTTCATGTCGGGGCCGCTGGGGCGCTGCGGCCGGCGCAGCGGCTGGTTCTCCCAGTACGCGCGGTAGGCGGCGGCCCGGCGGATCAGGAACGCGTCGGACGGGCCGTTGTCCTCGGGGACGTCGCCCGCGTAGTTGTTCTCGGTCTCGTGGTCGTCCCAGGTCATGGCGAAGGGATGCGCGGCGTGCGCGGCCATGAGGTCGGGGTCGCTCTTGTAGAGCGCGTACCGCAGCCGGTAGTCCTCCAGGCTGACGGTCTCCCGGTTGAAGACGTCCGGCAGTCTGCGGTCGGTGTAGTGGCGGTTGCCGCCGGTGGCGTTGACCGCGTACTCGTAGAGGTAGTCGCCGAGGTGGAACACGGCGTCGACGTCCTCGTCCGCGAGATGGCCGTAGGCCGTGTAGTAGCCGTCCTGGTACGCCTGGCAGGACACGGCGGCGATCTTGAGCCGGCTGTTCTGGGCCCCGACCGGGGGCGCGGTGCGCGTGCGGCCCACGGGGCTGGTCCAGGAGCCGGCGAGGAAACGGTAGAAGTAGTCGCAGCCGGAGGCCAGGCCGGTGACCTCGACGTGGACGGTGTGGTCGAACTCGGGGTGCGCGAGCGTGGTGCCGCGCCGTACGGACTTGGTGAAGCGCCGGTCCCGGGCGAGTTCCCAGCGCACCGGGACCCGGGTGCCGGACGGCAGACCGCCGCCCGTCTCGTACGGGCGCGGGGCGAGCTTCGTCCACAGCAGCACGGAGCCGGGCAGCGGATCGCCGGAGGCCACCCCCAGCGTGAACGGGTTGTCGCGAATGCGGCGCGGGTCGAGTTCGGCGGCGGCGGCCGTACCGGTGGCCGGCAGGTTGACGGCGAAGGCCAGCGCGGCGGCGGCACCGGTGGTGGTGAGAAAGCGGCGGCGCCCGAGGTCGCGGACGGCGGCGCGGAAGACGTCGGTGTGGGACTGATGGTCGGTCATGTTCCCCTCCCCTGACGGATGCTGTCCTTCCGATATTGCAGCCATGCATGGCGACCTCGTGTTGTTGGACGCGCTACTTCCACGTGTCGGGCTAATGAGTTCCCGGCGCGGGGCCGTCGGCTCCGCGCGCGGGCCGCGCCGCAGGCGGGGGGAGGGGTGGGGCTCGCGGGGCGGTCGGGGCATCGCCGACGACCTCGTTCTCCGCACCCGCACCACGCCTCACTCGATCGTGTGGTCGACGCCTGCGCTGCGTTGACGGCGGGGCGTCGGCGAGGTGTCGGCGAGGCCGTGGATCGCCACCCGGAGGGCGCGAGTGACGGCGGCGGGCTGGCAGGCTTCCTCCATGACCGATCCCCACCCGACGGACACGAGCCCTACGACCGACGCGACCGACGTAACCGATGCAGCCGATGCAGCCGATGCAGCCGATGCAGCCGATGCGAGGAAACCGTCGGACCTGGACACCTGGGACACCGTCGCGGGGCTGCACGCCTGGCTGACGGCCCATCAGACCCTGCCGCCGGGCCAGGAGGTCCTGCTGCGCGTCCTGAAGCTGTCCGAGGAGGTCGGCGAAACGGCACAGGCGGTGATCGGCGCGACCGGCCAGAACCCGCGCAAGGGCCACAGCCACACCTGGGAGGACGTCGAGGCCGAACTCTGTGACGTCGTCATCACGGCGATGGTCGCCCTGCGCACCCTCACCCCGGACGCCCGGGAGGTCTTCGCCCGCCACCTGCGCCGGGTCGCGGCCCGTTCACTGCCGAACCCGGCGGCGGAACGGGGACGGGAAGCAGAGTAAGAAACCCGGAAGGAAAGCAGGAAACCCCCTGCCGCGAAACAGTCAGGGGGAACCGGCCGAAGTCGGCGAGGGTACCGAGAGCGCGGATTCCGCAGGACCCACACACCGCCCGATATTCAACAGGCGCGAATCCGGCCGGAGAGTAGCGTGGAAAAGGGGTTTTCCCCACCCGGAGCAAGCCGCTCACCGAATGATCGGGAGGAGCGATGGACGCACAACTCGCCTTCGCGGACCACGGAGGCACGGGCCCGTTCTGGTTCACCACGCCCAACGGCGGCATCGAGCCGGGCTCTCGTGTCACAGCCTCGATCTGCGAGCTTGACGCCAACGGGAACCCTCAGACCGGCGCTGCCGTCATGACCGTCCAGAACGTGGTCCCGCTGAACAGCGAGATCGCCTTCCATGTCTCGATCATGCAGGACGCGGTGAACCCTTGGCCGAATCCGCTCAACTTCAGGGTCAGCTACATGTTCGTCACGTGAGAAGGCAGCCGGTAAAAATTCCAGCCGATACCGAAGGGGCGCTGTCGCGGTTTCTCTCGGCGTTTTCCCGCAAGGCGACAGAAGGCATACGCCTTCGGGTGCTCCACACCCCCTCGCGGGGGTGGAAACGATGAAAACGACAGACGAGCTGGGCTGTACGCCGGGTTTTGTACCCCGGGACCTCGCGGTCGTCGGGGCGACGGCCATCCATCTAGGACCGACGTTGCCGCCGGCCTCGTGCGGTCTACCCGCGAACTCGGGCGGGCAGCCCTCGAACGTTCGCGCAGGGACACCGGAGTGTCCCCTTTTGACCTTGCTCCAAGTGGGGTTTACCTAGCCGCCTGAGTCACCTCAGGCGCTGGTGGTCTCTTACACCACCGTTTCACCCTTACCGAGGACCGAGGTCCCCGGCGGTCTGTTTTCTGTGGCACTGTCCCGCGGGTCACCCCGGGTGGCCGTTAGCCACCACCCTGCCCTGTGGAGCCCGGACGTTCCTCGGGAGGATCCGAAGATCCCCACGCGGCCGTCCGCCCGGCTCGTCTGCCGTGCCGACCATGCTACCTGGCGCCACGGGCACCCTTCACAGGAAGTCGGCGGTGGCCAGGTCGAAGCCGAAGGGGTCGGGGAGGGTGAGGGGCTTGCCGAAGGGGACCGTCTGCCGCGCCCGGTAGTCGCCGTCCTCCGGCTCGGCGAACAGCGTCACCGCGGAGTCGTCCCGGTCCACCAGGAGATAGAAGGGGATGCCGCCACGGGCGTAGCAGCGGCGTTTGGTGTCGCGGTCCTTGTGCGCGCGGGTGGAGGTGACCTCCAGGACCATGGAGACGCCGTTGCACGGCATCCACGAGTCGGCACCGCGGAAGAGGCGGCGTTCCCGGGGAGCGAAGGTGCCGTCCGGGATGACACGGTCTCTCGGGGCGCCGGGGGCATCCTTGAGAGTCAGCCCCTTGTTCGGCGCGTACTGCATCCTCGTACGAGATCGCTCGATCATCTGTTCAACGATCAGGCCGATGCAGTCCTCATGGTCCCCGTCCGGCGGCGGCGTCACGACGATCTCCCCTTCGATCAGCTCCGCCCTGAAGCCCTCTGGCGTCTCCAGCGCCAGAAAGCCCTCCAGCAGGACGTCTTCCTGCGTGAGTGGTTCGTGCGGCATGGCAGTCATGCCGTGATCATCGGACATCGTTCTACCGCCGTCCCTGGGATCGCCCCGCTTTCCCCCGATCGTGGCACACGGCCGGGAGGCGGCGGCCCCGGAACGCGCGCTTGACCTTGTCGCAGCGTCAACGTTTCTACTGGGGCCATGCGGATCGGCGAGATCGCCGCGCTCGTCGGGGTGACCCCGCGAGCCGTGCGGCACTACCACCGGCTGGGGCTGCTGCCCGAGCCGGTGCGGCGGACGAACGGATACCGGGAGTACGGGATACGGGACGCCGTCCGGCTCGCGCGGATACGGCGGCTGACGGAGCTGGGGCTCGGCCTCGACGAGGTCGGGGACGTGCTGGCGGGCGACGAGGGGCGGGAGCTGGTGGACGTACTGGAGGAGCTGGACGCCGACCTGGCCCGGCAGGAGCGGGTGGTCCGGGAGCGGCGGGCGCGGCTCGCGGAGCTGCTGGCCGAGGCCCGGGCGGGGCGGCTGCCGGCCGACGGGCCCGTGTCGCCGGAGCTGGCCGGATGGCTGGCGGAGCCGGGCGGTTTGGGGGTGGTCGCCGCAGGGTCGCCGACGGCCGCCTTGGACCGGGAGATGCTCACGCTGCTCGACACGGTCGTACCGCACGGGGAGCGGGCCCGGATGGTGGAGCTGCTGCGGGCCACCGCCGACGACGCCGCCGCGCTCTACGCCCGCCTCGACGCGCTCGCCGACGCCACGCCCGGCGATCCCCGGGTCGCCCGGGTGGCCGCCGCCCTCGCCGCCCTCGTCCCCGACGAGTTCGCGGTGGGGGTGCCGGACGCCGGCTTCGCCGACGCGCTGTTCGCGGATCTCGCACCGGCGCAGGCCGAGGCCGTCCTTGAGGGCCTGCGGCTGGCCGCCGAGCGGGCGGGGCGGACAGGGCGGGCCGGATGAGAGCGCGGAGGTACGCCGCGTACGCACTGTTCCCCGGCGAGCTGGCGCTACTGGTCTGTCTGGTGGCGGGGGTACGTATCCCGGTGACCGTGCTCGTCGCCGCCGAGGCGGCCGTGGGCCTGGTGGCGGGAGCGCACCTGGTCTCGTTCCTCCGGCTGTGGCGGCGCGGCGGGTCCGCGCGCGACGCGGTCCGTGAGGTCGTACCCGAGCCGGTGCTGCGGCTGGCCGGGCACGAGCTGCGGCTGTTCGCGAGCCTCGGCCGGTGGGTGGCGCGGCGGCCGCACGGGATCAGGGACGAAGGCGCGGCGGCGTTCCCGTACGCGCGCGATCAGGCGGCGCTCATGTACGGCTTCGCGTTCGTCTGCGGGGTCGAGACCGTCGGTATGGCGTATCTGCTGGCCGGGCTGCCCGTCGTGCACGCCGTCTTCCTCGTCCTCGACGGGTACACGGTGCTGTTCGTGCTGGGGTTGCACGCGGCCTCGGCGACCCGTCCGCACGTACTGACGGCGGATGCGCTGCGGGTGCGGCAGGCGGCCCATGTGGACGTACGGATTCCGCTGGACCGGATCGCCACCGTGCGGCGCGAGTCGTTGTTCTCGCACGAGAAGGCCGCAGGTGAGCTGAATCTGGCCATCGGCGCGCGGACGTCGCTCACACTGGAGCTGGCGGAGCCGGTCGCCGCGCCCCGGCTGCTCGGCGCGGCCCGGCCCGTACGGGTCGTACGGCTGCACGCCGACGACCCCACCGCCCTGCACCGGGCCCTGACCAAGGCCCTCGCGGAGTCGATCCCGGAGGCGATCGCGCGGACCGGGCCGGAAGGGTTCACCCCTACGGGTACAGCGCCCGCAACGCCCTCACCCGTACCGGGCCCGCCCGCCTCGGCCTGAGGACACGAGGCCCGAGGTCCACCCCACCCCTCACAGCGTGCTGTGCGCCGGGGGCGGTGAGACGGGCGCCACGCGGTCCGGCGGCGGGGCGGTGCTCTTGCGGACGACGAGGCTGGTGGCCAGTTCCATGCGGGTGACCGAGGGTTCGCCGGCCCGGAGCCGGAGCAGCATCTGCACCGCCTCCTCGCCCATCTCGCGCAGGGGCTGGTGGACGGTGGTGAGTCCCGGGCTCGACCAGCGGGCGATCATCACATCGTCGTACCCGACAACGGACAGGTCCTCGGGCACCCGCAGCCCGCAGACCCGGGCCGCCTCCATGACACCGAGCGCCTGGAGGTCGCTCCCGGCGAAGATCGCGGTGGGCCGGTCGGGCAGCCGGAGGAGTTCCATCGCCCGCGCGTAGCCGCCCTCGACATGGAAGTCGCCGAACCGCACGAGGGACGTGTCGTGGCCGAGACCGGCCATATTCATGGCGGAGCGGTAGCCGTCCAGCCGGGCCAGGGAGCAGAGCACGTCCTCGGGGCCGGTGACGATCCCGATGCGCCGGTGGCCGAGGTCGATGAGGTGGCGGGTCGCGGCGACGCCGCCCGACCAGTTCGCGGATCCGACGGACGGGACGTCCGGCTCCGGGTCCCCCGCCGGGTCGATGATCACAAAGGGGATCGACCGCGCGCCGAGCTGCCGTTTGACGACGTCAGGGAGCGAGGAGAAGACCAGGATCACGCCGATCGGACGGCGCTGGAGCACGCCTTCGATCCAGTCCGCCGCGGGGGCGTGCCGGGTGCCGCTCTCGGTCAGCACCACGCTCGCCTGGTGGGCCTTGGCCAGGTTCTCGACGCCCCGGATCAGCTCCATCGACCACACGCTGTCCAGCTCGTGGAAGACGAGTTCGATCAGCGGCGCCTCGCGGGCGGCACGGGTGGTGCGGCGGTACGAGTGGGCCTCCAGAAGGCGCTCCACTCTGCCGCGCGTAGCCGGTGACACGTCCTGCCGGCCGTTGAGAACTTTCGAAACTGTCGAAAGCGACACCCCGGCCTGCTGCGCCACTTCCGCCAGCGTGATTCGCCGGTTCGCCTCGCCATCTCGCATCCGAGCAGCATAAAGCACCGCGCAACCCCCTTACATAGTCACGCTTTGATAACGCGTCACCGAAGGGTTGACCCGCTCACCGGCTCGACCATAGCGTCCGGCGCACATGAAATTTCGCTACCTGAGCCGAAACACTTTCGAAAGGTGAGGCGAGCGATGAAGCGTCAAACACAGCTCCTGAGAACCGCGGTCGTGGGCGGGGCGTCCCTGGCCATGGCCCTGTCCCTGGCAGCCTGTGGCGGGTCCGGAACATCGGCTGGAAAGGGCCAGGACAAAATCCACATCCTGGTGTACGGCGACGCGACCAACAAGGTCGAGAAGCAGCTCGTCGAGACGTTCAACAAGACGTCCGACGTCAAGGCCGTCCTCGACACCATCCCCGGCGCCGACTACCAGACCAAGCTGCAGACCGTCATCAGCGGCAAGCAGGCGCCGGACGTGTTCTTCAACTGGGGCGGCGGCAGCATCAAGCCGTACGTCGACGCCGGGCTGCTGATGCCGCTCGACGACTTCATCGCCAAGGACGACCATCTGAAGTCGGACTTCCTCCCGTCGGTCTTCAACACCGCGGTCGTCGACGGCAAGGCCTACGGCATCCCCATGCGCGGCACCCAGCCCGTGCTGATGTTCCACAACAAGAAGGTCCTCGCGGACGCCGGCGTCTCCGCCCCGAAGACCTGGGACGAGCTGCTGACCGCCGTCAAGAAGCTCAAGGACAAGGGGGTCACCCCGATCGCCCTCGGCGGCGGCGACCAGTGGCCCACCCAGATGTGGTTCCAGTACGTCTACGACCGGGTGGCCGGCCCCGAGCTGTTCGCGAAGGCCCAGGGCGGCGACAAGAGCGCCTGGGCGAGCGCCGACAGCAAGAAGGCGCTCGGCATGATCCGGCAGCTGGTCGACGCCGGCGCCTTCGGCACCAACTACGACTCGGTGAAGTTCACCGACGGCGGCTCCCCCGCCCTCCTCGCCACCGGCAAGGCGGCCTTCGAGCTGATGGGCTCCTGGGAGTACTCCACGCTCAAGGACGGCCACCCGGACTTCGTGAAGTCGGACCTGGGCTACGGCACCTTCCCGACCGTCAAGGGCGGCAAGGGCGACCCGGCCAACCTCGCCGGCAACACGAACAACTACTACTCGGTGCTGAAGTCGACCAAGCACCCCGAGGCCGTCGCCGCGTTCCTGAAGCTGATGTACTCGGACGACTTCGCCAAGGCCCAGCTGGCCATCGGCAACCTGCCCACCACCGTCAACACCCCCCGGTTCCTCGGCGACTCGGACAACCCCGAGTACTCGAAGTACCAGTACGACCTGGTGGCCAAGGCCCCCGGCTTCCAGCTCTCCTGGGACCAGGCGTACCCGCCCGCCGCGGGCACCGCGATCCACCAGGCCGTCCAGCAGTTCTTCAACGGCAAGATGGACGCCGACGCCTTCATCGCCGCCATGCAGAGCCTGCCCGCGGCCTGACCTCCGAGGCGCCAGACATGACCCCTACCTCAGCCACCGCCGCGGACGGCACCCGGTCCGCGCGCCGCGCGGACCGTACGAGGAAGACCGGGAAGCCCGGCAAGACCGGGCACACCCCCGCCGGGACGGGCCGCCGCGCCCGCCCCGGCGGGGTGGGCCGCCCGGGATTCGTCTGGGCGGTGCCCGCCGCCGTCTTCTTCGGCCTGTTCGCCCTCGTCCCCCTGCTCCTGGTCCTCGTCCTCTCCTTCACCCGCTGGAGCGGCCTCGGCGACCCGGAGTTCGCCGGCCTGGAGAACTGGGACAAGCTCCTCGCCGACCCCGTGATGATGGACAGCCTCTGGCTGAGTCTGCTGCTCACCGTCCTCGGCGTCGCCGTCCAGACCCCGATCAGCATCCTGCTCGGGGTCTGGGCCGCCGGGCACCAGCGCAACCGGGCCGTGCTGTCCGCGATCTACTTCGTCCCGCTCCTGCTGTCCATCACCGCGGTCTCCGTCCTGTGGCGGGCCGTGCTCGACCCGAACTTCGGCGTGCCGTCCCAGGCGAAGTGGCTGTTCGGCGACGGCAATCTGCTCGGTGTGCAGGCGGGCGCCATCGGCGTCCTCGTCTTCGTCAGCACCTGGCAGTTCACCCCGCTGCACACCCTGATCTACCAGGGCGCCGCCCGTGCCATCCCCCAAGTCCTCTACCAGGCCGCCCAGATCGACGGCGCGGGCACGGTCCGCCAGTTCTTCCACATCACCCTGCCGCAGCTGCGCAACAGCATCGTGACGTCGATGATCCTCATGGTGGTCGGCGGGCTCACGACCTTCGACACCATCCTGATCCTCACCCAGGGCGGCCCCGGCACCGACACCACGAACAGCGCTTACTACATGTACCAAAAGGGCTTCAAGAGCTTCGACTTCGGCGCCGCGTCCGCCATCGCCCTGCTCCTCGTCCTCGTCGCGACCGCGGTCTCGCTGGTCATGGTCCGGCTGACGGGCTACGACAAGATGCGCAGCACCATGGAGGGCGTGTGATGCGGTCCCGCCCCAACTACCTGGCCGGATTCGGCTCGTTGATCTGGCTGTTCGTGGTCGGACTGCCGCTGTACGTGATGCTGGTCGCCACCTTCCAGACCCGTGCCGACTACGCCGCGAACGGCCCGCTCTCCTTCCCCGAGCACTTCACGCTCGACAACTACGTGAACGACCTGAGCGAGGGCTTCGCGCAGTACTTCCTGAACACGGTGCTCGTCACGGCCTCGGTCGTCGGCATCGTCGTGCTGCTCGTCCCGCCGCTCGCGTACGCCATCGTGCGCAACGACGGCAAGGCCACCGGCCGGATCTTCCGGCTGTTCCTGCTGGGGCTCGCGATCCCGTCCCAGGCGGTGATCGTCCCCGTCTTCTACCTGATCGACCGGGCCGGCCTGTACGACAGCCTCATCGGCGTCGTGCTGCCCACCGCCGCCTTCGCGATGCCCGTCTGCGCCCTCATCCTGACCGGCGTCATGCGGGACATCTCCCCCGAGCTGTACGAGGCCATGACCCTCGACGGGGCGAGCCCCTGGCGGATCTTCCGCCAGCTGGTCCTGCCGCTGTCCAAGAGCGGTCTGTCCACCATCGTGGTGTTCTCCTCGCTCCAGGCGTGGAACGGCTTCCTGTTCCCGCTCGTCCTCACACAATCCTCGGAGAACAAGGTCATCACCATGGGCCTGTACGACTTCCAGACGGAACACGGCGTCGACATGCCCGCGCTGCTCGCCGCCGTCGTCCTGTCCATGCTCCCCGTCCTGCTCGTCTACCTGTTCGCCCGACGCGCCCTGGTCCAGGGCCTGATGGGAGTCGGAGGGAAATGACCGACGACACGGCCTCCCGGCCGCAGCCCCGAGTCCCGCACCAATCACCGTCCGCCGACGGGCCGTTGCCCGCCTGGCGCGACCGCGCGCTGAGCCCGGCCGACCGCGCCGAGGCGCTGCTCCGCGAGATGACGCTGGAGGAGAAGACCGCCCAGCTCGTCGGTGTATGGGTGGGCGCCTCCGCCGAAGGCGCCGAAGTCGCCCCGCACCAGCACGACATGGAGGAGGTGGTCGACCTCGAAGCGCTGCTGCCGAACGGGCTCGGCCAGCTCACCCGTTCCTTCGGCACGCTCCCCGTCGACCCCGCCCTCGGCGCCCTGTCCCTGATGCGGACGCAGGCGCGGATCGCCGCCGCGAACCGGTTCGGCATCCCGGCGGTCGCCCACGAGGAATGCCTCGCGGGCTTCGCCGCCTGGGGCGCCACCGCGTATCCCGTCCCGCTGTCCTGGGGCGCCACCTTCGACCCCGCCCTGATCCGGGAAATGGCCGGGGCCATCGGCCGCGACATGCGCGCGGTCGGGGTGCACCAGGGTCTCGCGCCCGTCCTCGACGTCGTCCGCGACGCGCGCTGGGGGCGGGTCGAGGAGACCATCGGCGAGGACCCGTACCTCGTCGGCACGATCGCCACCGCATACGTACGCGGTCTGGAGTCGGCCGGCATCGTCGCCACGCTCAAGCACTTCGCCGGGTACTCCGCCTCCCGGGCGGGCCGCAACCTCGCCCCGGTCGGCATGGGCACCCGGGAGCGCGCGGACGTGATCCTGCCGCCGTTCGAGATGGCGGTGCGGGAGAGCGGGGTGCGGTCGGTGATGCACGCGTACACCGACACCGACGGCGTCCCCTCGGCCGCCGACGAGGAGTTGCTCACCGGGCTGCTCCGGGACACCTGGGGCTTCGACGGCACGGTGGTGGCCGACTACTTCGGCATCGCGTTCCTGCGGATCCTGCACGGGGTGGCCGGCACGGACGCCGAGGCCGCGGGCCTCGCGCTGGCGGCCGGCGTCGACGTGGAACTGCCCACCGTGAAGACCTTCGGCGCCCCGCTGCTCGACGCGATCCGGGACGGCCGCGTATCCGAGGAGCTGGTGGACCGCGCGCTGAGGCGAGTCCTCGCGCAGAAGGCCGAACTGGGGCTGCTCGACCCCGACTGGAGCCCCGTTCCGGCCGCCCTGCGGGGCGTCGACACGGAGGCCGGACCCGACGCCCTGCGGGGCACGGTCGACCTGGACCCGGCCGCCAACCGGGAACTGGCCGGACGGGTCGCCGAACGGGCGATCGTCCTGCTGCGCAACGACGGCGTCCTGCCCCTGGACGGCAGATCCGGCACGGATTCGGAGTCCGGGACCGGGGTCGGGGTCGGGGTCGGGTCGGGGGCCGGGGTCGTACGCCGGATCGCTTTGATCGGCCCCACCGCCGAGGCGCCCACGGCCGTCCTCGGCTGCTACTCCTTCCCGGTCCATGTCGGCGGGCAGCACCCGGACATGCCGCTCGGCATCGAACTGCCCACTCTCGCCGAGGCGTTGAGGAAGGAGTTCCCGGCCGCCGAGATCATCGTCGCACCGGGCACCGGAATCGACGACGACAGCACCGAGGGCTTCGCCGAGGCCGTCGCGCTGGCCCGGGGCGCGGATCTGGTGATCGCCGCCCTCGGCGACCGCGCCGGGCTCTTCGGGCG
This sequence comes from Streptomyces sp. NPDC046203, assembly GCF_040646255.1. Lineage (NCBI taxonomy): Bacteria > Bacillati > Actinomycetota > Actinomycetes > Kitasatosporales > Streptomycetaceae > Streptomyces > Streptomyces sp. NPDC046203. The sequence goes on along the minus strand of NZ_JBEYZX010000027.1, from coordinate 26,656 downwards.
CGGCACCAGCGGCGAGGGCTGCGACGCCGAGTCCCTCGAACTGCCCGGCGCGCAGGGCCGGTTGCTGGACGAGCTGCTGGACAGCGGTACGCCGGTGGTGACGGTCCTGCTGGCCGGCCGGCCTTACACGCTCGGGCGCGCGGCCGAGGAGTCCGCGGCCGTCGTACAGTCGTTCTTCCCGGGCGAGGCGGGCACGGTCGCACTGGCCGCCGTCCTCAGCGGGCGGACCGCGCCGAGCGGCCGGCTGCCGGTGAGCGTGCCGCGCCGCGGGGGCGCCCAGCCGTCCACGTATCTGGCCGCGCGACTGGGCCACGCGGCGGAGGTCTCCAGCATCGACCCGTCCCCGGCGTTCGGCTTCGGGCACGGTCTGACGTACACCACCTTCGCGTGGAGCGACCTCACGGTCGAGAACGCCGAGGCGCCCACGGACGGCGCGTTCCAGCTCGCCCTCACGGTCGCCAACACGGGCGAGCGGACCGGCACGGAGGTCGTCCAGCTCTATCTGCACGACCCGGTGGCCTCCGTGGTCCAGCCCGTGCGGCGGCTCGTCGCGTACGCGCGGCTCGACGGCCTGGAGCCCGGGGAGAGCCGGCGGGTCCGGATGACCGTGCCCGCGGATCTCGCGTCGTTCACCGGCAGGTCGGGGCGGCGGATCGTGGAGCCGGGCGAGCTGGAACTGCGCTTCGGCGCCTCCAGTACGGACACGCGGCTGACCGCCCGGGTGACCCTCACCGGCCCGGTGCGGGAGCTGGACCACCGGCGGCGGCTGCACGCGGACGTCGAGATCGACTGATCGTCCGCTGCCCGCCCATTGGGCCGTCCGCCCGAGGACACCGGCCGGCTCCGCCGCCCGTACCCAGGTGGGTACGGGCGGCGGAGCCGTTTTTCGTACGGGCTCGGGGGTTGTCCGGCGGGTCTGAGCCGGACAGGCCCCGAGGTGGCCGACCGGCCGGCTGATCAGCCGGTCAGTCGGTCAGCCGGTCAGGAGGCGGCGCACGAGACGGTGGGCCAGGTCTGGTTGCCGTTGTGCTGGATGGTCATGCCCCAGTTGTTGCCGCTGCCGTTGGGTTTGGCCACCAGGGTCTGGCTGGTCGGGTACGAGGCGGTGATGTTCCAGGTGGACAGGACCTTCGCCGGGGACGGCACGTTGACCGTGACGGTCCAGGTGCTGGAACCGCTCACCGCGACGTTCAGGTTGTAGCGGTCGCTCCACGAGTCCCCGGCCGACAGGGTCGCCGAACAGCTCGTACCGCCGCCGCCACCGCCGCCGTTGCCACCGCCGCTGTCGGTGCCGCCCACGGTGATGTTGGAGCTGCCGCTGCTCTGGTAGCCCTCGGTCGCCATGATCATGTAGTTCATGGTGCCGAGCTTCATCCCGGCGTTGGCCCAGGCGTCGAAGTGGTTGCCGGTGGTGATGGTGCCGCCGGTCCGCTTCGACTGGCGCACGCTCCAGTACTGGTCGAAGGTCTTGTTGCCCTCGATCGAGGGGGCGTTGTAGCGGGTCGTCTTGTAGATGTCGTACGTCCCGCCGTCCGAGGTGACCGTGCCCTTGAACGTGCCGGTGGGCCGGTAGGAGCCCCAGTTGTCGACGATGTAGTACTCGACGAGCGGGTTGGTGGACCAGCCGTAGAGCGCCAGATAGGCGTTGCCGGAGGTGTTGAAGCTGCCCGAGTAGGTCACCGCCTTGCGGCCGCCGGTGGACCAGCCCTTGCCGGACACGAAGTTGTTGGTGTTGCTCCACTGGGTGCTGTACTGACCGCCGCTGCCCATGTCCATGGACACGGAGCCCTGGGTGTCGGTCCAGAACGAGTAGTAGTAGCCGTTGTTGGTGCCGGTCTGGTTGCTGTTGACGACGGTGCCCGCAAGGGCGGTCGCGGGCACCAGGAGCGCTGTCAGGAGCGCGAGGACGGCGGTGCAGGCGGCTCGGACGAGCGAGCCGAATCCGTCGGTTCCGGTTCGTTGCATGGCGGTGCTTCCTCCTCGTACACGGGGTGAAGGTCATCCGGATGCTGTGGCGGGATCCGCCAGCCAGGAATATGCGACCCCGCTCACCCGATGTCAATACTTTCGGCAACCGTCCCGAAACTTTCGAATGCTCCAAATTGATTCCTCGGCACCAATACCCCAGCTCACTTGCGCCACCCGTATTTCCCCGCCTCACAGTGAGCCGTCGAATATCCGCCTCCACTCGACCAAGTCGCCGAAATCTTTCGAATGGCCGACGGCGCGGCACCCCCTAGGCTTGAACCTCCGTATACGTGAAGGAGAACCACCGTGCTCGTCCTGTTGCCGCCCTCCGAAGGAAAGGCCGCCTCGGGGGACGGGGCGCCGCTCAAACTGGAGTCGCTGGCGCTGCCCGGTCTCACGGAGGCGCGATCGGCGGTCCTGGACGAGCTGGTGGAGCTGTGCGTCGCCGACGAGGAGAAGGCGCGCGTGGTGCTGGGTCTGAGCGAGGGGCTGCGCGGCGAGGTGGCGAAGAACACCGGGCTGCGCACGGCCGGGGCGCGGCCCGCCGGGGAGATCTACACCGGGGTGCTGTACGACGCGCTCGGCCTGGCGACGCTCGACGCGGCGGCCCGGGAGCGGGCGGGCCGTTCGCTGCTCGTGTTCTCCGGGCTGTGGGGCGCGGTGCGGGTGACCGACCCCATCCCCTCGTACCGCTGCTCGATGGGCGTGAAGCTGCCGGGGCTCGGCGCGCTGGGCACGCACTGGCGCGGCGCGATGACCTCCGTCCTGCCGGAGGCGGCGGGCGACGGCCTGGTCCTGGACCTGCGCTCGTCGGCGTACGCGACGGCGTGGAAGCCGAAGGGCGAGGTCGCGGCACGGACGGCGACCGTACGGGTGCTGCACGCGCCGACGCGGAAGGTCGTCAGCCACTTCAACAAGGCGACGAAGGGCCGTATCGTCCGGGCGCTCCTGGAGTCGGGCGTTGAGCCGGCCGGACCCGCGGAGCTGACCGAGGCGCTGCGGGACCTGGGATACGTCGTGGAGGAGACCGGCAAGGCCGGGGCCCTGGACGTCCTGGTGGACGAGATCCACTGACCCCGAGCCGCCGGGCGTCGCACTGTGCCGGGCGGCGCCCCGTATCCGAAGTCCCTCGCGGGCCCGCTCCCCCAGGCCCGGTCCTGCCCGACCGGCGGCATCTCGCTCGCCTCGGCCCCCGCGTATCCGGCCCTGCCGAACGTCGCCTGCGTCGGCGGTACGTGGATGCTGCCGCCCGACGCGCTCGCCGCCCGCGACTGGGCGCGGGTCGAGTCCCTGGCCCGTGAGGCGGCGGTCCTAGGCGCCGCCGCCGTCAGATGAACGCGACGGCGGTGTGGTCGACGACCGGCCGGAAGCCGAGCCGCTGGTAGAGCGCGTTGCTCGTCGGGTTCGCGCGGTCGGTGAAGAGCACCACATGCGCGGCGCCCGCGTCGAGCGCGGCCCGGCTCGCCGCGCCGGTCACCCCGCCCGCGTACCCCCGGCCCCGGTGGCCGGGCGGCGTGTAGACGAGCGAGACCCGCGCCTGACCGGCCACCACCGGGGACACGCTCGCCATCGCGACGGGCTCACCGGCCACCTCCCACAGCCACAGCCGCCCGTCCGCGACCCGGGTCTCGACGGCGGCCGTGTAGTCGGCGTCCGGGTCCTCCCCGACGACCCGCGCGAACTCCCGCGTCCACCCGACGGCCAGCGGCACATCGGCGGGCTCCGCGAGCCGTACGGCCCCCGCCGGGGCGGGCTCCGGTGGTACGAGCTCCCCGAGCCGAAACAGCCGCACCCCCCGCTCCGCCGCCCACGCCCGCCCGGTGGCCTCGGCGAACACCTCGACGGCGCCGGCCTCACCCCGTACCGCCGCCACCTCGCCCACCCCGGGCAACACCCCGGCCAGCGCCCGCGCCGCCTCGTCCCCCGCCATCCCGAGCTGCACCGCCCGCCCCGGCAGGACCACCACGACTCCGGCCACGCGCCCGTCGACGGGATCGCGCCACCAGCCGCGCGGGCCGGTGATCCGCCCGGGCGCGTCGAGGAGGGTGAGGAGCGCCGTGTTCCGTACGGGATCGGAGGAGAGGTGGGGGTGGACGGTATGCCGGAAGGCGGCGTGATCGTCGGTGAAGTGCCAGCTCATCCGCTGATGCTGAGCCGGACCACTCCCGGAGTGCCAGCCGTTTTCCACAAAGAGAAATCCCCCACCACAAAGCCCCCCCCACCCTCACCCACTCACGCGCGGCACCCACCCCCCACCCCACTCAAGCGGACGGGGTGCGGGGCGGTGCGCGCGAGACGACGACGGGAGCGGGGGCCGGGAAGGGGGCCGTGTTCGAAACGTAAAGCGTGATTTGTGGCGCGGAAAAAGAGACGCCTCACGCGCTACAAAGGGCTCCGCGCCGTAAATCATGCAGTGCAGAACACGAGCCCCCGGACCGGCCCCCGCGCACCCACCACGAACCCCCAGCGCACCGCCCCAGCACCCCGAACGCGCCCCCACGCCACGCCACCACCACGCCACGCCCACCCGCACAACGCAGCGCAGCGTCAGCGCAAGTGCGACGTGTCGTTCAGCAGCCGCACCGACGCGTTGCCGTCCGCGTAATACGCCACGGCCGAGATCGACGCCGCGGAGAGTTCCATCCGGAACAGCGACTCGGGCGGCGCTCCGAGGGCGAGTCGGACCAGGGTCTTGATGGGGGTCACATGGGTGACGAGCAGGACCGTGCGGCCCGCGTACGCGGCGGTGAGCCGGTCGCGGGTGGTGGCGACGCGGCGGGCGACGGTGGCGAAGCTTTCGCCGCCGCCGGTGGGCGCGGCCTTCGGGGAGGCGAGCCAGGCGTCGAGGTCGTCGGGGTGGCGTTCGCGGACCTCGGCGAAGGTGAGGCCTTCCCAGACGCCGAAGTCGGTTTCGCGGAGTCCGTGGTCGACGTGGACGTCGAGGCCGAGGCGGGTGGCGACGGCCTGGGCGGTCTGGAGGCAGCGGGTCAGCGGGGAGCTGACGACGGCCTGGATGGTGCCGCGTGCGGCGAGTGCGCTGGCCACGGCTTCCGCTTGGCGCAGTCCGGCGGGCGAGAGTTCGGGGTCGGCGCCGCCGCTGCCGGAGAACCGCTTCTCGGGGGTGAGCGCGGTTTCGCCGTGCCGCAGCAGGACGAAGGTGGCGGGCGCGCCCATGTCGGGACCGGCCCAGCCCCGGGCGCCGGAGGCCCCGGCCGCGGGAGCGGACTCGGAGGTGACGGGGGCGCTCTCGGGGTGGGCGGCCTCGGCCTCGAAGTCGCCCGTGGCCGTCTCGCGGTCCCTGGTGGCCGCGGTGGCGAGGGAGGCGCGGGCCTGCGCGGCGAGGGCTTCGTCGGGCGGGAACAGCCCGTCGTCGGCAAGGCCGGCAGGGCCGGTGGAGCCGGCGGTGGACGACCCCGCGCCCGCACGCGACGAGCCCGCACCCGACAAGCCGGCGCCCAGCGACCCCGCACCCGCCAGCGCCGCGCGCGCCTTCGCCGCGCCGGCGGTCGCGTCGCCCGCGGCCTTGCGGGCCGCGGCCAGGTCGGCGGTGTGGTCGATCGCGGCGGTCGACCCGGCGGGGCTCCACTGCTCGCCGCGCCGTCCCGCGTCCATCGCCTCGTTGGCGAGCCGGTCGGCGTGCTTGTTGCGCTCGCGCGGGATCCACTCGTAGCGGACCCGGCCGGGCGGATAGATCCGCGCGGCCTCGGCGGCGAGCGGCTTCATGTCGGGGTGCTTGATCTTCCAGCGCCCCGACATCTGCTCGACGACCAGTTTGGAGTCCATGCGGACATGGACGTCGGCGTCGGGGAACAGGTCGATCGCGGCCCGCAGCCCGGCGACGAGGCCCTTGTACTCGGCCACGTTGTTGGTCGCCACGCCGATGAACTCGGCGCGCTCCGCGAGCGTCTCACCCGTCACCGGATCGAGGACGACGGCGCCGTATCCGGCGGGTCCCGGGTTGCCCCGGGAGCCGCCGTCGGCCTCCACGATCAGCTCGCGTGGCGTGGTCATCGCAGGCAGTCCCCGTTTTCTCCGAGCCGGGCGGGCCGGACTACAGGCCGGACTCGGAGGTGCGGACGAGGATCCGGCCGCAGTTCTCGCAGCGGACGACCTCGTTGGTCGCGGCGGACCGGACCTCGTTGAGCTCGGCGATGTTGAACTCGATGTGGCAGCCCTCGCAGCGGCGCTGGTAGAGCCGGGCCGCGCCGACGCCGCCCTGCTGGGCGCGCAGCCGCTCGTAGAGCTTCATCAGGTCGGCCGGGACGGAGCCGGCGACGAGCTCGCGCTCCTTGGTGACCGTGGCGGCGTCGGCGTCGAGCGCGCCCTGGGCGGTGTCGCGGCGCGCGGTGGCGTCGTCGGCCTTGGCCTGGACGGCGGAGACCCGGCCGGTCAGCTCGGCGACCCGCTCCTGGGCGGACTCGCGGCGCTCCATGACCTCCAGGACGATCTCCTCCAGGTCGCCCTGGCGGCGGGCGAGAGAGGCGATCTCGCGCTGGAGGCTCTCCAGGTCCTTCGGGGAGGAGACGGCGCCGGAGTCGAGGCGCTGCTGGTCGCGGGCGGCGCGCTGGCGCACCTGGTCGACGTCCTGCTCGGCCTTGGTCTGCTCGCGGGCGCAGTCGCTGTCCTCGGTCTGCGCGGCGACGAGCAGGTCGCGCAGCTGGGTGAGGTCCTTGGTCAGCGACTCGATCTCGGCGTGCTCGGGCAGCGACTTGCGCTTGTGCGCGAGCTGCTGGAGGCGCACGTCCAGGGCCTGGACGTCGAGAAGTCGGATCTGGTCGGCGGGCGCGGCGTTCAGTTGGGGGCTCCAGAAGAAGTGTGGTGGGAGGACCAGGGGTCGGTGACCGTCTTCGAGACGTGGACGCGCAGGTCCCAGCCGTGACGGTCGGAGATCGTGTCGAGCTGGGCGGCGGCCTGCTCGCACCAGGGCCATTCGGTGGCCCAGTGGGCGGCGTCGACGAGCCCGAGGGGGGAGTGCTGGGTGGCCTCGGAGACGGGGTGGTGGCGCAGGTCGGCGGTGAGGAACGCGTCCACACCGGCGGCCCGCACGGCGTCGAAGAGGCTGTCGCCGGAGCCGCCGCTGACGGCGACCCGGCGCAGGGTCATGCCGGGGTCGCCGGCCACCCGGATGCCCTGCGCGGTGGCGGGCAGCCGCTTGGCGGCGCGGGCGGCGAACTCGGCGAGCGTCTCGGGATGGTCCAGTTCGCAGATCCGGCCGAGGTTGTTCTCGGGGACGAGCGGACCGGTGACGCGCAGGTCGAGCGCGCCGGCCAGGGCGTCGGAGACGCCGGGGTCGGCGGTGTCGGCGTTGGTGTGCGCCACGTGCAGGGCGATGTCGTGCTTGATCAGCGTGTGCACGACGCGGCCCTTGAAGTGGGAGGCGGCGACGGTCGTCGTCCCCCGCAGATAGAGCGGGTGGTGGGTGACGAGGAGGTCGGCGCCGAGCCGGATCGCCTCGTCGGCGACCTCCTGGACGGGGTCGACGGCGAACAGGACACGGCGGACCTCGGCGTCGGGGTCGCCGCAGACGGTGCCGACGGCATCCCACTGCTCGGCCCGCTCGGGCGGCCAGAGGGCGTCGAGCGCGGCGATGACTTCAGACAGACGGGGCACGGAGGAAAGGCTACCTGCCCGCCGCGCTCCGCCGTCCTGGCCTGTGGACAAGTGGGCGGGGCGCCGCGCTCCGCCCTGTGGACGACACGCCCGCCGGGGGCCGCGCGCGGCGCCCGTACACCGTACGTCTCGCGCTGTACGGCGTAGGGCGCAACCCGTACGCCGTAGGGCGCGCCCCCGGCCCCGTACCGCCGCGTCCCGTACGCCGTAGGGCGTGCCCCCTACGCCGTACGGCGGCGCCCGGGGCCGTACCCCCCGCCCCCTACTTCTCGACCAGGTCCGCCCGGAGGTCGTCGAGGACGGAGAACGCCGCCGTGACGCCGAGGCCCAGGTACCAGGTCTCGTCCGGGACGTCCTTGGCCTGGCCGGCCTTGACCGCCTTGAGGTTCTTCCAGAGCGGGTTGGCCTGGGCGGTGTCGCGCTTGGTCGCCTTGGCGTCGCCGTACACGCCGGTGAAGATCCAGTCGCCGTCGGCCTCGTCGATCTTCTCCGGGCTGACCTCGACCGCCAGATCGTCCACCTGCTGGTTGGCCGGCCGGGGCAGGCCGGCGTCCTGGAGGATGGTGCCGATGAAGGATGCCTTCGCGTAGAGGCGGATCTTGCCCGGGAGGTAGCGGACCATCGAGATGGTCGGCTTGTTCGGGCCGATGTCCTCGCCGAGTGCGCGCGCCTTGGTCTCGTACGAGGAGAGCAGGGACTTCGCCTGGGCGGTCTTGTCGAGGGCGGCGGCGTTGAGCAGGTAGTTCTCCTTCCAGGTGAAGCCCGGACGGATGGAGAACACGGTCGGCGCGATCTTCGACAGCGCGTCGTACTTGTCGGCGGCGCGCAGCTGGCTGCCGAGGATGAGGTCGGGCTGGAGGTTGGCGATGGCCTCCAGGTTGAGGTTGTTGATGGTGCCGACGGACTTCGGGGTGCCGGCGTCCTTCTTCAGGTAGCCGGGGATGCCGTCGTCGCCTTCGGAGGGGGCGTAGCCGACGGGCTTGATGCCGAGGGAGACGACGTTGTCAAGTTCGCCGACGTCGAGGACGACGACTCGCTGGGGCGCGGCCGGGATCTCGGTGCTGCCGAGGGCGTGGGTGACGGTCCGCGGGAACTGACCGGCCTTGGCGTCCGTCCCCATGGCGGCCGTCTTGGCGGCGGCGTCGCCGAAGTCCTTGCCGCCGACGGCGACGTCCTTCTTCTTGTCGCTCTCGCCGCTCTTGTCCGCACCGGCGCCCTGCGCGCCGTCACCGCCTCCGCCACAGGCCGTGAGGGTGAGCGCGGCGGCGAGAGCGAGGGCGGCGGCAGCGGTGCCGCGACGGCGGAGGGACATGACGGGTCTCCTGTCACGTGCGGGCGGAAAGACGGAGGGCCGGGAGGGCGGAGGGAACGGGACGGGCCCGAGGGGCCGAAACGGCTGAAATGACCGAATCGGCTTGACCGGTACCACTCGACGCCCCTCGCCGAGCCCGTCGACTCAACTTAGGTTCGCCTTACCTTACCCACGTCTCCTCGCGTCAGCACAACCCACCCGCATCCCTCAGCCGAATCCGCCCACGGTCATCCTTTGAGGTGAAGTGGCCCGCCGCGTGTTGTTCGGCTGGAAGTGCGAAAACTAGCTTCGTGGGCCGGAGGTGACGACTCGATGACCACACCGACGGCGACGACAGCGACAACGGCGGCGGCAGCGACAGCGACGGCAGCGATGCCGGTGCGGGCCGGGGTGACGGTGCCGCAGGCGGCGGCACGGACGGCGGCGCGGACGGCGGCGGACCCGATGGCGGCCCGCACCGCCGGGCCGCCCGCGCGAGGGTTCGCGATCACCGCGAACGGCGCCTACGCGGCACGGCTCGGCGGCGCGGAGGACTCCCCGTACGCGGAGCGGTGGACGCTGGACGGGCCCGAGCCGTACGCGGTCCCGCTGCCGCTCGCCCGGCCCGAGGCGCCGGGCACGCCCCTGCAGCCGCTCGCGGACGGCCGGGTGCTCGTGCAGCGCCGGGTGGACGGGACGCGGCACACGTTCTCGCTGCTGTACCCGACCGGGCCGGGGACCGGCGAGCTGCCGCTCGGCGCGGTCGAGGTGCCCGCGCCGGGCGCCCTGACCCTGCTGCCGCCGTCGCCGGACGGCGTCCGCGCGTACGCGATGCACACCGGCCCGGACACGACGACGCTGTGGCTGGTGGCGGGCGGAACGTTCGGGCCCGAGCGGGTCGCCGAGCTCAGGGGCCGCTGTACGGGCGGGGTGTGGCTGGACCGTACGGGCCGGATGCTGGCGCTCGACCGGCGCCTGGGCGACGGGCCGGTGAAGACGGTCACGGTCGATCTGGAGCGCGGCGGCGAGGTCACCCGGCTCCTGGAGATCACCCCGGAGAGCAACGACCGGCTGCTGCTCGCGGACGCCGACAGCGGACTGCTCGTCCTGCGTTCCGACGCGCCGTCACCAGGGCACGACCGGCTGGCCTGGGGCGTGCTCGGCAGCGCGCTGCCGGCGCGGTTCCCGGAGTGCCTGCGGCTCGACGACGCGGCCGTGACGCCGTTCGCGCTGCGGCCGGGGCAGGCGCTGCTCCCGGAGGAGTGCGGGGTCGCGCTGCGGATCGACGCGGCGGCGGGCAGCTGGGTCGGTCTGTGGCGGCCGAACGAGCGGCGGTTGCGGCACGCGGCCGCCCCTCGCGGCTGGCTGGCCGGATCGGGCCTGTGGACGGCCGAAGGAGTACTGCGCCTGCCGTACGTGACGGACGACACGCCCTGCGGCCTCGCCTCCCTGGCGGAGCCGGCCGCTCCTCCCGCGCCCCCGTCGGGACCCGGGGCCGGGGCGGGCGGGCAGCCGGGTGCCGGGCCGGACGGAGAAACGGTTCCGGAGCGTCGCGCGGGCGGGGAGCCGGGGGCTCCGGCGGGCCCGGGAGCGGCTCCCGGAGCGGGTCCCGGGTCCGGTCCGTGGCGGGGGCCCGGGCCGGAAACGGGAGTGGGGCCCGGGGCGGGCGAAGCGAAGGTGTGCCGTCCGGTTCCACTCCGCGATGCGCCGCTGACGGACCGCGAACCCGCTGGCTAGACTCACGGGCCGCACCAGCAAGAGCGACGCATACGGGGTGAGTTCCACCATGAGCAACACGGACGCGCAGGAGCCGAACGGCTCGGGCAAGCACCGCGGCCCGGCCGCACCGACGGAGGACTCCTCGTCCTCCGGGAGCGGCCGCCACCGGCGCGAACCCGAAACGCAGTAGAGGCACTGCCGACGGTCCTCGCGACCAACGGGAAAAGGGGCCCTGGGGCCGGTCGGACGACCGGCCCCAGGGCCTCTCTCGTACCTCTCCCGTGCCTCTCCCGGGCCTCTCTCGTGCCTTCGATCGCGGTCGGCCGTGAGGCGGGCGGACCCGGAAGTCCAGAGGTCCAAGGGCCCTCCAAGGCCAGGGGACCAGGGTTGTTTCCAGCCACCGCCCCGGCCTGTTCCTTGTCCGGGCCCGGCCGGGTCCTCCTCCGCCCCGATCAGCCTCTCTTCAGGCTCAGGACCTCCGCCGCCCCGAAGGTCTCCCCCGCCGGCCGGCCCGCGTAGTGCGGGGTGAGCAGAGCGTCCAGCTCCTCGTACGTGAACACGTCCTTGGCCGTGTCGAACTTGGCCGCCACCCGGGGCCGGTCGACGATCGCGACCATCCCGCCGTGGACGACGAACAGCTGACCGTTGACCCCGGCGGCGGCCGGTGCGGCGAGATAGCCGACGAGCGGCGCCACGTGCTCCGGGGCCAGCGGGTCCAGTTCTTCCTCGGACGCCGGTTCGGCGAACCCGGCGAAGACGTCCTCGGTCATCCGGGTGCGGGCCCGCGGGCAGATGGCGTTGACCGTGACGCCGTACCGGGCGAGGGCGAGGGCGCTGGAGGTGGTCAGACCGACGATGCCGCCCTTGGCGGCGGCGTAGTTGGGCTGTCCGGCCGAACCGGCGAGGTACGCCTCGGAGGAGGTGTTGACGATCCGCCCGAAGACACCGTCCTCGCCCGCCTTGGCGCGCTCGCGCCAGTGCGCGGCGGCGAAGCGCGTGGTGTTGAAGTGGCCCTTGAGGTGGACCCGTACGACCGAGTCCCACTCGTCCTCGCTCATCGAGAAGACCATCCGGTCGCGCAGGATGCCCGCGTTGTTGACCAGGACGTCCAGCTTGCCGAACTCGCGCACGGCCAGGCCGACCAGGGCACGCGCGGTCTCGAAGTCGGCGACGTCGCCGAGGTGGGCGACGGCCCGGCCGCCCGCCGCGCGGATCTCGGCGGCGACCTCCTCGGCGGGCGCGGCGGACGCCTCGCCCGAGCCGTCGCGGCCGGGCTGACCGTAGTCGTTGACGACGACGGCCGCGCCGAGCCGGGCCAGTTCGAGCGCCTCGGCCCGGCCGAGGCCCCGGCCGGCGCCGGTGACGATCGCGCTCAGCCCCGCCAGCGGCCGGGACGCCGGGGGCGGGGGCGGGGGCACAGGGGGCAGTGACATGGTTCGCGTCCTCTCCGGTGAAGCCTCGGAACCACTTCGGATCCGCTGCGGAACCACTCGGGAACCGGCTGCGGGCCGCTGCGGGTGTTGCCGGTGTCTCGCGCATTGCAGGCATTGCACGTATTGCGGACAGGTGCGTGCGGGGCCGCGATCGATCCCGCGGATATCAACGCGTGCGCTCGCGCTTCGGACACTGCGCGGACCGCCCGGGTGCCGGTACGGCTGTACCGGGCCGCACCGGGCGGACCCCGGGCCGCACCGGATCGCCTCCGCGCCGCCGCGCCGCCTGGTCAGATCTCGACGCAGGTGCGCAGCGCGGCGCCCGTCCGCATCTGCTCCAGCGCGTCGTTGATCCCGCTGAGCGGTACCCGGTGGGTGATCATCGAGGCCAGGTCGATCCGGCCGGCCCGCCAGAGCGCGATGGTTCGTTCGTACGAGCGGATCACGTCGCCGCCGCCGTACATCGACGGCAGGATCCGCTTCTCGTCGAAGAACAGCTCGAACATGTTGAGCTGGAGGAAGTCGTCGAGGGCGCCCGCGCCGACGACACAGAGGGTGCCGCCGCGCCGGGTGGTCTCGTACGCGGTGCGCGCGGTCGCGGACTTGCCGACGACCTCGAAGACGTAGTCGAAGCCCTCGCCGCCGGTGAGGCGCTGCCGGGCGTCGGCCAGGCCGTCGGGGGCGACAGCCTCGGTGGCGCCGAAGCCGAGGGCGGCCTCGCGGCGCGACGCGACCGGGTCGACGGCGACGATCCGCGCCGCGCCCTGGAGCCGGGCCCCCTGGATGGCGGAGATGCCGACGCCGCCGCAGCCGATGACCGCGACCGACGAACCGGCTTCCACCTTCGCGGTGTTGATCGCGGCGCCGAGACCCGTGGTGACCCCGCAGCCGATGAGCGCGGCGATGTCGAAGGGCACGTCGTCGGGGATCGGCACGGCGCAGCGCGCGTCGACGACGACCTCCTCGGCGAACGTGCCGGTACCGGCGAAGCCGAAGACGTCACCCACCCCGGCGGACGAACCACCGTCCGAACGGCGGAAGTTGGGGGTTCCGGCGTTCATGAATCCGGCGAGGCAGAGCTGGGTCTGCCCGCGCTTGCACGCGGGGCAGTTCCCGCACGCGGGCAGCCAGCACAGCACCACCCGCTGTCCGGCGGCGAGTCCGGCGACCCCGTCGCCGACCTCCAGGATCTCGCCCGCGCCCTCGTGTCCGGGGACGAAGGGCGCGGGCTGCGGCAGGACGCCGCTCATGGCGGAGACGTCGGAGTGGCACAGCCCGGTGGCCCGGATCCGGATCCGCACCTTCCAGGGGCCGAACCCCACCGCCTCGATGCCGTCGAGGACTTCGAGTTTGTCCTGTCCTATCTCGTGCAGTACGGCTGCGCGCATGGTGCGGCTCCCATCGGCCCGTGGCGGGCCCGAGACACTGCGAACGGCGAACGGCGAACGGCGAACGGCGAACGAAGGATGGCGAACGAAGGATCGCGGACGGTGCGGGGCGGAGGGGCGGTCCGGCCGCCGGGGTCAGGAGGGGTCGGCGATGGTCACGACGGTGTCGGCGAGTACGGGGGCGTCGTCGCGTTCCACGGCGGTGACGGTCACCTGCACCCGATCGACGCCCGCCTCCGTACCCGATTCCGCACCCGTACCCGATTCCGTGCCCGTGCCCGTACCCGCCAGGCGCCACATCCGGATACGGAGGGTCTCGCCGGGGAAGACGACGCCGGCGAAGCGGGTGCGGTAGCCGCGGACGCGGGTGACATCGCCGTCGAGGAGGGTGTCGACGACGGCCTTGAGGGTCATGCCGTACGAGCAGAGCCCATGCAGGATCGGCCGGTCGAAGCCCGCGAGCTTGGCGAACTCGGGGTCGGCGTGCAGCGGGTTCCAGTCGCCGGACAGCCGGTAGAGCAGGGCCTGCTCCTCGCGGATGGGCCGCTCCACGGTGGCGTCCGGCGCGCGGTCCGGGACGTCAAGGCGTTCGGAGGGGCCTCGGTCACCGCCCCAGCCGCCCTCGCCGCGGACGAAGATCCGGGCGTCGCTGGTCCACAGCGGCCCGTCCTCGTCGGCGGCCTCGGAGCGCAGCACGAGGACGGCGGCCTTGCCCTTGTCGTAGACGGCGGCGACCCGGGAGGTGGTGGCGGCCCGGCCGGCGACGGGCAGCGGGCGGTGCAGGGTGATCGACTGACCGCCGTGCAGTACGGCGGCCAGGTCGATGTCGATGCCCGGGGCGCCCAGTCCGCCGACGACGCCCATGCCGGCGCCCGCGACGGTGGCGAAGCTCGGCAGGACGTGGAGCCGGGATTCCAGGGTGTAGCGCAGCTCGTCGGGGTCGTTCGCGGGGACGCCCGCGCCGAGGCCGAGGTGGTAGAGCTGAACATCCTTGTGATCCCAGGCGATTTCCGAGCGTCCGGGCTCGGCGGCGACGGCCTTGGCGGCGTCAATGGGCATCGGGTCGCTACTCCTTGTGGCGATGGGGACCTCGGCGCGGTCGTCCGCACCGTCGACCGCGCCGAGGCCGTGCGGGAGCCGGTCCGGACCGCGTTCCCGTTCTAGAACGCGTTCTAGGGCGGCGATCCCATGTATAGCGGAGGGAGTTGACGAGGGGAACCCTCCTGACGCTACGTCAGATCCATGCCGGATCCGGGTCGGGCGCCTCCGCGGGCGGGCGGGGAGCCGTACCGTACGGGCCCACGGGCGCGGACGCGGCCCCGTACCGGACCCGCGTGCTCCGCCGGACCGCCCCTCACCCAGGACATTTGTCACGGCCAGGTCCGTACACCGGCGCCTGCCGGTGTCCTCCGCCGCTCCGTAGCGTCCTTGTCATGACGAACGAGCAAGCGTCCAGCATCCCCGCCGCCGACCGGGCCGGCCGCGCCGGCACCGCGGTCGCTTTCACCACCGTCACCAAGTCCTTCGGCGAGGTCCGCGCCGTGGACGGCATCGATCTGCGCATCGACCGAGGCGAGACCGTCGCCCTCCTCGGCCGCAACGGCGCCGGGAAGTCCACCACCATCAATCTGCTCCTCGGCCTCGACACCCCCGACAGCGGCCGGGTGCGCCTCTTCGAGGACGTTCCCGAGCGCGCGGTCGGCGCGGGCCGGGTGGGCGCCATGCTCCAGGACGGCCGTCCCGTGCCCCGGGTCACCATCCGCGAGCTGGTCGACTTCGTCACCCGTACGTATCCGAAGCCGCTGCCCGTCGACGAGGCCCTGGAGCTGGCCGGTCTCACCGACCTGGCCCACCGCCGTGCCGACCGGCTCTCCGGCGGCCAGGCCCAGCGCGTCCGCTTCGCCGTCGCGCTGGCCGGCAACCCCGAGCTGATCATCCTCGACGAGCCGACCGCCGCCCTCGACGTCGAGGCCCGCGAGGCCTTCTGGGACTCGATGCGCGGCTACGCCCGGCGCGGCAACACGGTCCTGTTCTCCACCCACTACCTGGAGGAGGCCGACGAGCACGCCGACCGCATCGTCGTGGTCGACTCCGGCCGGATCGTGGCCGACGGCACCGCCGAGGAGCTGAAGCGGGCCGCCGGCGGCACCACGGTCTCCTTCGACCTGGCCGGCGGCCCCTCCGAGGGCCTGGCCACGCTCCCCGGCGTCACCTCCGTCGAGATCCGCGGCGACCGCGCCCATCTGCGCAGCGCCGACTCCGACGCGACCGTCCTCGCGCTCGCGGCGCAAGGCGCCGTGCGCGGCCTCCAGGTCGCCCCGGTCTCCCTCAACGACGCCTTCCTCGCCCTCACCCGCGCGTCCGCCCAGGGCACCGCCCAGAGCACCGCCCAGGACGCCGTACCCCTGGAGACGAACCGATGATCACCGCGTACATCCGCCTCGAAGTCCGCCGCACCCTGCGCGATGTCGGTTTCGTCATCTCGTCCATCGGCGTGCCGGTCATGATGTATCTCCTCTTCACCAACCTCGGCGGGCAGAACGACTCCGCGTTCAAGACCGCCGCGATGATCGGCATGGCGGCGTACGGCGCGCTCGGCGCCGCCCTGTCGCTCGGCACCGGCGTCGCCGAGGACAAGTCCACCGGCTGGCTGCGCCAGTTGCGGGTCACCCCGATGACACCGCGCCAGGTCGTCGTCGGCCGGACCCTGACCGGCGGTGTCATCGTCCTGCCGGCCATCGTCGCCGTCCTGCTCGCGGGCGCCACCGTCAACGGCGTACGTCTGGACGCCTGGCAGTGGGCCGTCGTCGCCCTCACCCTGTGGGCGGGCTCGCTGCCCTTCACCCTCCTCGGACTCGGCAACGGCTACCGGCTCACCAGCCAGTCGGCCGGAGCCGTCAACGTGGCCTGCAACCTGGGGCTCGCGGTCGTCGGCGGTCTGTGGTTCCCGGTCGACCTGTTCCCCGGCTGGCTGCGCTCCCTCTCCGCGTACACCCCCACCTACCGCTTCTCCGAACTGGGCCGCGCGATCACCGAGGGCTCGGCGCCCGGCCTCGCGACCCTCGCGATCCTGGTGGCGTGGGCCGCGCTGTTCGGCCTGTACGCGGCCGTCTCGTACCGTCGTTCGGCACGGACCGTCTGACCGGCGGTCGGGGAACGAGGGGCGAGGGACGGGGACACCGATGGCACGAGGAGAATTCCGGCGGCGCCGCGCCGAGAGCAGGCGCGGCGGCCGTCCGACCGGACTCAGTCTGATCCCCTGGCTGTTGCTGGGTCTGGGCGCACTGTCCCACCTGGTCTCGGGCGAGGCGCCGAACCCCTGGATCGGCGGCCTCGGGCTGCTGGCCTTCAACTCCCTCTACATCGCGGTCGTCATCCGCGCCTTCGACGCGCGCACCCGCGAGAAGCCGCTCACCTGGTGGCTGCTCACCGCGCTCGGCGCCCTCACCTTCGGGCTCGTCCTCGGGTACGGCGAGTCCTGGCTGCTGCTCTTCCCGCTGCTCGGCCTCGCGGTCGGGGCGGTCGTACGGCGCGGCCGGAAGCTCCGGCTGATCGTCATCCCGCTGCTCGCGGCGGTGGCGGGGGCGACGTTCGCGAAGGCCGACTGGGGCTCGATCGGGGTCGTGTACGGCACCTTCATCTCGATCCTGGTGACGTCGGCCATCCTCACCCTGGACGAGACGGTCGACCAACTGCGCAAGACCCGTGAGGAACTGGCCCGTTCGGCGGTCGAGAAGGAACGGCTGCGCTTCTCCCGCGACTTGCACGACCTGCTGGGCCACACCCTGTCCGTGATCGTCGTGAAGTCGGAGGCGGCCCGGCGGCTCGCCCCGCGCGACCTGGACGCGGCGCTGGCGCAGATCACGGACATCGAGTCGGTCGGCCGGCAGGCGCTGACCGAGATCCGCGAGGCCGTCACCGGCTATCGCGAGGGCAGCCTGACCACCGAACTGGACCGCGCCCGGGACCTGTTGTCGTCGGCCGGAATCGAGCCGGTGGTCCGTCAATCGGGCCCGCCGCTGGAGCCGCAGACCGAGGCGCTGCTGGGGTGGGTGGTCCGCGAGTCGTCCACGAACGCCGTACGGCACAGTGGCGCGACCCGCTGCGCGATAGAGATCGGCGGCGGCCCGGAACGCGTCCGGCTGACCGTCACCGACAACGGCACGGGCCGGTCGGCGGGCACGGACACCCCCGGCAGCGGCCTGAAGGGCCTGCGCGAACGCCTCGTCGCGGCCGGTGGCACCTTCACTTCGGGTCCGCTTCCGCAGCGGGGGTTCCGGGTGACGGCCGAACTTCCGGTGGAGGCCGTGGAATCCGCCGAGGACGAAGGGCCCGGCACCGGCTCTCGATCCGCCCCCGTGTCCGCCCCCTGCTCCCGGTCCGGGCCGGACGACTGCCCGTAGGGAACGACCGACCGGCAGCCTGCGGGCGGGGAGGTTGCCGGAAACGGCAGCTCGGCTGGGACGCGGGACGGGAGTGAGAGCGGGGCGCCGCCGCGCCTTCGTCCTACCCTGGTGTCCGTGAACGAGATGCCGCAGGACCAGCGCCCGGCGCGCTGCACGAGGGTCCTCCTCGCCGAGGACCAGGGCATGATGCGCGGCGCGCTCGCGCTGCTGCTCGGGATGGAGCCGGACATCGAGGTGGTCGCCCAGGTGGGGCGGGGCGACCAGATCGTGGAGGCGGCACTGACCGCCCGGCCGGACATCGCCCTGCTCGACATCGAGCTGCCGGGCCGTTCGGGCCTGGACGCGGCGGCGGACCTGCGGGACGAGGTGCCCGACTGCCGGGTCCTCATCCTCACCACCTTCGGCCGGCCGGGCTATCTGCGCCGGGCGATGGAGGCGGGGGCGGTCGGCTTCCTGGTGAAGGACGGGCCGGTGGAGGAGCTGGCCGAGGCGATCCGCAAGGCCCTGCGCGGCGAGACGGTCATCGACCCGGCCCTGGCCGCCGCAGCCCTCAGCGCGGGCCCCAACCCCCTGACGGCCCGCGAACGCGACGCCCTCGGCGCCTCCGTCGACGGCGCGACGATCGCGGACATCGCGGCGAAGCTCCACCTCTCGGAGTCCACGGTCCGCAACTACCTCTCGTCGGCCATCGGCAAGACGGGCACCCGCAACCGCATGGAGGCGGTCCGGGCGGCCCGCCGCCAGGGCTGGCTCTGAGCTCCGCGCCGCCGCCGTCCGGGGAGGTCGCGGGATGGGACCGTGAGGCTACGCCTCACCCTCCAGCCAACGTTCGAATGGTGCGACCTCCGACAGTTCGGAGTCGATCGCCTTCAACCCCCGGGCGAAGTCCATGGCCAGTTTCGAGAGCATCGCGACCAGCTCACTTCGCGCGATGCTCTCGCGCTCGGGGTCGGGAACCCAGCTGGTTCGCGATGCACAGTGGATCACTACGCGATCTCCGCTGGGCCGGAAGGTCAAGGTCCTCTCGATGCCCTGCGAGTAGAGGTCCACCTCCACTTCGCGGCCGTTGCGCATACCTGCCAGAAGCGTCGGAAGCTGCTCCATGAAGACGGACAGGTCATACGCGACATCGAGCGGCCACTCACCGTTCCCGAAGCCGCCCATGTGAAATGTGCTGCCGCCGGCGTCGGAGAGGGCGCCGCACGCCTCCATGACAAGGGTCTCGTAGTCGTCACCCGACTCCAGGCTCGCTGCGGCAGGAGCGACAGCTCCTGACGAACCGGTCGGATCGAACGACACGGAGAAGGTCATCTCCCCCGCCTCCTCGTTCCGGTCATCGCTCTCCACAACGCCGCCTGCCCGCTCACGCCTTGTGGTCCGACTTGGGCAGCCAGATCGCCATCACCACGGCCGTCGCCAGCAGGACGCCCACCGCCACGCGGAAGGCGGTGGCGTAGCCGGCGGTGAGGGCCTCGGGGGTGGTGGAGCCCTGGGTGACCGAGGCGGCGACCGTGGAGAGGGCCGCGAGGCCGAGGGCGCCGCCCATGGTGCGGGAGGTGTTCATGAGGCCGGAGGCGAGGCCGGCGTCGGCCGCCGGGACGTTGCCGGTGGCGAGGACGACGAGAGGGGTCGTAGCGAGGCCCATGCCGAACATCATGAGGATGCCGGGCAGCAGGATCGCCGTGACGTACGTGCCGCCGGCCGTCATCGTCGACTGCCAGCCGTAGCCGACCGTGGCGATCAGCACGCCGAGCGCGGCGACCTTGCGGGCGCCGAGGCGGGGCAGCAGGCGCGGGGCCAGTTTGGAGCCGGCGATGATGCTGACGGAGCTGGGGACGAAGGCGAGTCCGGCGATCAGCGGCGGGTAGCCGAGGACGTTCTGGGCGTAGAGCGTCATGAAGAACCAGGTACTGAAGGAGGACAGGCCGCACATCAGGATCGCGGTGTTGGCGGCCGACACCACGCGGGTACGGAAGATCCGCAGCGGCATCAGCGGCTCGGCCGTGCGCGCCTCGACGGCGACGAAGGCCGCGAGCAGCAGCAGTCCGGCGGCGAGCGGGCCCAGGGTCGCGGGGGCGGTCCAGCCGGACTCCTCGGTCTGGACGATGCCGTACGCGAGAGTCGCGAGGCCCGCCGTGACGAGCACCGCGCCCGGCAGGTCGAGCCGGCGGCGGCCGGCGGCGGTCCGGCCCTCGGTGAGCCAGCGCAGCGCGCCGGCAAGGACGAGGACGCCGACGGGCACGTTGATGAGGAGCACCCAGCGCCAGGACAGCAGGTCCACCAGGACGCCGCCCACGAAGCCGCCCGCGGCGCCGCCGGCCGCGCCGACCGCCGTCCAGGTGCCGACGGCGCGGGTACGGGCGGGGCCGGCCGGGACGGCGCCGGTGACGAGGGTGAGCGAGGCCGGGGACAGGACGGCCGCCCCGAGGCCCTGTACGGCGCGCGCGGCGAGCAACTGGCCGCCCTCCTGGGCGAGTCCACCCGCCAGCGAGGCGACGGTGAAGAGCGCGAGCCCGACCAGGAACATGCGTTTACGGCCGAAGAGGTCGGCCGCGCGCCCGCCGAGCAGCATGAAGCCGGCGAACGCGATCGAGTACACGTTCACGACCCACTGCAGTCCGGTCGCGGACAGTCCCAGCGTCTCCCGCATCGACGGGAGCGCCACGTTCACCACGGACACGTCGAGCACGACGAGGAACTGGCCCGCGCTGGAGACGAGGACCACCAGCCAGAGGCTGAGGGGCGCGGGCAGGGCGGATAGGGGGGCGGAGGCTGCGGAGTCGGGGCCGGTGGGGGACTCGGGGCCGGTGTCGGAGCCTGTTCGCGGCGAATGCGGCATGACCGTCATGGTCGCATCCGTATACAACCCCGTACATCGCTTATCCGGGCCAGGTGAGGGTGGCCCCCGGACAGCCCCTACCGCCGGAGCAGGGTCACCACGGCGGCACCGCCGAGGCCGATGTTGTGCGCGAGGCCCACCGACGCCCCGGCGACCTGGCGTTCGCCCCCCTCGCCCCGGAGCTGCCAGACCAGTTCGGCCGCCTGCGCGAGACCGGTGGCACCCAGAGGGTGGCCCTTGGAGATGAGTCCGCCCGACGGGTTCACGACCCAGCGGCCGCCGTACGTCGTCGCGCCCGACTCCACGAGCTTGCCGGAGGCGCCGTCCTCGCACATGCCCAACGCCTCGTATGTCAGAAGCTCGTTGATGGAGAAGCAGTCGTGGAGTTCGACGACGTCGACGTCCTCGATGCCGAGCCCGGACGTCTCGTACACCTGGAGGGCCGCCTCGCGCGACATGGGCCGGCCGACGACGTCGATGCAGGAGCCCGAGGCGAACGTCTCCTCCGTGTCGGTGGTCATCGCCTGGGCGGCGATCTCCACCGACCGTTCGCCCAACCCATGGGCGTCCACGAAGCGTTCGGAGACGACGAGCGCGGCGGCGGCACCGTCGGAGGTCGGGGAGCACTGGAGACGGGTGAGAGGGGCGTGGACGGTCTTGGCGGCCATGATCTCCTCGACCGTGTACACGTCCCGGAACTGGGCGCGGGGGTTGCGGGCGGAGTGACGGTGGTTCTTGACGGCTACGGCGGCGAGTTGGGCCTCGGTCGTGCCGTACCGCTCCATGTGCTCACGGGCCGCGTTGCCGAAGATCTGGGCGGTGGGCGGGGTCGCCGCGAAGCCGTGGCGGGCGGCCATGACACCGTAATGCCGGGCCACGGGCGAGGACTTGAGGTCCGCGCCGCCCGCGCTCCCGCCGCCCAGCGCGCCCCGGCTCATCTTCTCGAAGCCGAGCGCCAGGACGCAGTCGGCCGCTCCGCCCGCCACGAACTGCCGGGCCATCATCAGTGCCGTCGAGCCGGTCGCGCAGTTGTT
The DNA here is from genome assembly GCF_040646255.1 of Streptomyces sp. NPDC046203. Lineage (NCBI taxonomy): Bacteria > Bacillati > Actinomycetota > Actinomycetes > Kitasatosporales > Streptomycetaceae > Streptomyces > Streptomyces sp. NPDC046203. The sequence goes on along the minus strand of NZ_JBEYZX010000027.1, from coordinate 4,968 downwards.
GTTGACGTTGTAGACGGGAACGCCGGTGAGCCCGAGCCCGTAGACGGCGCGCTGCCCGGCTGCGGAGGGCTGGAAGCAGTAGCCGGCCGCGACCTGCTGGACCCGCTCGTACGGGATGCCCGCGTCGGCCAGCGCGGCGGCGCCGGCCTCCTTCGCCATGTCCCCGTAGCTCCAGTCCCGGGTCTCCGGCTTCTCGAACTTCGTCATGCCGACACCCACGATGTACGTCTTCACGGCGTTTCCTCTCGGCTCGGTCGCGGTCGCGCTTCTCGGATCCGGGCCCCGAATCGCGGTGGCCGGCGGGGGCGGGGTGCCCGGTGTCAGTCCCTGGGCAGGCCGAGCAGTCGCTCGGCGATGACGTTGAGCTGCACCTGGGTCGTACCGCCCGCGATCGTCAGGCAGCGCGACATCAGCAGTTGGTGCACCGCCCGCTTCCCGGGCCCTTCCGTCAACGCACCCTCGGGACCGAGGAGTTCGAGGACGAGTTCGGCTACCTTCTGCTGGTGCCCGGTCTGGACGAGCTTGCGGACGCTCGCGCCCGGCCCGGGCTCCAGGCCGGAGACCTGGCTCAGGGTGGTCCGCAGCCCGATGCAGGCGAGGGCGTGCGCCTCGGCGACGAGGGCGCCGATCCGGGCCCGTACCGCGTCGTCGGCGCCTCCGGCGGCGGCGAGCAGCGCTTCGAGGCCCAGGTCGAAGGTGGCCTGGTCGGCCATGTGGACGCGTTCGTCACCGAGGGTGTGGAGGGCGACCCGCCAGCCGTCGGTCGCCCCGCCGACGACGGCGTCGGCGGGCAGGACGGCGCCGTCGAACCACACCTCGTTGAACAGCGCGTCCCCGGTGATCTCGGTCAGCGGGCGGATGGTGATGCCGGGGGTGCGGCGCATGTCGACGAGGAAGTAGCCGAGCCCCCGGTGTTTGGGCGCCTCGGGGTCGGTCCGGGCGAGGAGGATGCCGAAGTCGGCTTCGCGGGCGCTGCTCGTCCACACCTTCTGTCCGGTGATCCGCCAGGATCCGTCCTCGGTCTGTTCGGCGCGGGTGCGGAGGGAAGCCAGGTCGGAGCCGGCCTCGGGTTCGGAGAAGAGCTGGCACCACTGCCGTTCGCCGCGCAGGGTGGGCCCGAGGTGCTGTTCCCGCTGGGCGGGCGTGCCGTAGGCGAGGAGCGAGGGCACCACCCAGGTCGCGATGGACAACGGGCTGAGGGTGACGCCGAGTTCCGCCATCTCCCGTTGTACGGCGAGCTGCCGTACCGGCCCGGCGCCGAGCCCGTACGGCGGGGGAAGATGCGGCGCGGCGTACCCGGTCCCGGCCAGCAGCCGACGCGCCTCGCGCGGATCCGATCCGACGGCGACGGAGAGTGCCGCCCTGGCCTGCTTCCTGAACTCCTCACCCTCTGGCGGGAGTTCGATACGCATGTCGCGTCGCGTTCCCTTGGTCACGGCGTGGCGTACGGCGGCGAGGCGGTGGGCGTCGCCCGGGCCGAGGAGCTGGCGGGCGACCAGGGCGCGCCGCAGGACGAGGTGGGCGTCGTGTTCCCAGGTGAAGCCGATGCCGCCGAGTACCTGGATGCAGTCCTTGGCGCAGCCGTACGCGGTGTCCAGCGCGGCCCCGGCGGCGAGCGCGGCGGTGTACGCGCGGACGTCGGCCCCCTCACCCCGGGCGGCCCGGGCCGCGTCCCACACCAGCGCGCGGGCCTGTTCGAGCCGGACGAGCATGTCGGCGCATAAGTGCTTGATCCCCTGGAACTGCCCGATGGGTCGCCCGAACTGCACGCGTGTGCGGGCGTGTTCAGCGGCTGTTTCGAGGGCGCGGGCGGCCACCCCGCACGCTTCGGCCGCGAGGAGGACGGCGGCGAGGTCGCGTACGAGTGCGGTGTCGACGGCTTCGAGCACCCGCTCGTTCGACACGAACACCCCGTCGGCGACGACTTCACCGGTCGGCCGGACCGGGTCGGCGCTGTCGTGTGGCCGTACGGCGAGCGTGTCGGCGTCCACCGCGAGCCAGACCGTTCCGCCGCGCGGTGTGCGGGCCGCGAGGATCAGCAGATCGGCGTGGGCCGCGCCGAGCACGGGCGGGGCGACACCGTCGAGGACCAGGCCATCGAGGGCCAGGCCATCGAGAACCAGACCGTCGAGGAGCGGACCGTCGGCGGTGCGGGAGGGTGCGGCGACCAGGCTGCCGGGGCCGAAGGCGACGGCCCCGATCCGCTCCCCGGCCGCGAGCGCGGCCACCTCCTCGCCGCGCCCGGCCCGGTGCAGCAGCTCGGCGGCGAGCACGGTCCCGGTGTAGGGCCCGGGCAGCAGCGCCCGCCCGGTCTCCTCCAGGACGACGGCGAGATCGACCAGGTCGCCGCCGCCCCCTCCCCCATGCTCCTCGGGCAGGTGGATGCCGAGCAACCCCTGCGCGACGGCGCCGTCCCAGTGGGCGGGGCGGCCGACGGCGAGGGCGAAATCGTCAAGGTGCCTGCGGACTTCTTCGCGGGGGACGGCGCGGGCGAGCCAGCCGCGGACGGATCGGGCGAGCTCCCGCTGTTCCTGCGTGATGGCGATGCCCATGGCCCGCAGATTAGAACACGTTCCAATCTGATGGAAGGTCAGATGTGGTGCGGAGTAAGCGATCCGGACAACGGGACATCGCAGAGATCTCAGCAGAGGGGCAGGGGCGGGGTCACGCGCGGGCACCCGGCCGGCGTGGGCCCCGGGGCCAGCAGGAAGGATTCAGCCGACGGCGCCCTCGGCGACCGCCGTCACGAAGGTCACGAAGGTCACGAACGCATCCGGAGAGACACGAACGACCGGACCCGACAGATCCTTCGAGTCCCGGACGGCGATCTCCCCCGCGCGAAAGGCGACTTCGACGCACTGGCCACCCGTGTCACCGCTGTGCGACGACGTGCGCCAGGCGGTCCCTCCGGGCGGCACGCACACGACGCGGTGCGAGGACTCACGCCGATTCGCTCCCGCGAGGTGCGGTTCGGCCGCCATAGCGCTCCTCCATCACCCGGGCGATCAGTGCGGCTGAACTCTCCACGGAGAGGGCGGCGGCCTGGAGATGGTCGTAACGGATCAGACCCTCCCGGACGGCCGCCGGATCGGCGGTCATGCGCCCCTGCATGAAGTCCTCCGTGTAGACCACGTCGGGGTCGTCCTCGAAGCGCAGGATGTTGAAGGCGCCCAGCATGCCCGTGTGGGCCCCCGCCGAGAACGGAAGGATCTGGATCTTCACCCACTCCCGTCTCTGCATCTCCAGCAGACGGGCGAGTTGGCCCCGCATCACCTCGCGCCCGCCGACCTCCTGGCAGAGCACGGCCTCGCTCATGACCACCCAGAGCACCGGCGGGGTGTCGCGCTCCAGGATCCGCTGCCGTTCCAGCCGGGCCGCGACCTTGGTGTCCAGGTCATCGCCCTCATGGCGGGCGCTGAGGATCTCCCGTGCGTACTCCGGAGTCTGGAGCAGCCCGTCGATCAACGTGGTCTGGAACGACTGGATGTACATCGCCCGCGCTTCCATGTCCGCGTAGGGCTGGAACCAGTTCGGGAGCTGGCTGCGCAGGACCAGGCCGATGAGGCGGGTGAACTGGCCACCCGTCATCAGCGCGGCGTCGAGCTGTTCCGAGAAGCGGCGGGTGGGCACCTTCTTCGCCGTCTCGATCTGGCCGATGAGAGAAGCCGTGCAGAAGAGGATGTCCCCCAACTGCTGTTGGCTGAGCTTTGCCTCCTCCCGCAGGCGCCGCAGTTCGAAACCGTAGTAGTCCAGCGGCGACGCACTGGGATCGAGGCTACGGATGTTGGCCATGCCGAGGCACCCCCAAGCTCACGCTTGCAAGCGTTACTTCTGGTTCGTCGCCGAGCGTAGTGGCGGTATTCCGCTCCGATGGCGTGAATCACACAGCAGAACCCTTTCCAGTGGATAACGGCACAAGCTGCCGGATGGGGTTCACCGTGGGTGAGAAGGCAGGGGAAGGAGGGAGGGGGAGGAGGGAGGGGGAGGAGGGGATGTGGTTCGGGTGCGGCGCGTAAGGCACGATGGGCGCTCGTACCGCGTACTCGCCAGTAGGAGGACCCGCCCATGCCCGCCGCCGAGCCCACCCCCGAGATCCTCGCCGCCTTCGAGGCCGCGAAGGGCTTCATGCCGGTCAAGGAAGGGCTCGCCCTGTACGCGGCGGCAGCCGAGGCGGCGCGGCTCGGGCTGCCCCTCCTTGAGGTCGGCACCTACTGCGGGCGGTCGACGATCCTGCTCGCGGACGTGGCGCGGGCGGCGGGCACGGTCGCGCTGACCGTCGACCACCACCGGGGCAGCGAGGAGCAGCAGCCGGGCTGGGAGTACCACGACCCGACCGTCGTCGACCCCGAGGTCGGCCTCATGGACACCCTCCCGACCTTCCGGCGCACCCTGCGCAAGGCCGGCCTGGAGGACCACGTCGTCGCCCTCGTGGGCCGTTCGCCGCAGGTCGCGGCCGTGTGGGCGGGCCCGCTCGGCTTCGTCTTCATCGACGGCGGCCACACCGACGAGCACGCCACCAACGACTACGAGGGCTGGGCCCCCAAGGTCGCTCCCGGCGGTCTGCTCGTCATCCACGACGTCTTCCCGGACCCGGCGGACGGCGGCCAGGCGCCATTCCGGATCTACCTCCGGGCCCTGGAGTCCGGGGACTTCGAGGAGATCTCGGTGACGGACTCGCTGCGGGTGCTGCGCCGGAAGGGATGAGGGAAGTCCCCGCTCGGGCGGGGTGCACTCGCTGAACCCATGGTGGCCCATCCACTGGTCGGGGCCATCCCCGCTCGCGCGGGGCCTCGGCCTCCCCACTCCCCCGGAGACCGACCGGCGCCCGCCTCACCCCGCACCAACCAGACGGGGTGAGGCGGGCGACCGGCCTCTAGGGCGTGTTTCGAAAGTCCCTCCTGGCCCGCGACGCCTGGCACGCCCGCTCGCTGCGTTGTCGGAGTCATCCAAGTACGCCCAGTACGAGGA
>NZ_JBEYZX010000026.1:0-92039 GCF_040646255.1 Streptomyces sp. NPDC046203 | reverse complement strand
GAGGATCATCCTCGTACTGGGCGTACTTGGATGACTCCGACAACGCAGCGAGCGGGCGTGCCAGGCGTCGCGGGCCAGGAGGGACTTTCGAAACACGCCCTAGGGGCGCCTGATGCCGCCGCGCTCCCGCCCCGTACGATCACTGCGGGCGGGGCCGTAGCGCAGCGGTCGACGCGCGCGGTCTCCAAAACCGCGAGGACGCCGGTTCGAATCCGGCCGGCTCCGCCCGTTCGCCGAATACCGGCGCTGGGCCCCAGACTTGGCGGGGCACCGCGCGCTCGCACCCCTACCACGGGGACCAAGTCGGCCTGGATCAGAGGCCGTCCGGCTCGTCGCCGGGGAGGTCGGCCAGGCCGGCGTCGTGGACGATCAGGGCGATCTGGACCCGGTTGTTGAGGCCGAGCTTCGCCAGTACACGCGAGACGTGCGTCTTGACCGTGGGGACGCTCATATAGAGGGCGGCGGCGATCTCGGCGTTGGTGCGGCCCTGGCCGACGGCGAGGGCGACATCGCGCTCGCGCGCCGCGAGGGAGTCGAGGCGGCGGCGGGCGGCGGCCCGGCGCGGTGTGGCGGCCTCGGTCGCGGCCTCCTCGTCGGAGGCGGCGGCCGGCCGCCGGGCGACATGGGTCATGAGCTGGCGGGTGACGGCCGGGGAGAGGACAGGGTCACCCGCGGCCACCCGCCGTACGGCGCCGACGATGTCGGCGGGCGGGGTGTCCTTGAGGACGAAGCCGGCGGCCCCGGCACGCAGGGCGCGCAGCACCTGTTCGTCGGCGTGGAAGGTGGTGAGGACGATGACCTCGGGGGCGCCGGGCCGGGCGCGGAGCCGTTCGGTGGCGGTGAGGCCGTCGGTCCGCGGCATGCGGATGTCCATGAGGACGACGTCGGGGGCGAGCCGGCCGACGAGGCCGGGGACCTCGTCGCCGTCGGCGCCCTCGCCGACGATCTCGATGTCCTCGGCGCCGCCGAGCATGAGGGCGAGGCCCGCGCGGACCAGGGGGTCGTCGTCGACGATGAGCAGCCGGATGGTCATACGGGCCACGGTAGCCAGGCGTGCACGGCGAAGCCGCCGTCGGGGGCGGGTCCGTGGGTGAGCCGGCCGCCGGCCAGCGTGGCGCGTTCGGTGAGGCCGATGAGGCCCTGCCCGGAGCCGGGGACGGGCGGGACGGGCCCCTCGGGGGCGGGGTTGCGGACGTCGACGACGAGTCCTTCGCCGGGGCGGCCGCGCAGGGTGAGGGTGACTTCGGCGCCCGGCGCGTGTTTGCGGGCGTTGGTCAGGGCCTCCTGGACGATCCGGTAGACGGTGCGGCCGGTGGCGTTGGGGACGGTGTCGGGGTCGTCGACGGCGGAGTCGAGGACGATCCTCATCCCGGCCTCGCGGACCTCGGTGACCAGGCTGTCGAGAGTGGCGAGGGTGGGCTGGGGGCGGTTGGCGGCGCCGCCCTCCTCGTCGGGGGCGCGCAGCACGCCGATGATCTCGCGCAGGTCCTGGAGGGCTTCGTGGGCGCTGTCGCGGATGACGCCGGCGGCGCGGGCGATCTGTTCGGGCGGGGCGTCGGGGCGGAACTCCAGGGCGCCGGCGTGCACGCTGAGCAGGGTGAGCCGGTGGGCGAGGACGTCGTGCATCTCGCGGGCGATGGCCTCGCGGGCCTGCCGCTGGGCCTGTTCGGCGCGCAGTTCGGACTCGGCCTCGGCGCGTACGGCACGGTCGCGCAGCGCCTCGACGAGCTGGCGGCGGGAGCGGACCAGCATGCCCCAGGCGGTGACGAGGAGGACGAGGACGACCCCGATGCCGATGACCAGGAGGTTGCTGGTGCCGGGCTCGGGGCGGACGAAGGCCTGGACGGTGGAGGTGGCGATCGCGAACAGCCCGATCCAGGCGACCTCACGGAAGGGACGACGTACGGCGACGCTGAACAGGGCGGCGAGCATCGCGCCGCCCGCGGTGGGCGCGAAGACACCGACGGCGCTCAGGGCGACGGCGAGCCCGGTGGGCCAGCGACGGCGCAGCCACAGGGCGCAGCACGCGAGCCCGCCGGCGATCTGGTCGAGGAGGTTGACGACCTCGCTGTTGTACGGGGCGCTGCTGTCGGCGGCGAGTACGCCGACGAGCGCGGCGAGCAGGAAGATCGTGGTGTCGACCACCCAGTCCCGTACGGTGCGCCGCGGCCGCCCCTGCTCCGGCCCGGGGCCCCCGTGGCGGGCGGCCTCGACCAGGTGGGAGGGGAACAGCCAGGTGTGGCGGTCCGGGCGTGCCGTGCGTGTCATACCCGAAATGTACGCAGGTGAGGGCGGCTGCGGGGGTGTGCGGCGGCGGGGCGATACCAAAGTCGCGGGGCCGGATACTTCGGTCGTACGGCCGGGGTCGGACCGGATACCGGTGGCCGACGCGGGGCGCGGCGGGGCCGGACCATGATCGGCGGCATGAAGAGGATTCTCGAGGTCACGGGCTTTCTGGTGATGGTCTTCGGCGTCTGCGGGGTGCTCCGTGAGCTGACCGGGGGCTGGTTCAGGCTGATGGGGGCGACCCGGCTGCTGACGGATCACGTGTGGTTCCTGGAAGGGCGGGAGCTGTTCGCGAACATCGTGATCGCGGCGCTGGGGCTGGTGATCATGGTCGTCTCGGACCGGGTACGGGCGTGAGGGGCCGCACCGGGGCGCGGGCCGGGACACGAGCCGAGGCACGAGTCGAGGCACGAGTCGAAGCGCGAGTCGAAGCGCGAGCCAGGGCGGGAAAATCCCCGCCGTGCGCATGATCTTGTGGTGTTACTCTGGCGCCCTTCAAATTTCAACGGAGTGACGGCCACCGGGGATGGGGACTCGGGGCCGAGGGGGCCGCCGCCGAGCGGCGCCGCCGGGTCGGGGGAACATGCGCGCAGGGCGTCCGTTGCAGGCTCTCGGTCTCTCCGCGACAGCGGAGGCCGTCTATCTCTCGCTCGTGGAGCGGGGTCCGCGGACCCTGGCCGAGCTGACCGACCGGCCGGCGCCGCCCGCCGGCCCTCCGCCGGGCGAACTGACGGACGCGGTCGACGAGTTGAGCGACATCGGTCTGGTCGCGCGCAGGAACGGCAGGCTGACGGCCCAGCCGCCCCGGGCCGTTCTGGAGGCCGTCGCCGAGCGGCGGGCGCGCCAGGCCAGGATCGCGTACGAGAGCGCGACGACCCTGTCCCGGTTCTGGCTCGACCACACCGCCGGATCGAGTTACGTCGAGGTCGTCGACACCTCCGGCCGGCCCAAGGCGGTGCAACTGCGGGTGCACGGCGAGGCCGTGGAGCAGGTGCGGGCGCTGTCGATCGGTCCGGTGGGCGGTGGCGAGCGGGTGCCGGAGGTCGGGCCGGGCACCCTGGACGCGCTCGACCGGGGCGTCTCCTACCGGGTGGTGTACAGCGCCAACATCCTGCAGAATCCGCACGCGTTGGAGGTGGCACGGGACTGTGTCGCGCACGGGGAGCAGGCGCGGGTCTTCCCCGATGTCGCGCTGAACGTGCTGGTCTGCGACGACCGTTTCGCCGTCGTGTCCGTCGCCGCTCCGGACGGCATGGGGCATCACAGTGTCGTCGTTCAGCCGTCGGGGCTGCTGGACGGGGTGATCGGCGTCTTCGAGTCGTACTGGCGGATCGCCGTGCCGCTGCCGCCGGCCGGTGAGGCCGTCGGGAGTGAAGCCACGCCCGAGGGACGGCAGTTGCTCAGCTATCTGAGCGCGGGGCTGACCGACGAGTCGATCGCCCGTGAACTCGGGGTGAGCGAGCGGACCGTGGCCCGGCGCATCGCCCGGCTCCAGGAGATGCTGGGCGCCAAGACCCGTTTCCAGCTCGGCGTCCAGGCCAATCGCCACGGCTGGCTGTGAGCGTGTACGGGGGCGTTCACGCGTATGGGAACGCGCGGGCCGGGCCGGTGTGTGATCTCCGGCCCGCCCCGCGCGGGTCTTCAGCCGCCCGGCCGCTCAGCCGTCCGGATCCCGGACGGCCTGTGGCGTGGCGTCAGTCGGCAGCCGTCAGTTGGCGTCCGTCAGTTGGCGTCCGGCTTGACCAGGTCCGGCAGCTTGGCCTCGAACATCTTGTCGAGGGTGAGGGCCGGCAGGATGTGACCCTGGTTCGGCGCGTCGTTGGCCACGCTCGCGCCCCAGCTGGAGGAGTTGAAGCGCTGGTTGGGGGTGCCGTGGTGGCCCGAGCTGGTGAAGCTGCAGTCGCCGACCTCGTAGAACGACTTCTGGGCGCTCATGACCCGGGCGGCGTTCAGCGACTCGCCGCGGGAGTGGGTCAGGTAGTACGTGCCGAACGCGTCCGCCATCAGCTCGGTGCGGCGGGTGGCCTCCGGGCCCGTCAGGTCGCTCTCGAAGAGGTCCTTCTGGTACTGCACGTGGTGGCCGAACTCGTGGCCCAGGATGCCGCGCGGGGCCACGTCGCCGAGGCCGATCGCGGACATGGCCTGCAGGATGCCGTCACCCATGATGATCCGGTCGCTGATGCCCATCGGCGCCGGGTCGTCCTTCTCGCTGTAGGCGAAGGCGTTGAAGGTGAAGATCGGGTTGGCGCCGCGCTGGAGGGCCGGCTCCGAGTCGACCAGCTCGATGAACATGTCCGCCAGGTCCAGGTTCTCCGCCGGCGTGCCGCCGTACAGGACCGCGAGCGTACGGGAGAGCCGGTCACGGTCGGCGAAGACGTCCGCGCCGTGCATGGGCATCATCCCGATCTTGCTCGAGTCGATGTCCCAGAAACGCTTGAGGTTCTTCATCTCGGAGTTGAGCTTCTGGGTGTACTCACCCTTGACGCCGAAGGTGTTGCTCGACGACTCCTTGCCGAAGAGCAGCGCGTCGTAGGTCGGCATGTCGAAGCCGCCGTAGATGGCGAGGATGAAGACGACGAACGGGTCCACGCCGTCGAGAAGGGAGTCGGCGTACGTCGACAGGGCGGTGGTCTTGCACTGGTAGTCGCCCGGGTTGATGGCGCTGTCACGGAAGGACGTCCACTCCTGGTCGCCCAGGCCGTGCTTCGCGCGGGCCGCCTGGAGGCGGGACTGCCAGTCGGCGGGGAGCTTGGCCTCGATCCGGTCGACGATCGCCTGCTGCTGCGGCGTCAGGCTGGACATGTCGAAGCCGGCCGGCGCCGACTGGCTCGCCGAGGTCGCGTCGTTCATGTCTGCGGCCTGCGCGGGAAGCGACATGCCAAGGCCACAGGTCGCGGCGAGCACCAGGCTCGCCGCCACGGTCAGGGTCTTCTTCACGGGGGACTCCTTTCGAGGTGCCCAAGAGGGCATCCGCGGGCGCCGCCCAGTCTGTAAGGACAACTACCGATTGCAGTACGGTCGTTCACTGTCCGAAACCGGCATGTCTGGAACCTGACAATCCCCCTGGCGGCGCGGCGCGGCACGAAAGAAGCGAAGACCGCAGGTCAGAGGCGTGGGCGGGAGCGCGGACGGCTCCCGTGCCCGAGAAGTGTCACTGGACCGCCACTGTTCCGGCTCGGCTTGACGGCCGCCCCGGCCGTTGCCCGGCGGGCTGCCCTTCCGTGCCAACGCCCCGACTCCGGGCGTGCCTTGCTACTCGCCGCTCGGGTGCTGGGCGAGAAGAAGGACGCAGATCCGGCGGGTGGCCGCGCCGCGGGCGTAGGTCATGCCGCCGGCGGTGGCGAAGGGGAGGGAGAGGGCGAGGATGCCGAGGAGCTCGGGCCAGTCGCGCTCCTCCACGCAGGCGCCGCGTCCGTAAGGCGCGTGCAACTGCTCGTAGGGGGCGCCGATCAGGGCCTCGCAGTCCGGCGCGGACATCTTGGAACCGGAGCCGGTGTACGGGACAAGGAGCAGAAGCGCGCACCAGGCCCATAACAGCCCGGCCAGGACGAGCAGGAAGATCCCGGCTCCCATCGTGGACTGCGAGCGGTCGCGCAACGTGACGATTTCGTCATGGGGAATCATGGTCCGCCAACCTATCGCGCACCCTCGTCGGCGGCGCGACGCCCCCAACCGGTGCCCGCGAGCACGAGGATGGCGCCGGCCAGACCGAGGACACCGGGCCGGTCGCCCGCCAGGGCGATACCGGCGGCAGCGGCCCACAGCGGCTCGGTGCCGAGCAGCAGGCCGACCCGGGACGGGGAAGTGCGGCGGACGGCCCACATCTGCACGAAGAAGGCGAAGAGCGTACAGAAGACGGAGAGGAACAGGAGCCCCGCCCACTCGCGCGGACCGAAGGCGCGCGCCACGTCCCACGGCGCCGCGCCCGCGCCGCCCCCGATTCCCTGGAGCGCGGCGAGGAGGGCGAAGACACCGACGGCGGAGCCGAGTTGGACGGTGGTGAGGGAGAGCGACCCGGCGGTCTCGACGGACCTGATGCGGGACATCACGAGGACGTGCGCGGTGCGGGCGAGCGCCGCGAGCAGCATGAGCAGGTCGCCGGACGAGGGCGCGGTGAAGCCGCCGCCCTGGGTGAGCAGGACCACGCCCGTGACGGACAGCGCGGCGGCGGCCAGAAAGGCGCGGGGCGGCCGGGTGCGGTTCACGGCCGCCTCGGCGAGCGGGGTGAGGATCATGGTGAGGCTGATGATCAGGCCCGCGTTGGTGGCGGAGGTGTGGACGACTCCGTATGTCTCCAGCAGGAACACCCCGGCGAGGATCAGCCCGAGGAGGGCCGCGCCGCGCCACTGGGCCGCCGTCAGCGCCCGCAGTCCGCGCCGTCCGGCAACGACGAGGACGGGCAGGACCACCGCGAACCGCAGGGTCAGGACGGCGAGGACGGTGGAGGCGGTGGTGATGCCCTTGGCGGCCAGGTAACTGCCGCCCCACACCACCGCGACCAGCAGGACGGGCAGATCGGTGAGCCAGGCGCGGCGCGGGGCGCCGAGGGACGCGGGGGCGGCGAAGGCCGGGGAAGCGGTCATGGGCGGAGGTCTCCAACAGGGCGTACGCGGTGGAGACTTCGACGGCTCTCACACGGGGATGATCACGGTACCGGGCCGCGCCGGCCGAGTCCCGGGCCCGGCTGCCCCGCCTCCGCAGCCGCCCCGGCTATCCCGCGGTCCCGGCTATCCCACGGTCCCGTAGGTGGGCCGGCCCGCCTGCTCGTACGTGTGGAGGGCGAGGCCCGACGCGGTGCGGCGCAGATCGGTGAGCCGGAAGGCGGCCGGGGTGGCACCGGCCTCGAAGAGGCGGCGGCCCTTGCCGAGGACGACCGGGAAGACGCAGAGGTGCAGGGTGTCGATCAGTCCGTGGTCGAGGAGGGTGCGGGCGAGCGCGGCGCTGCCGTGCATCTGGATCTCGCCGTCGAACCGCCGTTTGAGTTCCGCGACCTCCAGGGCGACATCGCCCCGCAGGATGCTGGTGCCGTCCCAGTCCGCCTCGGTGAGGGTGGTGGAGGCGACGTACTTGGGGAGGGTGTTGAGCCGGCGCGCGATGAGGTCCTCGGGGTCGGTCCGCTCCGGCCAGTATCCGGCGAAGATGTCGTAGGTGCGGCGGCCGAGGAGGAACGCGGTGGGCCGCTCGAACACCTCGGTGATGAAGCGGCCGAAGTCCTCGTCGCCGTACGGCATCGACCAGCCGCCGAGGTCGAAGCCGCCCCTGGTGTCCTCGTCGGGCCCGCCGGGGCCCTGCTGGACACCGTCGAGGGTGACGAACTGGGTGAGGCTCAGGGTGGCCATGGGGGTGCCCTTTCCGTTGCCGACCATCGTGTCCCACCCGCGCCGGACGCGCTTCCCGGCGGCGCTCGCCGGCGGTCCGCCTCGGTGTCCGATTGCCGCCGGTGAGGGGGCCGCACCCCGCGTTTCATTGAACTCGCAACGACAAGCGCTGCACAGAACATCGGGAAATCACGAGGAGTTCGCATGTCCACGATGAGCGGCAAGACGGTCCTGGTCACCGGCGGCAGCCGGGGTATCGGCGCGGCGACGGCCGTCCGGCTCGCCGAGGAGGGCGCGCATGTCGCCTTCACCTACGTCCAGGGCGAGGAGCGGGCACGCGAGGTCACGGCCAGGATCGAGGCGGTCGGCGGCAAGGCCCTGGCCCTGCGGGCCGACGCCGCCGACGCGGGCGACGCGGCCGGGGCCGTGGCCTGGGCGGCCGACGCCCTCGGCCGGCTGGACGTACTCGTCAACAACACCGGGGTCGGCGTTCTCGGCCCGCTGGAGTCGCTGACCCTGGCGGAGGCCGACCGGGTGTTCGCGGTGAACGTCCGCGGTGCCTTCCTGGCCGCGCAGGCGGCCGCCGCGCGCATGGAACGGGGCGGCAGGATCATCACGGTCGGCAGCTGCATGGTCCAGCGGGTCCCCGGGCCGGGCGGCACGCTGTACGCGACGAGCAAGTCCGCGCTGGTCGGACTGACGAAGGCGCTGGCCCGGGAGCTGGGCGGGCGCGGCATCACCGCGAACATCGTCCACCCGGGTCCGATCGACACCGACATGAACCCGGCCGACGGCCCGTACGCGGAGGGCCAGGCCGCCGTGACGGCCCTCGGCCGCTTCGGTACCCCGGAGGAGGTGGCCGCGATGATCGCCTTCCTCGCGGGCCCGGACGCCACGTATGTGACGGGCGCGGAGTTCGCGGTGGACGGCGGCCACGCGGCGTGACGCGTCGCGGCGAGGGCGGCCCGCGCGGCAGGAGGACGCGGGGGAGGGACGCGGGCGGAGGAACACGTACGGGCGAGGGGCGCCGTACGGGAGGGGGCCGGGGAACGGGAACCGGCTTCCTCTCGTACGTCGCCCACCGCCCGGCCGGTCGCCCGCGTCAGCGGCCGGGGGCGTGCGGCCGGTCCCTCCGCGTCAGCAGCCGTCCGCCCGGCTCGCTCAGCACCCCTCGGTCGTGGATCCGTTCGCCGCGCAGCCAGGTGGCCGTCACCACGCCGTGCAGCGTCCGGCCGGCGTAGGCGGTGACGCGGTTCTTGTGCTGGAGGCCGGCGGGGTCGACGGTGAAGGTGGCGTCCGGGGCGAGGACGGCGAAGTCGGCGTCGCGCCCCGCCTCGATGGCGCCCTTCCGGTCGAGACCGGCGAGCCGGGCGGGGCCGGTGGACATCCAGCGGGCGACGTCCTGAAGGGTGTGGCCGCGACGGCGGGCCTCGGTCCAGATCGCGGGAAGCCCGAGCTGGAGGGAGGAGATGCCGCCCCAGGCGGTGGCGAAGTCGCCGGTCTTCAGGTCGGCGGTGGACGGCGAGTGGTCGGAGACCACACAGTCGATGGTGCCGTCGGCGAGGCCCTGCCAGAGCAGGTCCTGGTTGGCGGCCTCGCGGATGGGCGGGCAGCACTTGAACTCGGTCGCGCCGTCCGGGATCTCCTCGGCCGTGAGGGTGAGGAAGTGGGGGCAGGACTCGACGGTGATCCGTACGCCCTCGGCCTTGGCTGCGGCGAGGAGCGGCAGCGCGTCCGCCGAGGACAGATGGAGGACGTGGACGCGGGCGCGCAGCCGGCGAGCCTGGTCGATCAGGTTCCGGATGGCGGCGTTCTCGGCGGCTCGCGGCCGGGAGGCGAGGAAGTCGGCGTACGCGGCACCCGCCTTCTGGGGAGCGGAGTCCAGCTCACTCGGATCCTCGGCGTGCACGATCATCAGACCGTCGAACGCGGCGAGTTCGGCGAGCGCGGCGGCCAGCCGCTCCTGGTCCAGTCGCGGGAACTCGTCGACGCCGGAGGGCGACAGGAAGCACTTGAAGCCGAAGACTCCGGCGTCGTGCAGGGGGCGCAGGTCCTTGACGTTGTCGGGGACGGCGCCGCCCCAGAAGCCGACGTCGATGTGCGCCTTGGCGCGGGCGACGTCCTGTTTGACCCGCAGGTGGCCGACGGTGGTGGTGGGCGGCAGCGAGTTGAGCGGCATGTCGAGCAGGGTGGTGATGCCGCCGGCGGCCGCGGCGCGGGTCGCGGTCCAGAAGCCCTCCCAGGCGGTGCGGCCGGGATCGTTCACATGGACGTGGGTGTCGACGAGGCCGGGCAGGACGGCGTGGTCGCCGACGTCCTCCAGGCGCGCGCCCGCCGGAACGGGGGCGTCGTGGGGCAGGACGGCCGCGATCGTCCCGCCGGAGACGGCGATCGACGCCGGGCGGGTTCCGCCGGGGGTGATGACGCGTGTCGAGCGCAGGACCAGGTCGACGTCCACCCGTACCCCTTCCCCTTCTTCTTCATCTTCTTCATCTTCTTCATCGGCCCGCTTCTTCCCGAAACGGGATTCAACGAACTGTTGAAGGAGTCTGCGCACCCGGCCACCGGCCGTCAAGGGTCCGTCCGGCGGACGTCCGGCGGGGCCGCGGAGCGATATCCGCGAGCGCCGTCGTTCCGTGAAGCGGAAGGGTGATTCCGCACAGAAGAAACCTCTTCCGTCGCCGAGGGTCCTGCGGAGGGGTGGTCCAGGCCCCCTGGCGGGCAGCCGTCGGCGGGCCGCGAAAGCCCCGCTGACCGGCCCGGATGCCGGGACCTGGGCCGTGTGCGCGGCCCGGGCGCCCGGTAGGCTGCTGCCTCGCCCGCCTGCCCCGAAAGGACCGTTGCCGTGCCGACGTCCAGCGCCCGCGCCACCGACGCCGCCAAGCCCGCCGCCGCGAGCGGTGGCGTCCAGTCCCTCGAACGTGCCTTCGACCTTCTGGAGCGGATGGCCGACGCGGGCGGCGAGGTCGGACTGAGCGAGCTCTCCGCCGGCAGCGGGCTGCCGCTGCCGACGATCCACCGGCTGATGCGCACCCTCGTGGCCTGCGGTTACGTCCGCCAGCAGCCCAACCGCCGGTACGCCCTCGGCCCCCGTCTGATCCGGCTCGGCGAGTCCGCCTCCCGGCTGCTCGGCACCTGGGCCCGTCCTTATCTGGCGCGGCTCGTCGAGGAGACCGGCGAGACGGCGAACATGGCCCTGCTCGACGGCGACGAGGTCGTGTACGTCGCCCAGGTGCCGTCCAAGCACTCGATGCGCATGTTCACGGAGGTCGGCCGCCGGGTGCTGCCGCACACCACCGGGGTCGGCAAGGCGCTGCTCGCGCACACCCCCGCCGACGAGGTGCGCGCGCTGCTCGCCCGCACCGGCATGCCCGCCGCCACCGACCGGACGATCACCACGCCCGAGGGATTCCTCGACGCCCTGACGGTGGTGCGTGAGAGCGGATACGCGGTCGACGACAACGAGCAGGAGATCGGCGTCCGCTGCCTCGCCGTCCCGGTGCCCGACTCCCCCACGGCGGCGGCCATCTCCATCTCGGGCCCGGCCGGCCGGGTCACGGAGGCGGCGACCGAGCGGATCGTCCCGGTCCTCCAGCAGGTCGCGCGGGAACTGTCGGCGGCGCTGGCGAGCACTTCGGGCTCCCTGGGCGGCGGCCGGAACTGAACGGGCACCGCACTCTTACGGCGTACAACTCCGCTCGTACGCCGTAGAAGACAGGGGCGGAAGGGCCCCGGAACCGCTGACCTTGGGTTCCGGGGCCCTCGTCCGTACGACCCCGCATCGCTCAGACCGTCAGGTCCGCCGCCCCGCCGACGACCGGCCCGGTGACCGTCCCAGCGCCTGGCCCCGGACCCGGCCCCGGACCGGCCTCCTCGGTCAGCCGTCCGTCCCGTACCGTCACCGTGCGGTCCGCCCGCCCCAGGTGCGCGCGATCGTGCGTGACCAGCACCGTCGCCGTCCCCCGCTCCTCGGTCAGCCGGGCGAGGAGCGCCATGACGGCCGCGCCCCGCTCGTGGTCCAGGGCGCTCGTCGGCTCGTCGACGAGGAGGACGGCCGGCTCGTTCATCAGGGCCCGCGCGATGTTGACGCGCTGGCGCTGGCCGCCGGAGAGCTGGTGGGGCCGGCGGTGGGCCTGGCCGGCGAGGTCCACCGCGTCCAGGAGTTCCAGGGCCCGGTCCCGCACGGCGCGCGGCCGGCGCCCGGAGAGGTGGGCCATCACCTGGAGCTGTTCGAGGGCGCTGAGCGACGGCAGCAGGTTCGGCTGCTGGAAGACGATGCCGATCCGGCCCCGCCGCAGCTCCGCCTTGGCGGCCGGACCGAGCGTTCCGGTGTCCGTGCCGGCCACCACGACCCGCCCCCGGTCCGGGGTGACCAGGGTCGCGGCCACCGCGAGCAGACTGGACTTGCCCGAGCCGGACGGCCCGACGACGGCGGTGAGGGTGCCGGCGGGCACGGTGAGGGACACCGCGTCGAGTGCGGTGAGCCGGCCGTCGCCGTCCGGATAGGTGAGGGTCACATCGTCGAGCAGCAGGCTCATCGGGCGCTCCCGAGCGCGGTCAGGGGGTCGACGGCGGTGATCCGCCGGATGGACAGGGCCGAGCCGAGGACTCCGAGCACGATCATCACGGCGGCCGGGCCGAGCACGGTC
Organism: Streptomyces sp. NPDC046203; assembly: GCF_040646255.1. Lineage (NCBI taxonomy): Bacteria > Bacillati > Actinomycetota > Actinomycetes > Kitasatosporales > Streptomycetaceae > Streptomyces > Streptomyces sp. NPDC046203. Next base: position 79,786 of record NZ_JBEYZX010000026.1, on the reverse strand, counting down.
GACGGCCGCAGGACGAACGGCACGTCGCCGCCGCTGATCAGCGCGCCGATGCCGACGGCGAACCCGGTGCCGAGCAGGGTGCCCGCGCCGAGCATCACCACGGCCTGGCCGAGGGCGTCCTTCAGCAGATACGGGGTGGAGGCGCCGAGCGCCTTGAGCACGGCGACGTCGGCACTGCGCTGAATGGTCCAGACGGTGAAGAAGGCACCCATGACCAGCGCGGAGATGACGAAGAGGAAACCGCGCATCAGCTGGAGCGAGCCGTTCTCGGCCTGGTACGACCCTATGGCGCCAAGGGCCTCGTCGACGGTCCGCGCCGCCGTGCCGGCGGCCCGGTCCCCGGCCGCCCAGTCGACCCCGGAGCCGGCACCGGAACCGGAGCCGAAGCCGGAGCCCGAACCGGTGAGCGCGATCACGGTGGCCTGCGCCTCCTTGGCGCCCTCGCCCCGGCCGAGCCGCTGCCAGTCGTCGAGCGAGGTCCACACGACGGGCGTGTGGCTGTACGAGGCGTCCCCGGCGATCGCCGCGACGGTGACGTCCACGGGGCCGAGCCGGACCCGCTCCCCTTCCGTGACCCGCAGCTCCCGCGCCGCCGACGCCGAGAGCACCGCCCGGCCCGGCCCGAGCCGCCCGCTCTCGGGGGCGAGGCCCGCGCCCGGCTCCGTACCGAAGGCGGAGAGGGCGGCGGTCCGGTCGCCCGCGACGCCGTTGAGGGTACGGATGCCGAGCGGCGCGGCGCTCGCCACGCCGGGGCGGCCGGCCCAGGCCCGCCACTGGGAGGCGGTGACGGTCGAATTGGTGAAGGAGACCGACTGGCCGTCGGGCGGCGCGGCGAAGGCCAGCCGGTCGGCGGGCAGTCCGGTGATCGCCGAGATGTTCTCGCGGGCGAGCCCGGCGGTCAGTCCCGACAGCAGTCCGACGAGCAGGGTGATCAGGACGATCACGGTGCCCATCAAGGTGAATCGCCCCTTGGCGAAGCGCAGGTCTCTCCATGCCACGAACATGGGGCCCAGCCTGCTCGGACGGGGCCGTCCGGGGCATCGCGCCACGGGTGGCTTCGTAATCAAACTTTCGATTGAGTCCGGATTGTCCGGTTCACTCTTCCGTCCCGCCTACCCTGGAAGAACCATGGATCCCCGCTCACCGACCCCCGCCCTGCGCGCGCTGCGCCTCTGCCTGCATCTGCTGATGGCGGCGCTGCTGGTCCTCGCGGCCCTGCGCACGGAGACGGTCGCCGGGATCGCCGCGGCGGCCGTGACGGGCGCGGTCTACGCGGCCGGATCGCTGCTGCCCGCCGTACGGTCGTCACAGCGCGCCGCGGCGCTCTGGCTCCTCGCCCTGTTCCTGTCCTGGCTGGCCCTGCTGTGGCTGACCCCGGAAGGACTGTGGCTCGCCTTCCCCCTCTACTTCCTCCAGCTGCATCTCCTGCCGGCCCGCTGGTCGCTGCCGGCGGTGGCCCTCACGGCGGGCGCCGCGATCCTGTCGTACGTACGGCACGGGGCCGCGCTCAGCCCGGGGGTCTTCATCGGGCCGCTGCTCGGGGCGGCGGTCGCGGTGGCGACCGTGCTCGGCTTCCAGGCGCTGTACCGGGAGAGCGAGCGACGGCGCCGGCTGATCGACGAACTGATCTCGACCCGGGCCGAGCTGGCGGCGGCCGAGCGGCACGCGGGCACGCTCGCGGAGCGGGAGCGGCTGGCCCGGGAAATCCACGACACGCTGGCCCAGGGGCTGTCCTCGATCCAATTGCTGCTGCGGGCCGCCGAGCGGACGCTGCCGGCGGGATCCCCGGCCGCCGGGCACATCGACCGCGCGCGACGGGCCGCCCAGGACAACCTGGCGGAGGCACGGCGCTTCGTACGGGCACTCGCCCCGCCCGGCCTGGAGCACGGCTCGCTCGCCGGGGCGCTGGAACGGCTGTGCGCGACGCACGGGACGGGTGGACCAGAGGGTTCGGGTGAGGCGGAGGGTGCCAGTGGGCCGGACGGTTCGGGTGGGCCGGACGGTGTGGGCGAGCCTGCCGGTACAGGTGGGCCGGTCGGCACGGAGGCGGGCGGCGGGTCGGCCGGTGCCGACGGTACGGCCGGGCCCCGGGTGCGGTTCTCGGTGAGCGGGACCCCGGTCGAGCTGCCCACCCCGTACGAGGTGGCGTTGCTGCGGATCGCCCAGTCGGCACTGGCGAACACGGTGCGGCACGCCGCGGCCTCGCGCGCGGAGATCACGCTGTCGTTCATGGCCGGGTCCGTGACGCTGGACGTGGTGGACGACGGCACGGGTTTCGACCCGGTCGCGCCGCGCCCCGCGCGGCCGTCCGCGGAGGGCGGCTTCGGGCTGCCCGCGATGCGGTCGCGGGCGGAGTCCCTCGGCGGCGTGTTCACGGTCGAGTCCGCGCCGGGGCAAGGCACCGCCGTGGCCGTCACCCTGCCCCTCCCGGACCCGGCCACCGCGACCGCCACCGGAGCCGCCACTGCCGGAGCCGTACCCGCGCCCGCATCCGTGTCCGGCGCTCCCTCGCCTTCGCCTTCGCCCCCCACCTCCCTGCCGACCGGAGCCTGACGCATGCCCCTCCGACTCCTGCTCGCCGACGACCACCCGGTGGTACGGGCCGGGCTGCGGGCCGTCCTCGACACCGAGCCCGACTTCACGGTGGCGGCGGAGGCCGCGACGGCCGAGCGGGCGGTCGAGCTGGCCGCCGCCGGGGGTGTGGACGTGGTCCTGATGGATCTCCAGTTCGGTGCCGGGATGCACGGCTCGGAGGCGACCGCCGCGATCACCGCCGTACCGGGCGGGCCGAGGGTGCTCGTCCTCACCACATACGACACGGACGCCGACATCCTCGCGGCGGTGGAGGCCGGGGCCTCCGGCTATCTGCTGAAGGACGCCCCGCCGGAGGAACTGGCGGCGGCGGTACGGACGGCCGCCGCCGGGCAGTCGGCGCTCGCCCCCGCGGTGGCGCACCGGCTGATGGACCGGATGCGCACCCCGGCGGAGGCGCTGACCAAACGCGAGTTGGAGGTCCTCCAGCTGGTCGGCGAGGGCCTGTCCAACCAGCAGATCAGCAAGGCCCTGTTCCTCAGCCAGGCGACGGTGAAGTCCCATCTGGTGCATGTCTTCGCCAAGCTGGGCGTGGACTCCCGGACGGCGGCGGTCGCGGCGGCGACGGCACGCCGGCTGATCAGGCGCTGACCCCGGGTCCCCGGCCCGCACCGCCTGACCCGCACCATCCCGCCCGACCCGCGCCGCCCCGCCGGACAGCCGACTACCTGGCTACCCGGCCACCCGGCCACCCGGACAGCCCCTATGGCACGGACCGCCCCGGGTGCGCCACCGGCGGCTGGGCCGGTGCCTGGTTCGACGGGCCGAAGAGTTCGACGGCGCACCGCACGGCCGTGAGCCCCTCGGCGAGCGCGCTGACGGAGCCGACCGCGCCCGCGATCAGCAGCAGCGAGCGGCGCAACCGCCACACCTCCGGGATGCCGCTCAACGCCATCGCGTCGAGTGCGGCCAGTTCGTCCTCCGCGATCACCCGGTCGGCGAACTCTTGCCTATTTCCGGCGAGTTCACGCCTGAGCCGGGTCACGGCGGCGCGCAGTTCGGCCACCCGCGGATCCAGGTCGTCGGCGGCCTGCGGCCGCTGCCCCACACTTCGCAACACGACTCTCCCCCCAGGGGGTGCCCCACCCCCTTCGTGCACGCTCCTGTGCCGGTCCCGTTCGGCCGGCGGTCGGGCGATGGCCGGTCGTCCGGGGTTGCGGGCCAGTTAACTCCCTTGTTCGCCCGGCGCGCCAGCACGCGTCCCGACTTTCAGGCATCCGAGTGGTCCGCCCCTGATGCGGTATGCACTCCCCTATGACGGATGAGACGGCAGGACCTCACGTGACGACGACGCCCCGGGTCGCCGGGCTGCTGCTCGCGGCCGGCGGCGGCCGGCGGCTCGGCGGGCGCCCCAAGGCGCTGCTCCCCCACCGGGGCCGCCCGCTCGTCGAGCACGCGGCGCGGGCTCTGTGGGACGGCGGTTGCGGGGCGGTGTACGTGGTGCTCGGCGCGGGCGCGGAGCGGGTACGGCAGGAGGCGCGGCTGCCCGCGTGCGTCCTGGTGGACAACGCCGGGTGGGCCGAGGGCATGGGGTCGTCGCTGCGGGCGGGGCTGGACGCGCTGGGCGCCCACCCCGACGAGTTCGACGCGGTCCTCGTGTCCCTGGTGGACCAGCCGGGGATCGGCGCGGCGGCCGTGGCGCGGGTTCGGGCGGCGTACCAAGGGCGCGACACCCTGGCCGCGGCCTCGTACCGGGGGCGGCGTGGGCATCCGGTGCTGTTCGGCGCGGCGCACTGGGCCGGGGTCGTGGCAGGGGCGGTAGGGGACCAGGGGGCGCGCGGGTATCTGGCGGCGCACCGGGACGCGATCACCCTCGTGGACTGCTCGGAGGTCGCCGAGCCGTACGACATCGACACGGCGGCGGATCTGGCGCGTCTGGAGTGAGCGGACCGGGGCCCCTCGAAGCCCTCGCCGAAGCCCCCGCCATGGGGTGTCGACCTGAAGACTCCCGACAATCGACAACCGTTGAACTTCCACAATGAGAAAACTAGTATCCATTTTCCAGAACCGCCCGGCCCCGACCCGTCGCCCGCTGCCCCACCCGGGCGACCGCCCGGCACCGCCCTCGAAGTCCGCGAGATCCACGAAGCCCGCGAAGCCCGCGAAGCCCGCTGAAGGAAGTGACCGTTCATGTCCGCAGCAGCGCCGTCCTCCCCGGTCGTCGTCGAAGCCGAGTCCCTGCCGCGCCAGGAGGAGGTGCTCACCGGCGAAGCACTCGCGTTCCTGGCCGAGCTGCACCACCGGTTCACCCCGCGCCGTGACGAGTTGCTCGCCCGCCGCGCCGAGCGGCGCGCGGAGATCGCCCGTACGTCCACCCTGGACTTCCTGCCCGGGACCGCGGCGATCCGCGCCGACGACTCCTGGCGGGTGGCACCCGCGCCGGCCGCCCTGAACGACCGGCGGGTCGAGATCACCGGCCCGACCGACCGCAAGATGACGATCAACGCGCTGAACTCGGGCGCCCGGGTCTGGCTCGCGGACTTCGAGGACGCGTCGGCCCCCACCTGGGAGAACGTGATCCTCGGTCAGGTCAATCTGATCGACGCGTACACCCGGAACATCGACTTCACGGATCCTCGGTCCGGCAAATCGTACGCCCTGAAGCCGGCCGAGGAGCTCGCCACGGTCGTCACGCGGCCGCGCGGCTGGCATCTGGACGAGCGCCATCTGACCGTCGCGGGCCGCCCGGTCCCCGGCGCGCTCGTCGACTTCGGCCTGTACTTCTTCCACAACGCGCGGCGGCTGACCGACCTCGGCAAGGGGCCGTACTTCTACCTCCCGAAGACCGAGTCGCACCTGGAGGCCCGCCTCTGGAACGACGTCTTCGTCTTCGCCCAGGACTACGCCGGCATCCCGCAGGGCACCGTCCGCGCCACGGTGCTCATCGAGACCATCACCGCCGCGTACGAGATGGAGGAGATCCTCTACGAACTGCGCGACCACGCCTCCGGGTTGAACGCCGGCCGCTGGGACTATCTGTTCTCCCTCGTCAAGAACTTCCGCGACGCGGGCGAGCGTTTCGTGCTGCCGGACCGCAACGCGGTGACGATGACGGCCCCGTTCATGCGCGCGTACACCGAACTCCTCGTCCGCACCTGCCACAAGCGTGGCGCGCACGCGATCGGCGGCATGGCGGCCTTCATTCCGTCCCGCAAGGACGCCGAGGTCAACAAGGTCGCTTTCGAGAAGGTCCGGGCCGACAAGGACCGGGAGGCGGGCGACGGGTTCGACGGTTCCTGGGTCGCCCACCCGGACCTGGTGCCGATCGCCATGGCCTCCTTCGACGCGGTGCTGGGTGACAAGCCGAACCAGAAGGACCGGCTGCGCGAGGACGTCCATGTCACGGCCCCGGAGCTCATCGACATCGCCTCGCTCGACGCCCGGCCCACCTTCGAGGGGCTGCGCAACGCCGTTCAGGTCGGGATCCGTTACATCGAGGCGTGGCTGCGCGGCATCGGTGCCGTCGCCATCTTCAATTTGATGGAGGACGCCGCCACGGCGGAGATCTCGCGCTCGCAGATCTGGCAGTGGATCAACGCGGGCGTGGAGGTCGAGCACGACGGCGCGACCGTGAAGGTGACACCAGAGCTGGCCCGCGAGGTCGCCGCGCGCGAACTGGCCGCGATCCGGGCAGAGATCGGCGAGGAGGCGTTCGCGGCCGGCACCTGGCAGCAGGCTCACGATCTGCTGCTGCGTGTCGCGCTGGACGCGGACTACGCGGACTTCCTGACCCTGCCCGCGTACGAACAGCTCGTCGACTGACCGCCCTCCGGCACCCTGATCCCGGATCCCGTTGCGGGCCCCGCCCCACCCCCGTACGCCATGGGGGCGGGACCCGCGGTCACGGTCGGTCCGGGCATCGGGACCGAAGCGATCCGGACCGGAGAGGGCCGGACGGGAGAGGGTCGGGCCGGAGAAGGCCGGACGGGGCTCAGCGGCGGGAGGCCCCGGCCAGTGCCAGCACGCTCAGGCCGAACATCAGGACGCCCAGGGGGAGATGGACCGACGGAACGTGCGCGATGCCCAGCACGACCTGGACCGAGGCGAGGACCAGGAAGCCCGACGCGTACCAGATGGGCCGGGGCGAGCCACCGCCCGGCTTCCACGCCAGGACCGCCGCGAGGACGTACAGCATCGACGCCGCGTACATCACCCGGGCTCCGACACTGTGGATCGTCTCCCCGTAGGAGGCGGTCAGCAACAGCCCTGCGGAGACCGCCTGGAGAAAGATGGTCAGCGTCTGCAGGGCGATCGCGATCCGCAGGAACGAAGAGCCGCGCCGTGCCCGCGCCGTCACCTCGGTGGCCATGTCACAGTCCTCTTTTCCGCCCAGGAGACATCGTCTTCGGGCAGTGGATCGATAAGGTCTCACCCGTCCGACGAAACAGGGCCGCGAAAGGTAAGGCGAGGGTGCGGGGAATGACGAACGGGACAGCCGGCGCCGACGGAGTCGCGGGCGAGCGGGCTCAACTCGTCAATGTCGCCTACCGTTTGCTCGGCTCGCTCACCGAGGCCGAGGACGCCGTCCAGGACGCCTACGCGCGCTGGTACGCGATGCCGCGCGCCCGGCGCGCGGAGATCCGCTCCCCCGGCGCGTGGCTGACGACGGTGACCGGCCGGATCTGTCTGGACCTGCTGGGCTCGGCACGGGCCCGCCGGGAACGCTATGTCGGCGCCTGGCTGCCCGAGCCGCTGCCCGACCGCACCGAGGAGGACCGGCCGGCCTCCGCCGGCCCGGCCGGCGCCGCGGACCCCGCCGACCAGATCGTGCTGGACGAGTCGGTGGGCATGGCCTTCCTCGTCGTCCTGGAATCGATGACGCCCGCCGAGCGGGTGGCGTTCGTCCTGCACGACGTGTTCCGGTACCCGTTCGCCGAGATCGGGGGCGTACTCGACCGTACCCCCGCGGCCTGCAAGCAACTGGCGGCCTCCGCCCGGCGAAGGGTCAGCGGCGCCACGGGCCTCCCGGACCTCCCGGGCCCCGCGCACCCCGCGCACCCCACAGGGCCGGTGCGCGCGCCGGTCGCGGTGGCCGACCGGACCGGCCGGACCAGCCGAACCAATCGGACCGACCGGGCCGACCGGGCCGATGTGGTGCGGCACGTCAAGGAGGCGTGGGAGACGAAGGACATCCCCGCCCTCGTCGGACTCCTCGACCCGGCCGCCGTGATGACCGTCGACGGAGGCGGGCTGGCCAGCGCCGTCCTGCGCCCGGTCGAGGGCGGTGCGCGCATCGCCCAGTATCTGGTGGCCCTCGCCGACAAGGCCCCGGGGCTCGACATCCGGGAGCGTTCGGTCAACGGCATGCCGGGCCTGGTGGCCCTGCTCGGCGGGGTCGTCGTGACCGTGGCCGCGTTCGACGTCTCCGACGGGCGCGCCACCCGGATCTGGGGGTTCCGCAACCCGGAGAAGCTGGGAGCGTGGGTGCGGCCCGAGGAAGCGTAGGGGCTGTCCGGCTCTTCGGAGGACGCGGGGCCGGCTCCGGCACCGGACCAGGGCCGCCGGCTCCGATTCGGATCACTCGGGGATTCAGCCGGTTCGGGCATTTACCCCGGGCCTCCCCTCGTGCTGTGCTGCCCGCATGGACCAGACCAATGAGCCGACCGGGACACCGGTCGCCACCCTCGCCCACCCCACCGTGCCGCACCGGCCGCTGGCCGTACCGGCCGGGGAGGCGGAGGAACGGGCCCGCGCCTTCCACGAGGTGATGGCCCGCCGGCGTACCGTGCGCGACTTCCGCGACCGCCCGCTGCCCGAGGGCGTGCTGGAGTGGGCGATCCGTACCGCCGCCACCGCGCCCAGCGGGGCGCACGTCCAGCCGTGGCGTTTCGTCGTGCTCACCGACCCGGAGCGCAAGCGGCGACTGCGCGAGGCCGCCGAGGCGGAGGAGCGGGAGTTCTACGGCCGCCGCGCGTCGGCCGAGTGGCTGGAGGCCCTGGCGCCGCTGGGCACCGACTGGAGCAAGCCGTTCCTGGAGACCGCGCCCGCCGTGATCGTGGTCTTCGAGGTCCACAAGGGGCCCGAGACGCCCCGTCCCTACTACACCAAGGAGTCGGTCGGCATCGCCGTCGGCCTGCTGCTTGCCACGCTCCATCAGGCGGGTCTGGCGACCCTCACCCACACGCCGAGCCCGATGCGTTTCCTGAACGAGGTCTGCGACCGTCCGCCGGAGGAGCGGGCCGCCTATGTCATCCCGGTCGGCTATCCGGCCGAGGACGCGCGCGTACCCGACCTCCGCCGCAAGACCCTGGACGAGGTGATGGTGCGGCTGTGACCCCGCCATCGCTCCCCACGCGCGCGTACCCGCGCACAAGGAGAGCAGCGCGGCCAAGGGGAGGAATGCAGCCAAGGGGAGGAATGCGGCGCGGCTCAGGACACGCTGACGCCGAGAGGGGTGAGGACGCGGGCGGTCTCGTGCGGGTCGGCGGCTTTCATGGCGGCGACGAGGGCCGCCGCTCCGCCGGGCCAGGCGGCGGCCGCCGTGTCGAAGGCGGTACGGCGCGACTCCAGGGGCCCCTTCTTGCCGGGCAGCGTGTCGAGCACCGCGAGGGCCCGGGCCTCGGTCGGGACCTCGCCGGGCGCCACCGGCTCGCCCCTCCGGCGCAGCGTCTCCTCCGCCCGGGCGCCGACGACGGGGTGCGCGAGGAGGCCGCGCAGCACCCCGGCGGGGGCGGCGGACAGATCGAGGACGTCGAGCAGGCCGCGGGTGGCCGCGGCGTCGGAGGTACCCCGGTTGACGGAGCCGATGGCGCCGAGCAGCGCGGACCAGGCCACGTCGCCGTCGCCGTGGGCCCGCAGCCAGTCGCGCAGGACCCGCCGGGCGGCGGCCGGGGGCCAGACAGCGGCGGCGGCCACCAGCGGGGCCGCGTCCCAGCCGTCCGTCTCCCCCGGTCCTGGCACCACGACGCCGCGGATCGCGAGCATGTGACGGACCGCCGCGCAGCCGCGCGGACCGAGCCCGAAGGCGTCCCCGCGCCGGAAGACGAGGCCGGTCGCGGCGAGCCGGTCGACCACGGTGGCCAGCGCGCGGGCCGGACCGTCGAGACGGGCGCGGTCGGCGTCGCCGACGCCGGGGGTGCCGAGCAGCCGGGCGAGTTCTGCGGCGGTGGGGGTGGTGTACGCGGGCGAGCCGGGCAGCGGTACCCGTACCGGCGCGTCCTCCAGGGCGGGGTCGACCGTCCAGTCCTCGAACTCGGCGGCGCGGCGGGCCACCGACTCCGCCGAGCAGCCGCGCTGGTAGAGCGTGTAGAGGAGATGGGCGGCCTCGCCCCCGTAGGGGCCGGCGTCGGGGTCCGGGTCCGTCCCGGTGAGAGCGTCGACGGCAGTCGCGAGCAGATCGGCGTCCCGTTCCGTCCGCGCGTCCGCGCCGGGGGCCGGGGGTGCGGACGGGTCGGCGGCCCCTTCGGCCGCAGTCCTCATACCTCCCGTGTTTCCCGCTTCCCCCGGTTCACCTTCCGGTGCCTCTGATCCCTCTAGTCCCTCCAGTCCCTCTGAATCCGTGAAGCAGAGGGCGGGGGGCGGGAGTGGTACGGCCACGTCCCCGTAATAGTCCAGGTGTTCGCCGAGCAGCGCGTCGGCGAGGGCGAGATGGGGAAGATCCTCCGGTCCGGGCGCGAGGTACGCATACGGTCCCGCGAGCCCCTCGGGCAGTCCGGCCGCGGTCCACCGGCCGACAAGCGCGTGGGCGACGGCCCCGATGCCCCGCGCGACGTCATGGTCGGCGAGGAGCGGCCCGGCGGCTGGCGACTGCTCGGCGTCCCGGACGTACGCCCTGGTCAGCACCTCGGCGAGAAGGACGTCGGCGACGGCGGTCCGTCCCGCGAGGTCGGCCCGCCGCGCGCCTTCGGGCACCGGTACCCGGCTCAGCCGGGCCAGCCAGGCCCGTACCGCGCCGGGGTCGTCGGCATCGACACCCTCGGTCCGCAGCAGTCGGGCGTACCAGCGGGGCCAGGTCAGATTGCCGGGGTCCGTCATGGCCCGTTCGAAGTCGGCGCCGGCCTGGTCGACGGCTTCCTCGACCCCGGTCCGGTCCGCCTCGTCGAACCGCCGGGCGAGCGCCCGCAGGACCGCCGGATACACGGTCAGTTCCGCCGGGTCCGCCCAGACGAAGGAGGGCAGGTCCTCCACGAGCAGCCGCCGCGCCAGATCGGGGGTCGGCTCGGGGACTCCGCTCGCCCGGTCCGCCCCGTGCAGCGCGAGCAGTCCGAGCACGGCGTCCACCGCCCTGACCGCTCCCGGCCCCCGGAACTCCGGGTTCGCCTCCAGGAACGCGTCACGACCGGTGTTGGTGAGCACGATCTCGGCCACGCTTCCCAGCGTAATTCGGGGCGCGGCGGCGCGCGGCGCGGACGGGGGCGGGTGCGGCCGGGTGGGTCATTCCGCAGCGCCGGGCGGGTCATGCGCCCAGGCGTGGTGGACGGGTCGTGCGCCCAGGCGCGGCGGGCGGGTCATACGTCCCGGATCGGTGGGCGGGTCACACCGCCCAGTCGTCCGGTGGCCATCTGCGCAGCCGGCGGACGACGTACGCGAGGTGCTGGCCGTGGGCGGCGCGGGCCCACGCCTCCGGGCCGCCCGCGCCTCGGGGGCCCTGCCCCTCGGCGCAGGCCCGCAGCCAGCGTTTCGGCTCGCCGTCGGGGGCCGCGTCGAAGTCCTCGGTGGCGACGAGTTCCCTGGCCATGGCCCGTACGGCCGTATGGTGGTCCGCGCCGCGCGCCGGGACACGGCCGAGCAGGTACGTACGCTCGCCGGTGAGCCTGAGCAGACCCCAGGACGGGCCGTCGGGGATGACGCGCGGCTGCCGGACGCCGCGCGGGTGGGCGGCCGCGTAGTCGCCGTGGACGAGGGGCAGGCGGCGCCCGTCGGGCGAGCGGGCCGCCAGGTGCCAGAGGTCCCAGTCGTACCGCTCGGCCTCGGCGAACGGCGCCCCGTAGCCGTCGGGCGCCCCTTCCGTCCCGGGGCAGGAGCCGGCGAGGACGCTCACGGTCCGCCAGGGGTGGAGCGGACCGAGCCGGGCGAGGGCGTCCAGGGCCCGCTTCTCCGCGAGACGGAACGTGTGGTCGCCCTGGACGGCGTCGAGGTCGATCAGCAGGTCAAGCGGGAGGCCTGTCGGTGCGCTCCGGGCGAGATGACCGATCCGTGCGAGCAGGTCCTGGAGGCGGTCGGCGAGGTTCCCGTGGCCGGGCGGGGCCGGGACGACCCGGATCCCCATGCCCCGTCCATCGCCGCAGGTCAGGGCGGCTTCGACACAGGCCGTCTGCTGCCACACGGGCCGCTCCACTCCGGTGACGGGACGCAGCGGGGTGCCGGGCAGTACGTCGCGCAGCGCGGACACGACGGCCGGCGGGTCGTCGCCGCCGGTCCCGCCACCGGTCTCACGACCGAACTCGCGGCCGGTCTCACGGCTGGCCTCACAGCCGGTCTCACGGCCGGCGGCGTCCCACCAGGCCGGTCCGGCGCCCTGGTGGTGGGCGACGGTGGCGAGGAGCTCGCACAGCGGGCGGCGGGGCCGGGCCGGGTCGGGTGGCGGGACGGTCCACAGCGGCGCGACGGCCGCGCGTACGGCCGGCGCGAGGTCCCGGTACGCCGTCAGCGCGCTTCTCCCTGTGGGCAGGACGGGTATGTACGTCGGCTCGGCCATCGGCTCCCCCAGCGCCCTCGGCAGGTGCCCCGTTCGCAGGGTGAGGCCACCGGGCCGGGCCGGGAAAGGGGGCCGTTCCGGCCATGATCAGGCGCGCGGCGCAGGGGACGGGAGGGCCTCACGGGTCCCCGAGGAGGCCGCGGGACGGCTGCGGCGGGTGCGTTGTCAGTGGGATGCGCTTCACTGGATTCATCACTCTCCGTAATCGATAGTGGGGGAATCGTGACGGACCGTACGACGTATGTGTCCCTGGCCGGGGTGCGCGAGCGCGGCTGGAGCGACGAGATGATCGACTCTCTGCTCGGGCAGGCCGACGTGCAAGGCCGGGATCCGCGCCGCTGGTCGCTCGCGCCGGTGCGGCTCTACCTCCTCGCGCGGGTCGAGGCCGTGGAGCGCACCCCGGAGTTCGCCTCGTCCGCCGCGGCGAGCCGGGTCTGGGCCGCCTCGCTGGCCGCGGCCGAGCGCCGGCGCGGGGCGGTGCTCGCGGCCGTCGGCGCGACGCCCATCGAGGTCCCGCGCATCGAGGTGGCGGAGCTGGAACGGCGCGCGTTCCGGCACCGGCATCGGCTGGAAGCGGCGCGCGGGCTGGTCGGCTCGGGGCAGGGCGCGAGGCCGGGCGGCAAGGGCCGGGGCGCGGGACGGGGCATGGTGCCGAGCGCGATGATCCGCTGGCAGGTGGGCTATCTGCGGTACGCGCTCACGCGCTACGACTGCCTGCTCGACGGGCTGTACGGGGACACCGGCCGCGCCGAGGCCGAACAGCTGCTGCGGCGGCGGGTGTACGAGGCGATCGCGGCGGCGTATCCGCATCTGGCGCGGGAGTGCCGGCGACTCATGGGCGACGCGCGGTGAACCGCCGTCACGGTCGGCCGCCGGGGAGGCGCGGCGCCCTGCGGCGGGCGGGGGCGGGCCGGGCGTGGCCGGTGGTCGCCGCGCTCGTCACGCTCGTCACGCTCGTCGGGATTGTCGCGCTCATCGGGGCCGCGGGGGTCGCGCCGGTCCTGGCCGCACCGGCTGCTGTACCGGCTGTCCCGGCCGCCCCCGTCCGGGTGGCCGTCGCGGTACCGGGGGCGCGCGGGCGCCCGTCCCCGGTGGCCCTGGGCTCCGTGTGCCCCGCGGCGCCCGGGGCCAGGGGGCTGCCGGGTGGTTCAGCGGGGGCGGGCGGCCTTCGCCGCGCGGGTCCCGGAGATCTCGCCGGCGGGTTCCATCGGTGCCGTGACCGTGTCGTCGTCCCGGTTCCCGCCGATGTGGTTGAAGAGCAGGTTGAGCACGACGGCGGCGACACAGCCGGTGGAGATACCGGAGTTCAGGATGATCTGCGCCGTCGAGGGGAAGGCGTGGTAGAAGTCCGGCTTTGTGATCGGGATGATGCCGACGGCCAGCGAGACCGCGACGATCAGGACGTTGTTGTCCTTCTCCAGGCCGGCCTTGACCAGGGTCTGGATACCGCTGGCGGCGACCGAGCCGAAGAGGACGATGCCCGCGCCGCCGAGCACCGGCCGGGGGACGACCGAGATCAGCGAGGCGGCCACCGGCGAGAGGCCCATCAGGACCAGGAAGCCGCCGCCGCAGGCCACCACGAAGCGGCTGCGGATACGGGTCATCGCGACCAGGCCGATGTTCTGGGCGAAGGCGCTGCACATGAAGCCGTTGAACAGCGGGCTGAGCGCGGAGCCGAGGGTGTCGGCGCGCAGCCCGGCCGCGATGGTCCGTTCGTCGGCGGGCCGGTCGACGATCTCGCCGAGCGCCAGCATGTCGGCGGTCGACTCGGTCATGGAGACCAGCATGACCACGCACATGGAGACGATCGCCGCGGCGGCGAACTGCGGGGCGCCGAAGTGGAAGGGGTTCGGGAAGCCCACCAGTCCGGCCTCGCGCACCGGGCCGAAGTCGGTGGCGCCGAACGGGAGGGCGAGGAGGGTGCCGATCACCAGGCCGACCAGGACGGCGATCTGCTTGAGGAAGCCCCGGGTGAAGCGGCGCAGCAGCAGGACGACGACGAGGGTGAGGCCGGCGAGCGAGAGGTACGCGGCCGAGCCGTAGTCGCCGGCCTTCGGGTCGGGGCCCTGCGCCCAGCCGAAGGCGACCGGCAGCAGCGAGACGCCGATGAGGGTGATGACGGTGCCGGTGACGACCGGCGGGAAGAAGCGCACCAGCCGGGAGAACCAGGGCGCGGCGAGGAAGCCGAGGAGTCCGGCGACGATGATCGCGCCGAAGATGACGGGGAGGGCGTCGGCCTTGTCCCTCGTGGTGTCGACGATCGCCAGCATCGGGGCGACGCCGGCGAAGGTGACGCCGTTGACGAAGGGCAGCCGGGCACCGATCCGCCAGACGCCGAGGGTCTGGAGGAAGGTGGCGAGTCCGGCGGTGAAGAGGCTGGCGCCGGTGAGAAAGGTCAGTTCGGTGGCGGAGAGGCCGACGGCCGCCCCGACGATCAGCGGCGGGGCGACGACCCCCGCGTACATGGCGGCCACGTGCTGGAGGCCGCTGGTCAGCATCTTCACCGGGGGCAGGGTCTCGTCGACCGGATGCCTGGTCCGGTCGCCCTCGGGGACGGAATCCGCGTCGGGATCCGCGTCGGGTGTGAGGGGGGTCTGGGGGTCGGCGGCCACGGCGGTCCTCCGGTCGGTGACGCGTCGGCGGTGACGCGGGGGTCGGGGAGGTGGTGCGATGCGGTGCGCGGTGCGGAAGTTACGGGAGGTGCGGCTCGTCGCGCGGACGGTACGGGGGTGGCGCGAGGAGGACGTGGTGGCGCGCCCGGTGGACGGACGGTGCACCGGCTGGGTGCCTGCTGGGGGTGCGGGCACGCGTACGCCGATGCCGGGGCGCCGGGGGGGTGCTGGGGGCGCCATCCGCCTGTGGCGTGCGGCGGTGTTCCCGGCCGCACCGCCGGGGAGGCTCCCCCGGATACGTGGCCGCCCCGGCCGGGAGCAGCCCCTCCCAGCCGACCCCTGCCCGAAGACCCGAAGACCGAAGACTCAGTCCCGGTCGGCGATACGGGCCAGGCGCCGGGCCTCCGTACGGGCGTCGCGCGCGATGCGGTCCTCGTCGGCGGTGAGCAACCGGCCGTTCTCGACGATCTGCCGGCCGTGGACGAAGGACGCGGTGACCGGGGCCGGCGGGCCGAGGACCAGGGCGGCCACCGGGTCCGCGATCGAGGAGTGGCCGAGGCCGTCGAGCTTCCAGAGCACCAGATCGGCGAGCTTGCCGGGTTCCAGGGAACCGAGGGCGTCGGCGCGGCCGAGGACCCGGGCCCCGCCGTGGGTGCCGAGGCGCAGCGCCTGCCGGGCGGTGAGCGCGGCCTCGCGGCGCGGGCCGAGCCGGCCCACGAGCAGCGCGTTGCGCAGTTCGGTGTGCAGTTCGCCCGACTCGTTGGAGGCGGTGCCGTCGACGCCGAGGCCGACCGGTACACCCGCCGCGAGCATGTCGGGGACACGGGCGATTCCGGCGGCGAGGCGCGCGTTGGACGAGGGGCAGTGGGCGACGCCGGTGCCGGTGCGGGCGAAGACCGCGAGGTCGGTGTCGTTCATATGCACGCAGTGCGCCATCCACACGTCCGCGCCGAGGAATCCGGTCGACTCGAAGTAGTCGGTCGGGCCCATGCCGAACAGCTCGTGGCAGAACTTCTCCTCCTCCACCGTCTCCGAGCCGTGGGTGTGCATCCGCACGCCGAGCCGGCGGCCGAGCGCCGCGCCCTCGCGCAGCAGTTCGGTGGAGATGGAGAAGGGCGAGCAGGGAGCGACGGCGACCTGGGTCATCGCGCCGAAGGAGGCGTCGTGGTGGCGCCGTACGGTCTCCTCGGTCGCGGCGAGCGCGCCCTCGGTGGTCTCGACGGCGAAGTCCGGCGGCAGCCCGCCGTCCCGCTCGCCGCGGTCCATCGAACCGCGCGCGAGAGTGAAGCGGACGCCCAGGTCGCGGGCGGCCCCGATGATGGCGCCGGACAGATCGCCGGTGCCGCGCGGGTGGATGTAGTGGTGGTCCATGGCGGTGGTGACACCGCCTCGGGCCATCATGGCCAGGGATGCCTCGGCGGCCGTCCTGACCATGGGCTCGTCGATCCGCGCCCAGGTCGGGTAGAGCGCGACCAGCCAGTCGAAGAGGTTGTGGTCGGTGGCGAGGCCCCGGGTGAGCCACTGGTAGAAGTGGTGGTGGGTGTTGACCAGACCCGGCGTCAGCAGATGGCCGGTGGCGTCGATCCGCCGGTCCACGTCCGCCAGTCCCCCGGGGGCCGGGCCGGCGCCCAGGGACTCGATCCGCTCGCCCGCGATCACGAGATGCCCGGTGGCGTACTCGGTGTCGTCCGCGTCGACGGTCGCGATCGCCGCGTTCTCGATGACGATCCGCCGGGGTGGTGCCGAAGGTGCTGCCATCACTGTTCTTCCTTCGCTGCGGGAGGGACGGTCGGGCACGAGGGGACCCCGCGGCGCGCCCCGCCGGTCGCACCGGTCACGCTGGTCGCATCGGTCGTACCGAGGTCGGGAGCGTGGGCCTTCGGCGGTCGCCGGCCCTGGTGCGGGCCGTGCCACGGGTGGTTCCCTCCGGCCCGGCGGACCCCCGCCCGGCCACGGGACGGGCGGGGGCGAACCGGGGCCCTAGAGGTTGGTCGTGTCGACCGGGATGCGCGCCGTGGCGCCGTCCCTCAGGACCGTGGCCTCGATGAGGCCGTACATGCGGTCGGCGGCGTAGTAGACCTCGTTGTCGTTCTTGAGGCCGAAGGGTTCGAGGTCGACCAGGAAGTGGTGCTTGTTGGGGAGCGAGAAGCGGACCTCGTCGATCTCCGCGCGATGGGTGATGATCCGCGAGGCCATCTGGTAGAGGGTCTGCTGGAGCGAGTACGAGTACGTCTCGGCGAAGGCTTCGAGCAGGTGCTTCCTCGTCTGCTCGTAGGACCGCTCCCAGTCCGGCATCCGCTGCTCGTCGTCGGTCCAGTTGAACCGCCAGCGGCCGGAGACTGTGGTGGCGAGGATGCGGTCGTACGCCTCCTGGAGGGTGGTGTACCGGTCCTTGACGTAGCCCCAGAACTCCGAGTCGGTGGAGTTCATGACGACGAGGTCCTTGAGGCCGGAGATCACCTCCCACCGCTCGCCGTCGTAGGTGATCTGGGTGACGCGGGTCTCCTGACCCTTGCGGACGAAGGAGTGGCCGGCCCGGTCCGCGCCGGGGGGACGGGAGTCGGTGCCGGAGCCCGAGCCCGCTATGCGCTCCCAGGCGTACTCCTCGATCCGGATCCGGGCCCGGTGGATCGGCTCCTGGCTGGAGACGAAGTGGCGGGCGAGGTGAATGCCGAACTGCTCGGCGGATTCGATGCCGTACTGCTTGGCGAACGCGAAGACGGTGTTCTTCGTCGTGTCGGTGGGGAGGCAGTGGGCGTTGGAGCCGGTGAGGTGGACGTCGGACAGGTCGCCGGAGAGGGCGACGGAGACGTTCAGGTCCTTGATGTGGTGGGTGCCGCCGTCGCGGGTGATCCTGACGACGCGGTTCTCCGCCTTGCCGTACTGGTTCTGGCCGAGGACCACCGGGTGGGATGGGGCTGTCATGGTCTGCTAGCTCCCTCGGTAAACGGAGTAGCCGAACGGATTGAGCAGCAGTGGTACGTGGTAGTGCTCGCCCGGGACGACGGCGAAGGTGATCGCCACTTCCGGGAAGAAGACACCGGCCGTACCGCTGTCCCGATTCGCGGGGGCGTCCTGCCGCACCTCGGCTTGCCTGTTCTGCCTGCTCTGGTCGCTCGGGTTGCTCAAGTCGCTCAGGAAATACGCCTCGGTCCCGAAGTCGAGGCGTACATGGGTCGTGCCCGCCGGCAGGGCCGGGAGGTCCTTGCAGCGCCCGTCCTCGTCGGTGGCGGAGCCGCCCAGGGCGGTCCAGTCCCCGCCGGAACCGGCGCGGGCGGCGAGCGCGACCGCGACGCCCCCGGCCGGTCGGCCGAGGCTGGTGTCCAGGACGTGGGTGGACACGGAGGCGGTGGTGCCGGAACTCATCGGTGCGTCTCCCCTGTCTCCACGGATTCCACGGCCTTCTCGGTTTCCACTGTTTCCACGGATTCCACGGATTCCGTGGTCTCCTCGGGATCCGTGGCGCCCACGAGACGGCTCAGCCGGATGCGATTGATCCTGCCCAGTTCGGCGCGGGCGATCTCCCGCTCCCGCTCGGGCGCGTTGCCGATCCGTTCCCGGAGCGCGTCGCGCATCTGTTCGCCGGTTCTTCCGGTGGCGCAGATGAGGAAGACATGGCCGAAGCGGTCCTGGTAGGCCAGGTTGAGTTCGAGCATCTCGGCTCTCAGCTCCGGGGAGGCGCCGGCCATCCCGCGTTGCTCGCGCGAGGAGGCCGGATCCCCTTCCTTGGGACGCCCGATCGGCGGGTGGCCCGCCATCGCCTCGGCCAGATCCTCGGCGGTCAGTCCGGCCGTGGCGACGTCACTGGCGAGGAGCAGAGCTTCGACGGAGGCGTACGGGCGCCGGGCGAGGATCGCGCGCCCCCATGCCGAGCCGGCGCACACCTCGTGGAGCGCGGCGATGGCGTCACCCTCCGCCGAGGTGTTGAACCGGGTGAGGCCCGGCGTCGTACCTGGAGTCACGGGATGCCTCCGTGGCCGTTTTTCACTGTGCGTCGGAAGGGCTGCGGACAGCTAACGCCCTCCGCAACATCACGTCAACAGTTTGTTGAAAACCCGGCGACAGGAAAGCCGCCACCCCGGAACACGGGCGACGGCTTGTGGGCGTCGAGAGCCGAGAAGGGCCCCAACTAGACTTCCTTGGCCGCGTTTTCCCTGGTCAGGGCGGTCTCGCGATTGAGGTAGTTGTAGATGGTGAACCGGGAGACGCCAAGGGCACCGGCCACCGTCTCCACTCCATGACGCATGGAGAACGCGCCGCGCGCCTCCAGCGTCCGCACGACTTCCTGCTTCGCTCTGCGATCGAGCGCGGCCAGCGGCATCCCGTGCCCGCGCTCCATCGCCGCGAGGATGTGGTCCAGGGACTCGGACAGCCGAGGCAGTCGTATGGCGAGCACATCCTCACCTTCCCAGGCGAGGACGACATCGTCACCCTCGGCCTGCTCGGGGCCGAGGAGTTCGGCGCCGACGGCGTCGACCAGCGGTTTCACCGCCGCGATCAGCGGATGCTCGGTCATCTCCCGCCCCCGTCGGGGAGCGCGCCGGCGGCGGCCGGGTCCTGACCGGCGTGCTCGCCGATCACATTGACCTGGAGCGAGACCCGGGTGGCCCCGGCCTCCAGGGATTTGCGCAGCAGCGCGTCGACCGCCGTCAGCACCGCGTCGGCGTCGCCTTCCACCGTGTTGCCGAAGGGGCCCACATCCACCGCGTCCAGCGTCGCGGACTGGATGACTTCTCGGGCCACGACCGCGTGCGCCGGCGCCTCGTCGAGGTCGAACGGCTCGGTCGTGAACTCCACTCTCAAACGCACCATGCCCCCACGCTACGGCCCACCCCCGGCCCGGCGGGAGCCCCCGACCTGCGGGAACCTCTCGACAAGCAGGACAGCCCGCCGAGATCGCTCCGTCAGCACGACATACCTGTCCGCCATGCCGGAAGGAGCGCCCCCTCATGGGGCTCGCGGACCGGCGCTTCGCCGCGAACCTGTCGGTCCCCTTCCCCGAACTCCCCCCTTGGAGCGCCTGGCGGCCCGCCGTCTTCCCTCGCACCGGCACCGCGCCGCCGGGCGGGTCCACGGCGAGAAGCCCGGCGCCGGGGATACGGTTCCGCGCTCCCGCGTTTCTCGCCGCGCCCACGCGCCCCCTCCCGGATCACGGAGCCTTCGCCGGGACCGGGTCGCGTTCCTCGGCGCCCATCGGCCGTCCCGGCCGTCCCGCGTACGCGAGCGCCAGCGTGACCAGCAGGGACGCTGCCGCCATCACGGTCATCGCCGTGGCGGGCGAGGCGAGTTGGGCGATGCCGCCCGCGAGCGCCGCGCTCAGCCCCTGGAGTGTGAGCATGCCGGAGGTGTGCAGACCGAGCGCCTGGCCGCCGAGGTCGTCGGGTACGAGGGCGATGAGCCGTTCCTGGTAGAGCAGGCTGGCGCTGTAGCCGACGGCCGACACGGTGACCGCCACGAGGGCGAGCGGCAGCCCGGGGCGGAACGCGAAGAGCAGGTACGGGGCGGCGAGCAGGGCCTGGAGGGGCGCGGCGAGCCGGGCTCGCAGGCCGGCCGGGAGAAGGCGTCCGACGGCGATGTCGCCCGCCAGCATGCCGCACGCGGCGCAGGCGAAGAGCAGTCCGGCGCGGTCGGGGGCGTACGGGACGAAGAGCGATTCGCAGCCGACGACCAGGCCGTTGGGCACCCACAGGGCGAGATAGGCGAGCCGGCGGGGCCGGGCGGACCACAGCCGGGCGTTGGTCCGCCAGGTCTCGGCGACCGAGGGCCGCCCGGCGGCGCGCGGCGGGCGCGCCGTCAGGCCGCCCCGGCTGATCAGCGCGCCGAGGAGGTAGAGCGCCGCGCCGGTGAGCAGGGTGCCGCGCGGCGAGAGCAGGGCGATCAGAGCGCCGCCGGCCGCGAAGCCGGCGATCTGGCTGAGGCCGGTGGCCATGTTGAGGACGGACCGGCCGATGAGGTAGCGCTCGCGCGGCAGGATCTCGCCCAGCAGTCCGTACCGTGCTCCCCCGCCGACCGAGCCGGCGAGCCCTTGGAGGAAGAGGATCGCGAAGGCGGCGGCGACGGGCAGTCCGGGGACGGCCTGGGCCGCGGTCCCGGCGGCGAAGACCAGGGAAACGCCGGTGAGCACGGCGCGCGGCGGCAGTCGGTCGGCGGCCGAGAGGAGCGTGGTGGCGCCGACGAGCTGGGCGAGGGCCGGGCCGAACATCGCGAGGGCGGACAGCAGGGCCGAGTCCGTGGCGCGGTAGACAAGGGTGGCGAGGCCGAGTCCACTGACGGTCTGGGCGGCGACCTGCGCGGTTCCGCCGAGGAAGAGCGGGGTGAATTCGGGGACCCGGAAGAGATCACGGTAGCGGGGCATGCGCCGGAGTCTGGGTGAGCGGCCGGTTCCGCCGGTACTGTTTCGCGCGGCGGCGAAAGGTCACGGCCCCGAGCAAGCGGGCGGGCGGGGGAGGCGATGCGGTCATGGGCTGGTGGCGGATCGGTACGGACTCCCTGGCGGGGAGCCGTTTCGTGATCTCGCCGCTCGCGGAGACCATCGCGGCCCTGAAGACCCTGCACGCGGGGGCCGGTTCCCATCCGGGCGAACGGTCCTGGCTGGGCGCCCATCTGCCCGCGTACCGGCGGCGGATGACCGACGAGCCGCTGGACGCGGCTCTGGTGCGGGCGGCGATCGGCCCCACCTGGAACGCGGACTTCCTGACCCCGACGCCCCTCGGCGAGCGTGAACAGTCCTTCGAGGAGGAGGTGCCGGCCGTCCGGAATGCCGAACCAGCGGACGCCGTACCCCAGTTGGAGGTCGCGGTCGGCGGTCCCGTACCCGGTCCGCTGCGTGCGGTACCCGACCTTCCGCACCGGATGGCGACCGTACTGGAGTGGGTGTGGCAGGAGACCGTACGGCCCGACTGGGCCCGCCGGCGCCGCGTCCTGGAGGCCGACATCACGGCGCGGACCGCGCTGCTCGGCCGGGGCGGCTGGGCGGCGGCGCTCGACGAGCTGAGCCCGGGCCGCACCCGCTGGCTCGGTGACGGCAGGCTCCAGGTCAACTCCCGTGATCTTCCGCCGCGTTCGGTGGCCGGCGGCCGGCTTCTCTTCGTCCCGGTGACGTTCGCCACGGGCTGGGTGTCCTGGGAGGGCACCGAGCGGTTCGCGGTGGTGTACCCGTGCGCGGGCGCCCTCGCGGACATGTCGTCGACACCGGCGCCCGAGGCGCTGGCGACGCTGCTCGGCCGGGCGCGGGCCGGGGTGCTCGTACGGCTGGAATCCCCGGCCTCCACCAGTCAGCTGGTGGCCCTGACCGGGCAGGGGCTCGGGTCGGTGGGACGGCATCTGAAGGTGCTGCTCGACGCCGGTCTGGTACGGCGGCGCCGGGCGGGCCGCTCGGTCCTGTACGACCGGACCGAGGCGGGCACCGTACTCGTCCGGGCGGCGTCGGGCGACTTCTGACATCCCGCCCGCACTGGGGAACGGGCGGCCCGGAGCGACCGGATCGCGGCGGGCGCGTGGCCGGGCTCGGTGATGTCGCCGATTCCGGCGACTCCACCCTCCGGAAGCTGCGTTCCGTGATACGGAAGCACTGGGAATAGGGTGCCGAAGCGGCGTCAAGAGACGGCCCCGGCGGGCGGGTGAACCCGCGAAGCTCCCCGCACCCGGCACCCCCGGCCCCGTCCGGGCCGCACCCGGTGCCGCGTGATGGCCGAACTCGCCCCCTCACGGGCCCGGATTGGTGGACGATGGGAACGCACGTCGCGAAGGGGGTTTGGTGTGGGTGAATCGGTCCAGGTGCACTGTCCGGAATGCCTTCGCACGGTGGTGTACGCGGCTGTCGCCTTCCCCTGCGCGTGCGGCGCGCCGGTCGCGCCCGCGCTGATCGGAGGCGTCACGGCCGCGGCGATCACGCACCGCACCTGGTCGGACGAATGGGTCACCGTGCGCTGCGCGCTCTGCTCCCGTGCCTCCGACTGGCCGCACCCGGAGGTGGGCTGCCCGTGCGGGGCGGTCCTGCGGGTGCCGGTCCGGGGCGCGGCGGAACCGGGCGCGCGCGAGGACGGACCGCCGGATCCCGGGGCGTACGGACCGGAGGCGGACGCGCCGGTCATCCGCGCCCCCGGCGCGTACCCGGCCGAGACGCACCCGTCGGACGCCTGCGCCCCGGGCGCGTACCCGCCCGACGGACGCGAACCCGATGGATGCGAAACGGACGGGTGCGAACCGGACGGGTACGCGCCGGGAGCGGCTCGGCCCCGGGCCTTCCCGGGGGCCTTCGCGCCGGGGATGTCCGGGCCCTGCGAGTACGGACCGGACGCGCGCGAGAGCGGGCCCTCCGGGCGGGCGGCTGACGCCGGTGGCCGGACCCCCGAGTCCACGGCCGAAACCGATACCGATGTCAACGCCGACACCCACGCCGACGCCGAGCGCGCGTCGGCGGCCGGTCCGGGTGCCGGCGCCGGCGGCTCCGGGGCGACCGGCCCGGACGCGCCGGAGCTCGACGGCTTCGCCGCGGAGGACGACGGCGCCGCCGGTCCGCGCGCGGTGTTCCGGCCGGTGACGATCCGGACCGCGCGGGACGCGGTCGCCGCCTCCGCCGGATATCTGCGCTGGCTCGGCTTCCGCGAGGTCGTCCAGCCGGAGGAGCGCGCGACCACGGCCGTGGACCTGCGCGGCCCGGGCCTCGTCGCGCAGGTGGACCCGAGCACCCGCCCGACCGGGCTGCGCGCGGTGGAGTGCCTGTGGCTCAACGGGCTCAGCAACTCGGCCGTGAGCGTCTGCTTCGCCCTGGCCGGCTACACCCCCGAGGCACACGAACGCGCCGAGAGCCTCGGCGTCCCGCTGTTCGTCCTCGACCTCACGGGCACCCCGCAACCCGTCACCACCCACGCCGGGGAACTCGTCTCCACCGGAGCCCCGTGACCTGCCCCATGACCTGCCACGTGACCTGCCCCGACCGTTCCCCCGACCGGTTCCTCAGGCGGTTCATCGGCCGGCTCCTCAGCCGATCCCCCGACTGATCCGCCGCCCCACCCAACCCGTCCCGAACCCCCGTACCTCCCTGAGGATTTCGGCCATTCACGGGTGACGACCGGCCCTCCCCCGGGCACAACACCATCGGGGGGTGAACACCATGACAACGGGGATGTGGTGGTTCCTTGGCGCGGCTCTGGTTCAACTGGTCCTGGCGGCCCTGCTTTTGCGTACCCGCAGCCCGGAGCGGCCGGAGCTGCCACCGGAAGCACTGGCGATGCTGCGCGGCGGCCCCCGCGCGGCCGTGACCGTGGCCCTGGTCGCCCTGCACCAGCGGGGCGCGGTGGCGGCCGGCCGCCGGGGGACGATTCGCGCCAACGGTGGGGCCGGCCGCACCCGCGACCCGCTCCAGCTCGGGGTCCACCGCTCGCTGCACCGCGCCCTCGCCCTACGGGTTCTGGCCACCCGCCCCAAGGCCCGGCAGGCGCTCGACGCGCTGAGCACCGAGCTCGGCAGAACGGGTCTGCTGCGCTCGCCGGGACGGCTGCGCGCGGCCCGTGTCCTACTGTCCTGCGTGCCGGTCACGGTGGGTGCGGGCATCCTCGTCACGGTGCCGCCGAACCGCGCGGCGGGTCCTGCGCTCGCGCTCGGCGCCCTGCTGGTGGCCCTGGCCGCCGCCCTGCTCTGCGTACCGCCCACCACCCGGGCCGCCCGCCGGCTGCTGAGCGGCCTGCGGGACCGCTACCCGCTGCCGGAGCACCGGCGCGAGGTGCCGGACGCGCGGGACGTGCTGCTGTACGTGGCACTGTACGGGGACCCGGCGCTGGCCCTGTTCCTGCCGCATTTCTCCCGCGACAGCGGCCTCCTGGGGCGCCGGGACGGGAGCGAGGACGGATACGCCGGCGGGCTCGGCTGGAACCCGGAGAACGGGCCCTCCTGTACGGGCGGCACGCCGGACTGAGGGCGGCCCGCGCGGCGCGCCATACTGACGTATGCGCATCCGAGCGGCCGAAGCGGCCGAACTGACCGTCCTCCAGGACATCGAACGCGCCGCCGGCGAGGCTTTCCGCCCGCTCGGCATGGCCGCCATCGCCGATGACGACCCCCTGCCGCTGGACGTCCTCGCGGGCTATCGCGACGAGGGCCGGGCCTGGGTGGCGGTGGACGGAGCCGACCGGCCCGTCGGGTATCTGCTCACGGACACCGTGGACGGCGCCGCCCACATCGAGCAGGTGTCGGTGCACCCGGACGCCGCCCGGCGGGGCGTCGGCCGGGCGCTGATCGACCATCTCGCGGGCGCCGCCCGGGAGCAGGGCCTGACGGCGCTGACGCTGACGACCTTCACCGAAGTCCCGTGGAACGCCCCGTACTACGCCCGGCTCGGCTTCCGCCGGGTCGGCGAGGGCGATCCCGCGCTCACCGACGGTCTGCGGGCGATCAGCCAGGCCGAGGCCGCGCACGGACTGGCCGTCTGGCCCCGGGTCTGCATGCGCCGCGAGATCGCGGCCCAGCGCACGGAGACCGCGCCCGGGACCGTCGCCACCGCCACCACTGGGAAACCGGCCGGCCCCGGAGCCGCCACGGTCTCCGCCGTCGTCCCCGGTGCCGCCACACCCCCCGCCACCGTCACCGCCCGCGTCACCCCGCCGCGTACCGCTCCCGCAGTTCCACCTTCCGCACCTTCCCGCTGACCGTCATCGGAAACTCCGGCAGGATCTCCAGACGTCTGGGGATCTTGTAGTGGGCGAGGCGGCCTCGGCAGAAGTCCGTGATCTCGTCGAGCGTGGGCGGATCGGCCGGGTCGCGCGGGATCACGCAGGCCAGGATCTCCTCGCCGTACCGGTCGTCGGCGACCCCGACGACCTGCACGTCGGCGATCTTGGCGTGTCCGTAGAGGAACTCCTCGATCTCGCGCGGGTACACGTTCTCGCCGCCCCGGATGATCATGTCCTTGATCCGGCCGACGATCCGCACACAGCCGTCCTCGCGCATCTCCGCGAGGTCCCCGGTGTGCATCCAGCGGCCCTCGTCGACGACCTCGGCGGTCTTCGCCGGTTCGTCCCAGTAGCCGAGCATCACGCTGTAGCCGCGGGTGCGCAGTTCGCCCGCCGTCCCGCGCGGCACGGTCAGCCCGGTGGCCGGGTCGACGACCTTCACCTCGACGTGCGGCATGACCCGGCCGACGGTGCCGGTGCGCCGTTCCAGGTCGTCGTCCCGGCGGGTCTGGGTGGAGACCGGCGAGGTCTCCGTCATGCCGTAACAGATCGACACCTCGGCCATGTTCATCTCGGCGACGACCCGCTTCATCACCTCCTCGGGGCACGGTGAGCCCGCCATGATGCCGGTGCGCAGGGTGGACAGGTCGTAGGAGGCGAAGTCGGGCAGGTTCAGCTCGGCGATGAACATCGTCGGCACCCCGTAGAGCGAGGTGCACTGCTCGTCCTGGACGGCGCGCAGGGTCGCGGCGGGGTCGAAGGACGGGGCGGGGATGACCATGCAGGCGCCGTGCGAGGTGATGGCGAGGTTGCCCATCACCATGCCGAAGCAGTGGTAGAAGGGCACCGGGAGGCAGACCCGGTCCTGCTCGGTGTAGGCGATCATCTCGCCTACGAAATAACCGTTGTTGAGGATGTTGTGGTGGGAGAGGGTGGCGCCCTTCGGGAAGCCGGTCGTCCCCGAGGTGTACTGGATGTTGACCGGTTCGTCGCAGGACAGTCCCTCCGGCTTCACGCCGTCCGGGGCCCGGCGGGTGAGGAACGCGTCCCAGGTCGGGTCGCCGAAGTAGACGGTCTCGCGCAACTCCGGGCAGGCCGGGCCGACTTCACCGACCATGGCCCGGTAGTCGCTGGTCTTGTGGGTGAGCGAGGCGAACAGCAGCGAGATCCCTGCCTGCCGCAGGACGAACTCCAGCTCGTGGGCGCGGTAGGCGGGGTTGACGGTGACCATCACGGCGCCGATGCGGGCCGTGGCGTATTGAACCAGGACCCACTCGGCGCAGTTGACGGCCCAGATGCCGACCCGGTCGCCCTTGCGTACGCCGCTGCCGAGCAGCGCGCCGGCCAGCCGGTCGACGTCGGCGCCGAAGGCCGCGTACGTCCAGCGGCGCCCCGAGGCCACCTCGACCAGGGCCTCGCGCTCGGGCCAGGCGGCGACGGCGCGGTCGAGGTTGGCGCCGATGGTGTCGCCGAGCAGGGGTGTGGTGGACACCCCGTGCGCGTACGAGAGTTCGGCCGGCGCGGCTCCCCGTACTCCTGCGGCGCTCATACGACGTCTCCCTCGGCGTACTCGGTGCCGGTGGTCCCGTCGGCGGTGAGCTTGCGCAACTCGACCCGGCGGATCTTGCCGGAGACCGTCTTCGGCAGATCGGCGAACTCGATCCGTCGGATCCGCTTGTACGGGGCGAGGACCTCGCGCGAGTGCGCGAAGAGCGCCTTCGCCGTCTCGGGGCCGGGCTCCCAGCCGGCCGCGAGGACGACGTAAGCCTTGGGTACGGCGAGCCGCAGCGGGTCGGGCGCGGGCACGACCGCGGCCTCGACGACGGCCTCGTGCTCCAGCAGGGCGCTCTCCAGCTCGAACGGGCTGATCTTGTAGTCGCTCGCCTTGAAGACGTCGTCCGCCCGCCCGATGTACGTGATGTAGCCGTCGGCGTCCCGGGCGCCGATGTCGCCGGTGCGGTAGTAGCCGACGGCCATGGCCTCGGCCGTACGCTCCGGGTCGCCGTGGTAGCCGGTCATCAGGCCCACCGGACCGGCCGACAGGTCCAGGCAGATCTCGCCCTCCCCGACGTCGGCCCGGCCGCTGACCGGGTCGACCAGGGTGACCCGGTAGCCGGGGCTGGGCCGGCCCATCGAGCCCTCCTTGAGCGGCTGGCCGGGGCTGTTGGAGACCTGGACGGCGGTCTCGGTCTGGCCGAAGCCGTCGCGGATGGTGCGGCCCCAGGCGCGCCGTACCGTCTCGATGACCTCGGGGTTGAGCGGTTCGCCGGCCGCGACGACCTCGCGCGGCGGGGTGGCGAGCTGGGCGAGGTCGGCCTGGATCAGCATGCGCCAGACGGTCGGCGGGGCGCAGAAGCTGGTGACGCCGTGCCGGGACATCTCGGCCATCAGCCGGGCCGGGTCGAAGCGCGTGTAGTTGTGGATGAAGACGGTCGCCTCGGCGTTCCAGGGGGCGAAGAGGTTCGACCAGGCGTGCTTGGCCCAGCCGGGCGAGGAGATGTTGAGGTGGACGTCGCCGGGCTTCAGGCCGATCCAGTACATGGTGGCGAGGTGGCCGACGGGGTACGAGGTGTGGGTGTGCTCGACCAGCTTGGGGCGGGCGGTGGTGCCGGAGGTGAAGTAGAGCATCAGCGTGTCGTCCGCGCGGGTGACACCGTCCGGCGTGAACTCCGCGGCCGCGCCGTACGCCTCCTCGTAGCGCAGCCAGTCCGCCTCCGGGTCCTTCAGGCCCACGGCGATCCGGGTGTAGGCGCCGGGCACGTCGTCGAACTTGGCGGTGTCCTCGGCGCGGACCAGGACGTGCCGGGCCTGGCCGCGGTCCACCCGGTCGCGCAGATCGACGGGGCCGAGCAGCGGTGTGGCGGGGATGACGACGGCGCGCAGCTTCATCGCGGCGAGCATGGTCTCCCACAGTTCGGTCTGGTTGCCGAGCATGACGATCATCCGGTCGCCGGCCCGGACGCCCTGGGCCCGCAGCCAGTTCGCGACCCGGTTCGAGCGCTCGGACATCGCGGCGAAGGACACCTTCGTCTCGGTGCCGTCCTCCTCGACGATGTGCAGGGCGGTGCGGTCGTTGCCCGCGGCGATGACGTCGAACCATTCGAGCGCCCAGTTGAACCGGTCGGGGCGGGGCCAGGCGAAGCCCGCGTACGCCGTCGCGTAGTCCTCGCGGTGCTCGAGGAGGAAGTCACGGGCGGCCCGGAACCTCTCCGTCGCCTCCGTGGGCTCCGCCGCGCTCGTTGCCGTCATGTGTCCTCCTCGTTGCGGGACCGATCCCGGACATCGTGTAATCAGTGACCCAGGTCTCACCACCCCCGTTCGGGGGTGGTCCGGCGGCCGGCTCCGGCCGGCCGGGGAGAAGGAGCGCACGGTGCCCGAGCAGGTCGAATCGGCGGAGGTGCGCGCCGCGCTGCTGCGGCTGCGCCGCTCCACGGGCCTCCAGGTGGTGTTCGGGGGGCTGTCGCAGGACGGGCGCGTGATCCGGATCGCGGAACTGAGCGGCGCGGTGACGCCCGCGCTGCGCGGGCTGGCCGTGTCCACCGGTTCCGGTCTCGGCGGGAAGTGTCTGGCGCTGTCGCGGCCGTGCGCGGTCACGGACTACGCCTCCGCCCGGCACATCACCCACGAGTACGACCGTCCGGTCCTGGTGGAGGGCCTGCGGTCGGTGATGGCGGTGCCCCTCGTCGTCCGCCGTGAGGTGCGCGGGGTCCTGTACGGCGCGCTGCGCGACGCCCTGCCGATCGGCGAGCGGGTCTTCGACGCGGCGGTGGCGGCGGCCCGGGACGTGGAGCAGGCGCTGGCGGTACGGGACGAGGCGCGGCGGCGGGTGGCGGAGCGCGAGGAGATGCGGCTGGCCTACGGCGAACTGCGCGAGCTGGCGCCCAGGGTGGGCGATCCGGAGCTGCGGGCGCGGCTGTGGGCGGTGTGCGGCCGGCTCGAATCGGCCTCCGGCACTCGGCCGGAGCCCGGGGGCGAGGCTCCGGCGGTGGCCCTGACCCCGCGCGAGACGGATGTCCTCGCGATGGTCGCCGCGGGGGCGACGAACGCGGTCGCGGCCGGGCGGCTCGGCCTCAGCCCGGAGACGGTGAAGGGGTATCTGCGCTCGGCGATGCGCAAGCTGGGCGCCCACACCCGACTGGAGGCGGTGGTCTCGGCACGTCGCGCGGGTCTGCTGCCCTAAGCTGTGACTTTTCGGGCCCTTCCGGGTCCGGCCCGGTGCGGGAGCCTCGCGTCACCCCGGACGGCGGCGTCCGGCCCGTGATCCGGGGATTCCGGTTCCGCTTTCTTTCCGACCTGCATGTTCACCCGAAAAGCAGACCGGCGTCATTTATGCGCACTCAATCTCGCTCGATCGGGTGGACTCGTCGGCGTGGCGTTGCGGTAGGGCTCTCCGACTGAAGAGTCTTCACGGTGCAGTGTTCTCCGGATGAAGGGCTCGGGCCGTGACGTACGAGGGCGTGGTCTTCACCACCCCGTGGCCGCTGCGGAGCAATCCGCACCTGGAACAAGCGCGAGAGCGCGCGATCGACTGGATGCGGGACTTCGGACTGCTCCAGGGCGAGGGCGCGGTCGACGACTTCGTCGCATGGCGGCTCCCGGAGGTGGCGGGCTTCTTCTACCCGCACGCCGGCGCCGACGACGCCGCGACCGCCGCGCAGATGATGGGCTGGTACTTCCTCCCCTTCGACGACCAGCTCGACGGAGAGCTGGGCCGCGACCCACGCCGCGTCGCGGCCGTCTGCGGCGCGCTCATCGACACCGTGCACGGCCTCCCCGACGGGGAACGTCATCCGGCGCCCACCGTACGGGCGTTCGCGGATCTGTGGCCCCGGATGACGCACGGCATGTCCGCCGGGCTGCGCAACCGGGTGGCCTACCACTGGAGCGCGTACTTCTCCTCGCAGCTCACCGAGGCCGTCGACCGCGCCGACGGCCGCGTCCTTTCGGACCTCGACACCTACTTCCCGCTGCGCGCGGCCACGACCTGCGCCTTCGGCCAGAACGACCTGGGCGAGCACTGGGGCGGCGCCGAGGTCGCCCCGGCCGTCTGGCACGACCCCGTGCTGCACCGGATGCGCCGGCTCGGGGCCGATCTCGTCGCGTTACGGAACGACTCGATGTCACTGCGGCACGAGGACGTCACCGGCGGCCACAACGCCATCCACGTCATCGAGCGCACCCGCTCCTGCTCCCGGAGCGAGGCGCTGGCATACGGCTCCCGGCTCGCCCAGCGCAAGGTCGACGAGCTCGTCGAACTGGAGGAAACGGACCTGCGACGGCTCGCCCGCGCCCTCGAACCCGCCCAGTGCGAGGCGGTGTTGGGGTACGCGGAAATCATTCACGACTGGATCGTCGGCGACTACGAGTGGGAGGGGATCTCCGCCCGGCACCACGAGCACCGTGTGCTGCCGGACTGGGCGAACGACCTGCTGGTCGGGGCGGAGAACTGAGGTACGGACATGGCGACGACGACCGACACCACCACCGCGGCGGCCTCCGGAGGAGGGGCCGCCCCCGCGATCCCGAAGGTGCCCGGCGCCCTGCCGCTCCTGGGGCATCTGCGACAACTCCTCACCGACCCCACCGGGTTCCTGAACTCCCTTCCCGCGCACGGCGATCTGGTGGAGATCCGGCTCGGACCGCGCCGTACGTACGTGGTCTGCACCCCCGAACTGGTCGCCCCGGTCCTGCTCACCGGACGGCAGGAGTTCGACAAGGGCGGCCCCTTCTTCGAGAACATCGCCGTCTTCTTCGGCGACGGACTCGCCACCTGCCCGCACGCCAAGCACCCCCGGCTCCGCCGCTTCACCCAACCCGCCTTCCACCCGCACAAGTTGGTCGACTACGCGGAGCTGGCCGGCCGGGAGATCGAGGCGGTCACGGCGGCCTGGCGCGAGGGCGAGGTCCTCGACGTGTACCGGGTGATGCAGGAACTCGCGCTGCGCATCACCGTGTCGACCATGTTCGCCTCCTGGTTCAGCGAGGAGGACACCGCGGACGGCGGTGCCGAGGCCAGCGCCGAGGGCGCGGGGGCTGTCGGCGGTGCGGGGACGGCGGGCGAGGGCGCACCGGCGATGGGCGGCACGGGGGCCGAGGAACGGATCCGGGACACCCTGCGCGATGTGGACACCCTGGTGAGCGGGGCGTTCCTGCGGATGGTCGCGCCCGGCATCCGGCATGTGCCGCTGCTGCCCACCAACCGCCGCTACGAGAAGGCGCGCCGCTCGTTCTACGCGCGGATCGACGCCACCATCGCCGCGTACCGGAGCGACGGCCGCGACCGGGGCGACCTGCTGTCGATGCTCCTCACCCCGGACGAGGAGGGCGCGTCCCTCACCGACACCGAGGTGCGGGAGCAGGTGATGACGATGTTCATCGCGGGCATCGGCACCACGGCGGCCATGCTCTCCTGGTCCCTGCACCATCTCGCGGTCCACCCCGAGCTGGACGCGGCCGTCGCCGCCGAGGCACGGGCCGTCCGCGGCGGGGCCACCACGCGCCACGAGCAACTGTCCCGGCTCACGACCCTGTCCCATGTCGTCACCGAGAGCTTCCGGATCACCCCGGCGGCCTGGCTGTTCAGCCGGACCACGATCCACGACACCGAGCTGGGCGGCCATCGCGTCCCGGCCGGCGCGGACATCCTGATCAGCCCGTACCTTCTCCACCACCGCCCCGACCTGTTCCCCGACCCGGAGCGCTTCGACCCCGAGCGGTGGAGCGGCGACCCGCAGAGCTGGGTGAAGGCCGAACGGGCCCTGACGATGATCCCGTTCGGCACCGGCTTCCGTAAGTGCGTCGGCCGGGACTTCTCCGTCAACAACATCACCCTGGCGCTCGCCACCATGCTCGCCGACTGGCGGCTCACCCCCGAGGACGCGACCCCGGTGACGATCAGCGGCCGCAGCATCATCGAGCCGCGCAACCTGCGGCTGCGGGTGCGGGCCCGCCCCGCAGCCGAGACCGGGCGCGAAAGCAGAGCCGGGGACGGGGCGGGAGCGGGGGCCGTGGCCAAGGCCGCTGCCGGGGACGGGACTTGTCCTCGGGCCGGTTCGGCCACGGGCACGGACGCTTCCGCCTCCGGCACTGCCGACGAAGGCTCCGGTACCGCTACCGGCAGCGTGCGCGAGGACGGGACGGCCGCCATGGAGGAGGCCCGGTGACCGCCACCCCGGACGGGCCACCGGACGCGGCCCCGTCACCGGGCGCGGTGGCGAAGGGCACGCCCGTCCCCACCGCGCCGGGCGCCCTGCCGCTGCTCGGTCACGCCCTCCCGCTGCTGCGCGACCCCGTCGGCCTGTTGCAGTCGATCCGCGCGTACGGCGACATCGTCCGGGTCCGGATCGGACCGGCGCAGGTGTACGTGCTCAACTCCCCCGCCCTGGTCCGGCAGGTGCTGGCCGCGGACGTGGAGACGTACCGCAAGGGCACCTTCAACGAGCGGTTCCGCCCCTACCAGGGGGACAGCCTCTTCACCATCGACGGCCCCGGCCACCGGCGCCGCCGCCGGGTCGTCCAGCCCGCCTTCCACCGGGACCGGCTGAAGACGTACGCCGAGGTCATGCGGGAGGTCGCCGCCACCCGCTGCGCGGGCTGGACCGAGGGGCGGCCGATCGATGTCGGCGCCGAGATGTACGCGCTGACCAGCGAGGTCGTGGCGCGTGTGCTGTTCGGCGGCGAGATCGGCAGCGAGCGGATCGCCCGGATCCAGCGCTGGCTCCCGGTGTTCGTCCGGGGCATGGGCCGCAAGGTCGTCACCCCCGCGGGCTGGCTCGACCGGCTGCCGATCCCGGCCAACCGGCGCTTCGACGCGGCCCAGCACGGGCTGCGCACGCTGGTCGACGGGCTGGTGCGCGAACAGATCGCGGCCCGGGGCCCGGTGAGGGAGTCCGGGAAGGCGGGCGAGGCAGGCGAGGCGGGAGGCGAGGGACGGCAGGGCGGGCGGGGTGGCCGCGAGCGGGGCGATCTGCTGTCCCTGCTCGTCGGCTCGCGGGACCCCGAGAGCGGCCGGCCGCTGAGCGCCACCCAACTGCGCGACGAGACCATGACCTTCATGACGGCGGGCATCGAGACGGTGGCCACCACGCTCACCTGGCTGCACCACGAACTCGCGGTCCATCCCGAGGTGCGCACCCGCCTCCTCGCCGAGGTCGACACGGCGCTCGGTGGCCGGCCCGCCGGTTTCGACGACCTGCCGTCCCTGCCGTACACCCGCAGCGTCGTCCGCGAGACGCTGCGGCTGCACAGCCCGGCGTGGATGCTGACACGCCGCCCCACCGCCCCGGTCAGACTCGGTACGGCGCTGCTGCCCGCCGGGGCCGAGCTGCTGTTCAGCCCGGCCACGCTGCACCGGGATCCGGCGATCTATCCCCGGCCGGCCGAGTTCCTGCCCGGCCGTGAGCACGAAGAGTCCGGCACTGCCCCGTGCGGCCACGGCGGCGACCGGCCCGCGGACGCCGCGCGCCCGCCGTATCTGCCCTTCAGCACCGGCCCGTACAAATGCGTCGGCGACCACTTCGCCCTCACCCAGCTCGCCCTCACCGTGGCGACCCTCGCCCAGCGGTGGCGGCTGGAATCCGCCTCCGCCCGCGCGCCCCGTGAGATCGCCGGCGCCGCGCTCTCCCCCGACCGTGTGGTGATGACCCCGCGGCAACGGGATCACCAAGCCGTCTGATCCCTGTTCCTCCCCCCGCCCCACACAGAGGCCGACCGACCCGCCCGAAATCCGGAATCCCGGATTCAGATCGGGACTCTAGAAAGACCCTCGAATGCAAAGGAACACCAAGTGCTCGGACAGGTACAGAAGTCCAACATCGACCGGGTCTTCGACACTCTCGACATCTCCCGTGACGGGGTCCTCGGCGCCGACGACTTCCGGACCATGGCCCAGCGGATGAGCGCGCTGCGCGAACACATGGAGCCGCGCCTGCTCGCCGAGATCCAGGGGACTTTCGCGGCATGGTGGGAGACCATCCGCCATGCCGCAGACGTCGAAGGCAATGGCCAGATCACCCGTGAGGAGTTCACCGCCGCGTCCGCCCGCGGCCTCGACCAGGATCCCGAGTACGTGGACAAGATGATCCGGGTCTCGGAGGTGACGTTCCGCGCGGCCGACGAGGAGGGGGACGGCCTGCTCACCCGTGCGCAGGTGGAGCGGATCTACCAGGCCTTCGGTGTCGACGAGGCGCTCAGCGCCGAGACCTTCCGCCGTATCGACCTCAACGGTGACGGGTCCGTCAGCATCGAGGAGTTCGTGAGCGCCGCTCGCGACGTCTGGACCAGCAACGACCCCAAGGCGCCCGGAACGGCCATGTTCGGCTCCGTCGCCTGACGTCCCGTCGATTCACCTTCCGGCGCTCCGGCGCCGGCTCTCTCAGGTGGCCCCGACACCCTCCTGGTGCCGGGGCCACCGCCCTGTCCTCCGGCTGCGCGAGCACGGACCGCCGCCTGGTTCGGCACGGCCATCTGACCCGGTACTCGCTTCAGACGGCTGGGGCCGTGGTGGCAGGGCGGAAGGTGCGGCGGTATGCCTGCGGGGTGACCCCGACAACGGCGTGGAGGTGCCGGCGCAGGGAGACGCCGGTGCCGAACCCGGCGCGGTGCGCTACGAGGTCGACGGGCCAGTCGGTGGTCTCCAGGTAGCGGCGCGCCAGGTCGACGCGTTGGCGGATCAGCCATTGGCCGGGGGTGATGCCGGTCTCGTCCCGGAAGCGGCGCGTGAAGGTGCGCACGCTCATGTGGGCGTGTGCGGCCAGGTCGGCCAGGGTGAGGGATTCGGCGAGGCGTTCCATGGCCCACGCCTGGGTGGGGGCGGTGCCGGTGGCCGTCGGGTCGGGGACGGGGCGCTGGATGTACTGGGCCTGTCCGCCGTCCCGCCAGGGCGGCACCACGCAGGAGCGGGCGACGTCGTTGGCGATCCGGCTGCCGTGGTCGCGGCGGACGAGGTGCAGGCACAGGTCGATCCCGGCGGCGACGCCGGCGGAGGTGAGAACGTCGCCGTCGTCGACGAACAGTACGTCGGGGTCGATGCGGACGGTGGTGAACATCCGCTGGAGGCGCTCCGCTTCGCGCCAGTGCGTGGTGGCGGGACGGTGGTCGAGGAGCCCCGCGGCGGCAAGGACGTAGGCGGCGGTGCAGATGCCCACGATCCGGGTGCCGGGGCGGATGGCGGCCAGGGCGTCGCGCAGTGCCGCGGGCAGGCGGCCTTCCTCGCGGATGGCACCAAGGGCGTGGGAGGGCGGGATGACGACGGTGTCCACGCCGGCCAGCAAGGAGGCGTCATGCGTGACGGTGAGGCCGTAGTCGGCTTCGACCCGTACCGGGCCACCGTCGAGGCTGCATGTGGTCACGGTGTAGAGGGGGTTGCCCGCCCGGTCGCGGGCGGCCCCGAAGATACGGGCGGGGATACCGAGCTCGAAGGGTACGACGCCTTCCAGTGCCAGAACGCCAACGTGGTGCATGGCCGGATCCTTTCAGCCCATGGCCATCACGCCACTACTGGGGGCCCTTGGGTCCCGGCAGTCTGACGACATGCCCGAGAGAACCGGCACGGACCACAAGAAAAGCACTCGGAAAGAGAACGTCGTCATGCCCCAGACCACCACCGCCCCCACCATGCGCGCTGTCTCCCAGGACACCGCCGGAGCCTCCGACGTCCTCAAGGTCGTCGAGACCGAGCGCCCGGAGCCGGGCCGGGGTGAGATCCTGGTCCGGGTGCACGCGGCAGGTGTGAACCCGGCCGACTGGAAAACCCGGGAGCGAGGGGTGTTCGCCGACGGGACGCGGCTTCCCTTCACCCTGGGATTCGACGTCTCCGGTGTGGTCGAGGAGACCGGCGACGGTGTGACCCTCTTCCAGCCGGGCGACGAGGTCTTCGGGATGCCACACTTCCCGCACCCGGCCGGCGCCTACGCCGAGTACGTCACCGCCCCGACCCGCCACTTCGCTCCCCGCCCCGAGGGCCTGAGCCACATCGAGTCGGGCGCCCTGCCGCTGGCCTCGCTCACCGCCTGGCAGGCCCTCGTCGACACCGCGGACGTTCGACCCGGCCACCGCGTCCTCGTCCACGCCGCCGCGGGCGGCGTCGGCCACCTGGCCGTCCAGATCGCCAAGGCCCGCGGCGCCCATGTGATCGGCACGGCCGGCGCCGCCAAACACGACCTGCTGCGCTCCCTCGGCGCGGACGAACTGATCGACTACCGCACCCGGAACTTCGCCGAGACCGTCCGTGACGTCGACGTCGTCCTGGACACCCTCGGCGGCGCCAACTGGGCCCGGTCCCTGCGCACCCTGCGCCCAGGCGGCAGGCTGGTCTCGATCCTGCCTCTGGACGACACCTTCCCCTGGAAGGAGGCCGAAGCAGCCGGGGTACGGGCGGAGTTCATGCTGGTCGAGCCCGACCGGCAGGGCCTGCGGGAGATCACCAAGCTGGTCGAGGGCGGCCGCCTGCGGGTGATCGTCGACGCGGTCTTCCCGCTGGAGGACGCCGCCGGCGCCCATGCGCGGGGCGAGACCGGCCGTACTACCGGAAAGATCGTCCTTTCCGTGACTTCGTGACGGCCGTCCTCACCCTCCACCTCGCCTGCTCGAACTGAGGTGGGAAAGGGCTCCGTGTCAGGGATTTCTTTCGGATCTCGCCGGGCGCTCGCGGGTCAGACGTGGAGTTCCGGCGGGAATCCCGTCCAGCGCAGCTCGGCGGGGAGATGGCCTGAGTCGTTGAAGAGCAGGACCGAGGAGGGCCGGCCGGGCGCGTAACGGATCACGGTCAGGGCCGCGTTGGCGTGGTCGACCCCCATCCAGCGCCAGCGCGGGGCGTCGAGCGCGGCCCGGACGAGCCAGCCGACGAGGAAGTTGTGGGTGACGACCAGTTCATGGCGCGGCTCGTCTCCGGCGACGGGCCCCGTGAACGCGGCGAGCGCCGCCGCCGCGAGCCCGGGTCCCCGCTCCTTCTCCTCGGCCGGGACCCGCGCCAGAAAGGCCAGCAGGGCGTCGGCCGCTTCCGGCGGCAGCTCTGCCCGCGCCGGTGTGTACGGGACGTAGTCCCCGGCCACCTCGGAACGGCGCAGAGGTACGCCGTCGAGCTGCTCGCCGACCAGCCGTGCGGTCTGCTCGGCGCGGGCGAGCGGCCCGTGGTGGACCGCCGCCAGCGGGACCCCGCGCAGCCGCTCCCCGAGCAGGACGGCCTGCCGGCGGCCCGCCTCCGTCAGTCCGCTCTCGTCCGGCGTCGCCTC
The DNA here is from genome assembly GCF_040646255.1 of Streptomyces sp. NPDC046203. NCBI lineage: Bacteria > Bacillati > Actinomycetota > Actinomycetes > Kitasatosporales > Streptomycetaceae > Streptomyces > Streptomyces sp. NPDC046203. The sequence goes on along the minus strand of NZ_JBEYZX010000026.1, from coordinate 42,045 downwards.
GGCGTGCCGGGCGAGATAGAGGTAGCGGGCGGCCGTACGGGGCATGGGCGGATCCTTCGGCGGCGTCGGTCGTGGGGACGCACGGAGGGACGCGGGCTCGGGAGGGACGGTTCCGCTGGAGTGGGAGGGACGGGGGTTCCGCCGGCCCTCGTCAGGCAGGTGCCGGGGCGGTGGGTGCCGGGCCGGTGGGCGCCTCCCCAGCCGGCTCCTCCCCGGCGGGCGCCTCCCCGGCGGGAACAGGAGGCCGGTGGACGAGCCGGCGGGCTTCGGCGACGACGGCGGCGTCGAGCTCCGCCGGCGCGGCATCGCCGTACTCGATCCAGCCGTAGCGGTCGTTCAGCTCGGCGAGCCGACGGGCCAGGGGCAGCCCATGACCGCAGAGCCGGTGGACGCGAAACGCCAGTTCATCGGGGCTGAACTCGCCGGCGAGCATCCGGGTGGCCAGGGCCCGTACGGCGGCTTCCCGCCCGGAGAGACTGTCCCTGGGGTGGAAGGCGAGACCCAGTTCCTCCAGTGCCGGGGGAAGCAGGTCCGGGACGTCGTAGTCGGCTTCGCCACGGGTACAGGCGGCGAGGGCACGCAGGGCGGGACTGTCGAGTCCGGCGACGAGCGCGTCGCAGGCGGCGTCGACGAGGTCGCCGGAGCGGATCTCGCCGATGCTCCACAGGACGGCACGGTCCTGGAGGGTGTCCGCCGCAGAGGCGGTCGATACGGCCGGGGTCATCCGGCCATGATCCGGGGACCGGGGGGCCTGGGCCAGGCGTTTTCCACGCCGCCCTCGTCCGTCCCCGGGAAGCTCTGGGGAAGTACCCGGGCAAACGAAAGGCGAGCAGGTGCCCTCACCTCTCGCCGTGCTCAACGTATAGCATGAGGGGGGCCTTGCCGCAAGGCCCCCCTCGTCCCGCAGAATCGCACGCCGAGGCCCGACCTGCGGATCACGGGAGTTTCCCCCTTGCCTGTCACCACTTCCTTCGCCCTGTCCGACCAGCTGTCCCCCAAGGCCGACCCGGCGCTGATCGGCGACGACGAGCGTCATTTCACGGCCCTCGCGTCCTGTCTGGACGAGAGCGTCGCCGAGGTGTCCGACCGCCTCGACCTGCTGCGCAAGGCGCCCGGCGGGGCCGGGCGGGAGGCCCTGGAGCGCGACCAGGAGATCCACCGGCTGACCGCGCGGCTGCGTACGCTGCACCGTTTCGGGCTGGATCTGTGCCTGGGCCGGATGGTTCCCGCCGACGGTTCCGGCACGGTGTACGTCGGGCGGATCGGGCTCACCGACAGCACCGGGCGGCGGCTGCTGCTCGACTGGCGCGCCCCGGCCGCCGAGCCGTTCTTCGCGGCGACCCACGCCCGGCCGATGGGGCTGGCCAGCCGCCGCCGGTACCGCTGGAGCGGCGGCCTGGTCGGCGACTACTGGGACGAGGTGTTCACCGCCGACGGGCTCGACGGGCACGCGGCGCTCGACGACCAGTCCGCGTTCATCGCGAGCCTCGGCGGCAATCGCTCGGAGCGGATGCGGGACGTGCTCGCCACCATCCAGGCCGATCAGGACGCGATCATCCGGGCCGGTTCGCGCGGTGCGCTGGTGGTGGACGGCGGCCCCGGCACGGGCAAGACCGTCGTCGCCCTGCACCGCTCGGCGTACCTCCTGCACGCCGATCCGCGGCTCGGGCAGCGGCGCGGCGGTGTGCTGTTCGTCGGCCCGCACCAGCCGTATCTGGCGTACGTCTCCGATGTCCTGCCCGGTCTCGGCGAGGACGGGGTGCGCACCTGCACGGTGCGGGACCTCGTCGCCGAGGGCGCGGTGGCGGTGCCCGAGTCCGACCCGGAGGTGGCCCGGCTGAAGGCGTCGCCGGAGCTGGTGCGCGGCATCGAGAAGGCCGTCCGCTTCTACGAGGAGCCGCCGGGCGAGGACATGACGGTCACCACCCCGTGGGGCGCGGTGACGCTGGCGGCCTGGGACTGGGCCGAGGCGTTCGACGCCCCCGATCCCGGCACGCCGCACAACGAGGCCCGGGGCCGGATCTGGGACGAGCTGGTCGCGATCCTGCGGGACAAGCTGGACGCCCGCGCCGCCGACCGCCCGTACGACGGCTCCGAGGACGGCGAGGACGAGGCCGAGGGCGGCGTTCCGGAGGCTCTGCTGCGGCGGGCGCTGCTGCATGACAGGGCGCTGGTCGGCACGTTCGACCGGGCCTGGCCGCTGCTGGAGGCCGCCGATCTGGTCGGCGATCTGTGGTCGGTGCCCGCCTATCTGCGGCTGTGCGCGCCCTGGCTCGCCCCGGAGGAGGTCCGTGCGCTCCAGCGCACAGACCCGCAGGCGTGGACGGTGTCCGACCTGCCGTTCCTCGACGCGGCCCGGCAGCGGCTCGGCGACCCCAAGGCGTCGCGGCGGCAGCGGCTGCGCGAGGCGGAGGCCGCGGCCGAACGCGCCCGGGTGGCGCGGGTCATCGACGAGATCGTGCGGGCCGACCCCGACGGCGAGGGTGCGGTGACCATGCTGCACGGCCGGGACCTCCAGGAGAGCCTGATCGACCAGGCGGCCCTCACGAGCGACCGACTGCGGCCGCTGGACGGGCCGTTCGGACACATCGTGGTGGACGAGGCACAGGAACTCACCGACGCGGAGTGGCAGATGCTGATGCGGCGCTGCCCGTCCCGCAGCTTCACCATCGTCGGCGACCGCGCCCAGGCCCGGCAGGGTTTCACGGAGTCGTGGCGGGAGCGGCTGGAGCGGCTCGGCTTCGACCGGATCGAGCAGACGTCGCTGAGCATCAACTACCGCACTCCGGAAGAGGTGATGGCCGAGGCCGAGCCGGTCATCCGGGCCGCGCTGCCGGACGCGAACGTGCCGGCGTCGGTGCGCGCCTCGGGCATTCCTGTGCTCCGCGGTCCGGTGGCGGACCTGGAGTCGGTCCTCGACGGCTGGCTGGCCGAGCATGCCGAGGGGGTCGCCTGTGTCATCGGCGCTCCGGAATTCCGTGAGCGGCCCCGGGTCCGGTCGCTGAGCCCGAGGCTGGCCAAGGGACTGGAGTTCGATCTGGTCGTCCTGGTCGAGCCGGAGCGGTTCGGCACGGGGGTCGCGGGCGCGGTGGACCGCTATGTGGCGATGACCCGGGCCACCCGGCAGCTGGTGATCCTGGCCTCCTGACGCCCTGGCGTCCTCACGCCCTGACGTCCTGGCCTCCTGCCGCCCCGACCCGTCGGCCGGGGGAATGCCCGGGCGGGGCCGGACCGGACCGGACGGGAACGTCCGGTCCGGAGGCGTACAGGCCGGGGCGCCTCCCGCCGCACCCCGCCCCGGCCTGCCCGAACGGGCAGCGCTTCGTGCACCCGGCGGTCGGGGGCCGGGCTGGACGGGGCACCGGCCGGGTGGCCAGGCTGGGGTGCGGGGTGGCCGCGCAGCCGCCCGGAGTGCCGTCCGTCACCCTCGGGGAGCCGACGATGAGCGCGTACGACCAGGACCACCCGCACGACCACGATCACGAGCACCACGATCACGAGCACGAGCAGTACGACCACGGGCAGCACGGCCACGACCCGGGCCACGGCCTCCAGGCCGAGCGGGAGCGCGACGCCGGCCGGGGGCCGGACGGGGACCTCGACACCGGCGGCACCCGCGACGACGGGCCCAGGACCGCCCGGCTCTTCGAGGCCGCCGCAGCGGGCCGTACGGATGTCGTCGGGGCGTCCGGCCTCGGCGTACTCCAGCGTGCCGCGGGCAACGGGGCGGTCGGCGCCCTGGTGCAGCGCAGCCGTGCCACCGCCGCGGAGGAGACCGAGGGCGCCGAAGGCGCCGAGCCGGCCGGAACGCGGGGCGCGCGGTCGCCCGTGCACGACGTGCTGGCCTCGGGCGGCGGACGGCCGCTCGACGCGGACACCCGGGGGGACATGGAGGCGCGGATGGGCGCCGACTTCTCCGACGTACGGATCCACACCGACGCGGCGGCCGACGCGTCCGCCAAGGGCATCGGGGCGCACGCGTACACGGTCGGCAGCGATGTGGTGTTCCAGCGGGACGCGTACGATCCGGCGTCGCCGCAGGGGCGGACGACGCTGGCGCACGAGCTGACCCATGTGATCCAGCAGCGCGACGGGCCGGTCGACGGCACCGAGGCGCCGGGCGGGATCCGGGTGAGCGATCCATCGGACCGCTTCGAGCAGGAGGCCGTCGCCAACGCGGAGCGGGTGACGGCCGATCCGGCCCCCGTACAGGATTCCGCCGCCGTACCGGATTCCGCCGCCGCGCCCGATCAGGGTGCGGCGGCTTCCGGCCCCGCGCCGGTGTCCGCCGCCCCCGCCGTCCCCGCCGTCCCCGCCGTCCAGCGGGCGGCGACGGAGGACGAGGACGAGCAACCGGCCGATGTGCAGGGTTCGTTCGTTCAGCGGGCGGCGGAAGGCGGTGCCGAGGACGAGGAGGAGGCGCCGCCCTCGTGAACCGCCCCCGGAAGGTCAGGGCTTGACGTCCTGCATCGTGCCGCCGACGAACAGGGACTCGGAACAGCGGTCGGGCGCGGGGGCGTTGACCGGTCGGCCCACCTTGCGGCAGTCGACGGTCATGGTCACCCGGCCGCCGGCGGGCACCATGATCGGGGTGACGAAGTGGTAGTCGGAGTCACGGAAGTTCTCCAGGGCGAGGCTGAGGACACGGGCGCCGCGGTTGACGGTGACGACGACGGTTCCGGCGTCGCCCTGCGGGTTCTGGACCACGATGTCGGTCAGCTGGAAGGTCTTCCCGGCGGGCACGGTGAGCGCCGTGTCGCTGCTCGCCCCACCGCCGACGCCGTCCTTGACCTGTACCTCGGCGTTGGTCGGCGCGGGCGCCGGGAGCGCCCCGGCGGCGCCGGCGGAGGCGGAGGGCTTCGCCCCCGGGCCCGCCGACGCTCCGCCGCCGCCCGCGCCCCCGGTCTGCCCCGCGCCGCCCGTAGCGCCCGCAGCGCCCGCGCCGCCGGTCTGCCCCGTGCTCTGTCCGCCGCTCTGTCCGCCGTTCTTGCCGGGCTGGGGCGTGGCGGCGGAGGCGATGGCCTCCGGGGTGATGGCCTCGCGGGCGGCGGACTTCACGGCGGGGCGCAGCAGCCCGTACCAGAGGCCGACGAGCGCGAGGGCGAGGACGCAGGCGAGGATCAGGGCCCGGGGCAGCCAGCGCGGCAGGATCGCTTCCTGCTGGTAGGAGCCGTCGAGGAGGACCGGGGCGGGCGGTTCCTCGCCTTCAGGCGCGGGTGCCTGGACAACCGCCTGGAAGGTGTGGGTGACCGGGGTGCCGCGCCACAGGAGCCGGCCGGGCCTGACGCGCAGTCCGGCGAACGCGGCGCGGCCCGGCTCGACGCTCAGTTCGGGGCGGTCGAAGACGATCCGGGTGCGTTCGCTGCCGGAGCGGGCGGTAAGGCCCACGGTGAGCGGGGCGTTGCCCCGGTTGTCGACCGCGATCTTGTGGGCACCGCGGCGTACACCGTGCGAGCCGCGCGGCACCAGTTCGGCGGTGATCTCGGTGAACGGCGCGACCGTCACCCGGCCTTCGGGAACGACGGGTTCGGCGTGGTCGCTGGTGGGGACGACGCGGACGCCGAAGGGGAACTCCCCGGCGGGCACGGTCGAGTCGCGGGGCGGGCGGAAGGCGACGGAGACGGTCCCGCTGTCGCCGGGGTAGAGGGAGAGGGTCGCCGGTTCGACTATGGTCCAGGCGGCAGCGGCCCCGGCCACCTCGAAGCGGTATTCCTCCACGGTGGAGCCGGAGTTGCGGAGTTGGAGGGGCAGGCGCGTCTCTTCGCCTGGTACGGCGGTGACGGAGGTCGCGTCGAGGCTGGCCGTAAGACTCATGGGCGCACCGTAGGATCCGGGCCGCTCCACGGCATCGCCAGAGAAGGAACACATTCGGGCAGATTCGGTGCCCGAAACCGCGAGTGGCGTTTGCTGCGGATGGGGCAGGGCATCTCCAGACCGCCGAACGACGCAGGAGACCGGCGTTGTCGACGACTTCCACTGTTCTGAACGCCGGCGGCCGTGACGGGTTTGCCTGCCCGGTGTCGCATTCCGACCCGATGTGACACCCCATCAGCATGCGCGCGGCGGTCGCCTCCACCGGGGGAGCACGAGCATGGAACGAACGGCTGTGGCGCTGCGGGCCCAGGACCCCATCTCGCAGGCCGGAGTGACGAGTCAGCTGCGGGCCCGCCCGGAGATCGCGGTCACCGAATGGAGCGAGACGGCCGATCCGGCGCCCGAGGTCGTCGTCCTCGTCGTGGACACGGTCGACGAGGAGGTGCTGCGGCTGCTGCGGCACATCCGGCGGACCAGCTCGACGAGGGCCGTCCTGGTGACGACCGACATCGACGAGCAGCGGCTGGTGAGCGCGGCGGAGTGCGGGGTGGCCGGGGTGATCCGGCGCGCGGAGGCGACGCCGGAACATCTGGTGCAGGTGATCCGCACGGTCGCGAAGGGCGCCGGGCATCTGCCCTCCGACTTGGTGGGACGGCTCCTGGAGGAGGTCGGGCGGCTCCAGGGCCAGGTCCTCGGGCCGCACGGGCTGCACTTCACCGGTCTCGCGGCGCGCGAGGTGGACGTGCTGCGGCTGGTGGCGGAGGGCTACGACACGGCGGACATCGCGGCGAAGCTGTCGTACTCGGAGCGCACGATCAAGAACGTGCTGCACGCGGTCATCACCCGGCTGCAGTTGCGCAATCGCTCGCACGCGGTGGCGTACGCGATGCGGCAGGGGTTGATCTGACGGGGTTACGGGCGGCACGGGCGGCGCCACCGCTGTCGCCGCTGCTCCCGTTGCCGTCACTACTTCGGCCACTTCGGCCACTTCTTCAAGGAGCCGTGTGCGGCTGCCCGTTGGGGCACCCGACCCTTCCCCCGTGGAGGACTCGCCGTACGGGACGGTCCCGGCCGGGTACGGGATCCTCGGGCCGAAGACCGTCTGGGGCGAGGGGGTTGTTCCGTGCGTTGGTTCCAGTCGCCGGCCGGCGGGTCCAGGGGGTCCAGGGGGGCCAAGGGGCCGGTGCGGACCGCCCTCGCCGCCCTGCTGCTGCTCGCCGCGGGCACGATACCGGCGAGCACGCCCGCGACGGCACTGTCGGTGGCGGAGCCGGAACCGCCGGTCACACCGGCCAGCGTGAGCCGGGCGCTTGACCCGGGAGAGTCCCTCGCCGTCGACAAGCGGGTCCTGACCCCCGCGGTGCCGCCGCGGCCCGAGGTGGTGCTCCTCGTGGACGGGACGCGGAGCATGAACGAGGTCATCACGGACGTACGCCAGGGGCTGCCCGACATCATCGGCAAGGTGCGTTCGGCGCAGCCGGACGCCCGGTTCGCGGTGGCGACCTTCGGCGACCAGGAGGTCGACCCGGGAGCGGGCTTCAAGGTCACCGCGCCGCTCACCCAGGACGACACCCTGCTGCGCACGGGGGTGAACGCGCTCGACATCAAACTCGGCAACGGCAGCATGGGTCCGTCGGAGGACTGGATCAACGGCCTGTGGCAGATCGCGAACGGGGCCGGCGGGCAGACCGTCTTCCGTGAGGGGTCCAGCCCCGTCGTCGTCCTCGTCAGCGACGCCTCCAGCCACAACCCCAGCCTCGACCACAGCATCGGCGACACCATCAACGCGCTCCGGGACAAGAACGCGCGCGTCGTCGGTGTCGATGTGGCCACCACGATCGGCGACGGTCTGGACGGCACCGGGTACGCGGGCGACCCCGACCAGATCGAGGATCCGCGGACCGATCCCGGACAGGCCACCCGGATCATCGAGGCCACCGGCGGCACCATGCTCTCCTCGATCGATCCGAGCGGGGTGGCGGAGGCGATCGTCGAAGGGCTCGGCAATCTGCCCACCCGGGTCGGCTACCGGATGGACGACTGCGACCCGGGTCTCTCGGTGACCCTCGACCCGCCCACCCGCGATGTGACCAGCGGACAGACCGCCGCCTTCGCCGAGACCGTCGCCGTCGCACCGGACGCGCCGCAGGGCGCCACTCTGACGTGCACGGTGCAGTTCCTGCTCGGGACCCGCGCCCCCGACACGCCGGGCGTCTCGGCGACGGCGGCCGACGACCCCGCGTACCGGCAGCGGATCGCGATCACCGTCAACGACGTCTCCGCTCCGGTCGTCACCGTCGACGACCGCACGGCGCGCGGGACCGACGCGTCGGGGGCCCGGGTCTCCTACACGGCGACGGCCGTGGACGCCCAGGACGGCCCGCTGACACCCTCGTGCACGCCCGCGTCCGGCTCGCTCTTCCCGGTCGGCACGACCACGGTGACGTGCGAGGCGACCGACGCGGCGGGCAACACCGGCCGGGACACGGCCGTGTTCACGGTGCTGCCGCCGCCGGTGCCGCCCTCCGCCGACGTGGCCGTGTCCGTCACGATCTCCCCGTCCCGTACGTACACGGGCCGCGAGGTCACCGCCCGCTACACGCTCACCAACGCCGGCCCTGACCCCGCGCGCGCCGTCCTCACTGCGGCCTCCTGGCCGGGGCCGGCGGACTCCGCGCGCCGGACCCTGTCCCGGACCGGCCGGTGCACCGCCGCCGCGCCGTGTCTGATCCCGCCGGGCGGCCGGGTGGTCGTGACGCAGACGGCCACGTACCGGGCGGCGACGGCGGGCACGGTACGGGTCTCCGTACACGGCCTGCCCACCGACCCCGATCCGGGTGACAACACCGCGACCGCGTCGCTGCGGGTGCTCCAGCCCCGCCTGGAGGTCACCCCCCGGGTCGTACGGCCGGGCGAGCCCGTGATCGTGCGGGGCATCGACTTCCCGCCGGGCGAACGCGTGCGCCTCACCTGGTCGGTGGGCCTGACCGCGGACAGCGCCCCTCTGTCGGCGGGCCGGGACGGCCGTTTCGAGTCGCAGGTCCTCGTCCTGCGCAAGGACCGGCTGGGACCGCGCGACCTGCGCGCCGAGGTGCGGGGGCTGAAGCGGCTCGCCAAGCCCGTACTCGTCGTCCAACGCGCTTTGCAGCCACCGGACTTCGCGGGACGGGGGTGACGGGCGCGTGATCCACGAGGTGGACGACGTCCTGCGGGCCCTGATCCGCGCCGAGGTGCTGGAGGGCGCGCAGGTGGCGGTGGTCTTCGACGCGCCGACGCGCGAGTGGGCGGCGAAGGTCAACGCGCCGACGGTGAACCTGTACTTGTACGACATTCGCGAGGACATGCGGCGGCGCGAGCGCGGACTGCACAACGAGTACGACGAGCGGGGCGTGATCGTGGCCCGGCGCCGGCCGCCGCGCTACTTCAAACTCTCGTATCTGATCACCGCCTGGACCAAGCGCCCGGAGGACGAACACCGGCTGCTCTCCTCACTCCTGGCGTGTCTGCTCCGCTTCGAGGCGCTGCCGCCGGCGCGGCTCACGGGCACCCTCGCGGAGATCGGCACGGCCGTACCGATGTCGATCGCGCTGCCGCCGCCGGAGGACCGGTCGTTCGCCGATGTATGGAGCGCGCTGGGTGGGGAGTTGAAGCCGTCGCTCGACCTGGTGGTGAGCGTGCCGGTGACGGCGTCGCCGAGGTATGTGGTCGGGCCGCCGGTGGGCGAGGAGGGGCTCGGGGTGCGCTTCGGGGAGTTCGGCGGGGCGGAGGGGACGGGGCGGACGGGCTCGGCGGGTGGGGACGCCAGGTCCGGCAGGCCGGGCACGGAAGGCCCGGCTGGTGGGGCAGGCTCGTCCGGTGGGGCAGGCGCGTGACGGACGAACTACTTTCTCTGGCACGGGAGATGGAGGTGCGGGTCCGGCGGGCGGTGGACGCGCGCCGGGAGGTGGATCCGGATCCGGACGACGCCTTCCGCGGCCTGTACCTGACGGACGAGGCGGTGGACCGACTGCTGGACGGGCACCGCACCTTCCCCGGCGTCCACCCGCTTGCCGCACCTGGACCGGAGTCCCGACTCGGTTCACTGGTACGGGAGTTCTCGCTTTCGGCCCTGGACGTGGAGATCCTGCTGGTCGCGCTGCTGCCGGATTTGGACGACCGGTTCGAGGCGTTCTACGGCTACCTCAACGACGACGTGACCCGGCGCCGGCCGACGATCGGGCTGGCGCTCGGACTGTGCGGGGTGCCGCACGCGGACCGCGAGTCCCGGGCGCGGCTGGGCGAGCGGGCACCGCTGCGCGCGGGCGGCCTGCTGCTGGTGGAGGACCGCGAACGGCCTTTCCTGGGGCGGGCGCTCCGGGTCCCGGACCGGGTCACCGCGTTCCTGCTGCGCGACGACGCCCCGGACGCGCGGCTGGCGGACGTACGGGCGCCGTGGGAGGCCGTACGAGGGGTGGGCGACCCGGCGCCGCTGGCCCGGCTGCTCGCCGACGAGACGACGGGCCTGGTGTACCTGCGGGAGGAGCAGGGGGGCGCGGGCACGGCGCTGGCCGCGGCGGCACTGGAGGCGGCGGGGCGGGCGGTCCTCGGTGTCGACCTGACGCGGCTCGCGGAGGACCCGGCGCCGGCGGAGGCGGTGCGGTGCCTGGTGCGGGAGGCGCGGCTGACGGGCGCGGGGCTGGTGTGCGCGCCGGTCGACGCGGTGGCGCGGGAGCGGGCGGGCCTGCTGCGGATGGTCACGGACGTGCCGGTCCCGGTGGCGCTGGTGGGCCGGGTGCCGTGGGACGCGGCGTGGTCGGGCCGGCCGCCGCTGCTGGTCCGGGCGCCCCGGGTGGGCCCGGAGGCGCGGGCGGAGTCGTGGCGGGCGAGCGCGGGTGTGCCCGTCGACCTGGACCTCCCTTCCCTGCTCTCCCCGTTCCTGCTCACCCCGGAACAGATCGTGCGGTCGGCGCGGGCGGCGGTGCAGTCGGCGCGGCTGGAGTCCGGCCCGGTGACCGCCGAGCACGTCCGGCAGGGTGCCCGCGCCCAGAACGCGGCGGGGCTGGACCGGCTGGCCCGCCGTATCGAACCGGCCGTCGGCTGGGACGACTTGGTCCTCCCGCCGGACACCGCGGTCCAGCTCCGCGAGCTGACCGCCCGCGCCAGGCACCGCGACCATGTCCTCGGCGCCTGGTCGATGCGCCCGGGCGGCGGTCGGGGGCGGGGGGTCGCCGCTCTGTTCGCCGGTGACTCCGGTACGGGCAAGACGATGTCGGCGGAGGTCGTCGCGGCGGACCTGGGGCTCGATCTGTACACGGTCGACCTGGCGACGGTCATCGACAAGTACGTGGGCGAGACCGAGAAGAACCTGGAGCGGATCTTCTCGGAGGCGGCGGGGGTGAACGGCGTCCTTCTCTTCGACGAGGCGGACGCCATCTTCGGCAAGCGGTCCGACGTGAAGGACGCGCACGACCGCTACGCGAACGTCGAGTCGGCCTATCTGCTCCAGCGCATGGAGTCCTTCGACGGCCTCGCCATCCTGGCCACCAACCTCCGCGCCAACCTGGACGACGCCTTCACCCGCCGCCTCGACCTCGTCATCGACTTCCCGGTCCCGGACCCCGCCCAGCGCCGCCTACTGTGGGACCGGACACTGGGCCCCCACCTCCCCCGGGCGGCCGGCCTCGACCTGGACTTCTGCGCCGAGGCCTTCGAACTGTCCGGCGGCAACATCCGCTCGATCGCGGTGACGTCGGCTTACCTGGCGGCGGAGGCGGGCGGACCGCTGACGATGCCGATGCTCATCCACGCGGTGCAGCGGGAGTACCAGAAGCTGGGGCGGCTGACGCTGGCTTCGGAGTTCGGGCCTTACGCCAAGCTGCTGGCGCGAGACAGCGGCAGCCCCTTCACCCCTCTGTAGTCAGACCTGTGGCGGCCACAGACGGCCCTCGTCCTCGAACAGTGCTGCCACCTCGCCTGGAGAGCGTGCGATCAGGGATTCCAGCTCCTCAGGTTGGACGAATGGGTGATCCCCTTCCGGGTTCGCCGTCAACGCCAGCCCCGGGCGACTGAGCTGATAGCCCATACTGGACCGATAGTAGGAGAACGGGAGACCAATCGCATGCAATCTACGCGTGAGGCCGATTTCCATCTCACCCGAACTTTTCACATGAACACCACGAGCCCGCAGCTCGGGAAGAATCACCCGAACCGTCTCTTCACTCAGCGGATTCCCCGTCACATCAAGCTGCTCGAGATTCTCGATACCAGATACAGGACCGATCTCCTGGAGAAAATTCCGTCGCACCCCCAGCGTGTGCAGGGAAAATTTTCCGACGCCCTCCAGGCTCTCCAGCGAGCTGTCCTCGATTTCTAGAGATCCAAGCTTTTCAAAAAATGGAAGAGAAGAGACTGTCACAATCTCACACCCCACAAGGATGAGTGACCTCAACTCCGGGAGAATACTAAGACCCTGAAGATCTCTGACGTGCGCGACATGCAACACTTCAATCGTGGACAGCAGACCCTCGTTCCATCCGGAGGGGTCTCCGATCCGTCGCGATACTGCCGATTCGATGGCGGAGTCAAGCAATTTCTTCACCTTTCAGGATCCGACACTGCGCGAGCCATTCCGAAAATCATTCAGGATAGTCCTGTAATTCTCTCGCTGCTGCTCCCCCAACTCCGCTACGGTCATTTCCTTTTTCTCCCCGCTGGGGAGATGGTAGAGGGCACCGATGGGGGATTCTTGAATCACCATCGGCAGACCGCTCACATCTCCGTCCCAGACGAGATCCGACAGCTTCCCCTGAAGCGCTGAAAGGAACCGTTCAGGCCCGGCATCCCTATTGGCGTTGAATATGGATCGAAGCTCGTCATGGAAGTCGCCAGTTCCGTTGGTGAGCGTGGACTTGTACTTCGTCTCCCCCTTCTTGTTCTTGTACGCCTCATAGAACGAACCGACATGCCCGCCAGGGTCCACCTTTCCGCCCCCGGGTCCGACAATCCTCCACAGGACCGTATTAGTGGACGACCGAAGAGTGTGATGCAGGTACACCCACTTGAGGCCTTCATCGAGATTGCCGCGGTTCTTTTCACCGATGGCCGCCTCGAGTACTTCTCTCAGGTAGTTCGTAGGGATCCATTCATGCTTCCCCGAATCAAGATCCCGGAAACGATCCTTGAGCCAGTTGACCGAATCGCTGTGAGTTCTCCATAATTCGTTGAACCGAGACCAATCGATCACCGGGCCGTCAGGGCTGGACCTATCACCCGATTCTCCGAACTCGACCATGTTGTGAAGAAAGGCGAGCAGCGGACGGAGGGTGCCTCGCCTTGATGCGAGAACGGCAGCCTTCAAGTCGGGATCCGGGTCGGTCTTCCCGTCCGGGAAGGGCTTGAACGCCCCGTAGAGATCGCCATCCCACAGGAAGTTCATCGCCTCCAGTCGGCCCCTTGCCTCCTGGTCTTGCCCTGACTTCTCCAGCCCCTTCGCACGCAGAACGTCGACCGCCCGCCCTTCACCAAGCGCTTTCAGAAGAGCTTCCCGGAACACGGATCCCTTGCTGAACACCTTCTCCTTGTAGGAGTTCCCTTTGCTCGGGAAATTCTGCTCCCCATCAAAATGGGCCTCGTACACGGCCTTGACGGTTTGCGGGTTCCTCAGATATTCACGCGCCGAACCCACCGTCTCCCTCAGAACGTCATCCTCATACAGCTTCGTCCTGTTGATCTGCCGAGAGAGCCAACGCGAATGCGAGGGTTCGATGATGAATCGATTTCCGTACAAGGGGAGATACCGCTTCACCATCTCGTGTCGAGGGTGAAGGGCTGGCGTAACCTCTGTTCTCTCGGGGTTGATTCGCCCCCGAACGGCCCACCGCTCTCCGTCCGGAACAGACACCAACTCTTTCAGTCGGTACCGTGTCCGGATCGCCGCCAGAACGGGGCGCAGAACTGCGGACGCCACTGGCTTGCCGGCATATTTGTCCATGGCTCGGACGGCTGCGGCCATCGCCTTTCCGAGGCGCTCATTCTTTGCTTCCAGGGAATCTGCCTCGCGCTCTCCATCCTTCCCACCCTTCTTCCCGTTCTTCCCGCTCTTCTCGCCCTTCTTTCCCTTGAGCTTCTGCCAGAGGGCTTTGCCCTTCTGGACGATGAAGCCCACGATCTTGTCGATGGCGCGGTTGACCGGGCGGGAGACCGTGTGGAAGACCGACTTGACCTTGTTCGCCAGGCTGCCGATGCCCAGCAGGGAGGCGAGGAAGCCGATGAGGAGGGGGATGCTCGCGGCGAGCGCCGTCTCGACCATCTTGGGGACGCCGGCCTGGCCGCCGTTCGCGATCTGGACGACCGCGTCCAGGACGGCGTTGACGAACTCCACGATCTGGGCGCCTTGGTTCACGATGAACGTGACGATGTCGATGATGCCCTTGACCGCGCGGACGAAGGCCGAGGCGGGGTTGAGGAGCGACAGGATCCAGGTGATGCCCGCGACGACCACCGTGGGGACCAGATACTCGGTCAGCTTCGACAGGATCGTGGACTTGAGGTCGCCCGCCTCCTCCTCGATCTCCTTGACCGCGCCCGCCGGGCCCTCCCGGGCCAGCTTCCCCGCTATGGGAACGGAGGATTCGACGGCGCTCAGCGCCTGTTCGGGGACTCCCTTGCGGGTGATGCGGACGCGGATGCTCTCCCAGGTCAGACCGAGGAGGGACGCGAGCATCCGGATGATGCCCTTGATGTCGAACTTCTGGGGGATGTCGAGGCCGGCCTGGGGCGCGGTGCCCAGGAGCCAGGAGACCAGGCCCTTCTTCAGGTGGTCGGCGACGTTGGTGATGAAGAGGTGCAGGCCGCCGCCGACCGCCTTGACCAGTTTGCCGAGGAAGCCGATCGGGTCCTTGATGATCTTCACGATCGCCGAGGCGGCCTTGGCCAGGATGCCGAGCAGCAGGTTCTTCAGCTCGTTGATCGTCTTGACGGCGCCTACGATCGCGTCCTTCGCCTTGGCCATGATGCCCTTGTTGGCCTCCTGGAGCTTCGTGATCTCCTCGTCGATTTTCTTGAGGGCGGCCGTATAAAAATTTGCCAAGTCCTGGACGAGTTGCTCCGACTTCTCGTCGATGGTGGCTTCCAGGTCCTCGAACTTCCCGGCGAAATCCTTCGCCGCTTCCTCGCCGTACTGCCGGAGATCGGCGGGGAGTTTGTCGACCTCCGCCTTCAGCTCCGTCCGCCCCTTGGCGATCCGTGCCTTGGCCTTGCCCAGCTCGACACCGATCAGGTCGGCGATGGACGAGATGACCGTCCGCATCCGGGCCACGTACAACTCGCGCGACTTCTGATAGAGCTGGTTGGCCTCCTCCGGCAGACCGGCGAACTTGTCCTTCAACCACCGGCCCTTGCCCCAGAACCCCGAATACCGCTTGTCCTTGTACGTCTTCATCCGGGCTTTCTGGTCCGCCATGAACGCGTCCCGGGCGCCCTTCTCCCCCTTCGCGAAGGCGACGTCGACCTTCTTGTCGAGGTCGCCGAGGATTTTCTCGACGTCTCGCTTCGTCGTGTCGAAGACGTTCTGGAGCTTCGCCGTGACGGCGGCCCGCCTCTTCTCGTCCTTCGACTTCGTCTCGCCCTTGCCCCCGTCGACGGACTTACCCGCCGCCGTACGGGTGGCGGCGAGCGCGCTGACCGCCTTGGTGCCCGAGGCCGCGGCGCCCGCCTTCGCTTCCGCGAGTTGCCGGTCCTCGGCCGCCCTGCCCTTGGCAGGGGCCTTCGCGGAGTCGGCCTCCGCCGTCTTCTTCTCCTTCAGGGCGTGGTCGAATGCCGGCTCGTTGCCCCTGGCCAGCTGCTCTTCGGTGACATCGGCGTCCGCCATCGCCTTGTCGTTGCCGGCCGGCCCCTGGGAGAAGTCGGTCACCGAGGCCGGCTGCTTGGCCGGGATCGCGTCGGCGGCCGACGGCGCGCCCGGGTTGCCCGGCGGGTGGTCCGGGGTCATCGGGGTGACCGGCTTGTCCTTGGCCGCCGAGGTGTCCGGCGCGGCCTTGGTCGCCGTGTCGATGTCTTTGGCGGACGCGTCCTTGCCGTCGGAGACCTTGCCGTCGACCTCGCCCTTGACCTTGTCGGCCTTGCCGGAGTCGGCGAACTTGTCGGCCTCGTCGAGGTTCTTCGGCGCCTGTGCCTCGATCGCCTTGTCGACGGCGGCGACGAACGCTTCCTTGTCGAACTCCCCCGGCTTCGCCGCGTTCATCTTCTCGGCGTTCGCGGCCTTCCCCTGCGCCTCCTTGTCGTCGGGGGGCGCGACCGCCGCGTCCTGCGCGGACTTCGACTCGGCGGCGGCCGGGGCATGTACGGACAGCCGGGTCTTCTTCGCCGCGACGTCCGCCTTCACCCGGCGGAATCCGGGGGCCTGGGCCGCGGACGTCTTCACCGGCGCCGTGTAGCGCTGGGCCACCAGGCGTGCCACCGCCGCGTTGCCGGCCGCGCCTTGCAGCCGCTGCACGGCGTGCGGTGCCAGTCCCCCCGTCCGTCCACGAGAATCCGCACCGCCCGACCGCTGCACGGCCCGGTCCGTGGCCCTGTCCATGGCCCGGCCCGCGGCCCGGTCCGGCGACTCCTTCATCCGTCGCCTCCCCGGAGCGGCAGCGAGCGAGAGCGGTGCACGAGAGCGTGAGGGGTGTGCAGGTGCGAGGGCGGTACGCCAAGGTGCGAGCGTCCGATGGTGCGGCGGTGCGCGGTACGGCGGTGCGCGGGCGGAGGTACGTACAGACGAACGTGCGCGGCGGAGATGGCCGTCGGCCGGGCCGTACGGCCAGCCTGCCCGGGCCCGCACCCCGTACCGAGGGAAACGGGGGCCGATCCGGACCCCGGCCGCGCTGCCCCATCGGGCAGCCCACGGTGCCCAGGGGGGCGGCCGATCATCCGTTCCCGGTGATCGGCACGGTGGCGAGAATGGCGCCGGTTCCCCGCTCGAGGAGTCTCGAAGAGTGACGTGACGTGACATCGAGGAGAGAGAGCACCACATGCCGTCGTATCTGTCCCCCGGCGTCTATGTCGAAGAGGTCGAGTCGGGCTCTCGCCCCATCGAGGGGGTGGGCACCTCCGTCGCCGCCTTCATCGGTTTCGCGCGGAAAGGGCCCTTCGACGAACCGACGCTGATCACCAACTGGAGCCAGTTCACGGCCCGGTTCGGCGACTTCGTCGAGGGGACGTATCTCGCCGCCGCGGTGTACGGCTTCTTCTCCAACGGCGGCGGGACCTGTTACGTCGTACGGGTCGACGACGGAACCGCTCCCCCGGACGGCGCGGGAGCGGAGCCGGAAGCGGGTGCGGGTGCGGGTGCGGGCCTGCCGGCAGCGGCCGAGCCCACCGCCATCGGCGCGTACTCCGTCGTCGCCCGGCCCGGCGTCACCGGCACGATCACCGTCGAGATCGCGGACGCCGAGGGCGACGACCCGCCGACCGACGCCTTCCGGGTGATCGTCCGGCGCGACGGCGAGCAGGTCGAGGAGTACGCGTCGGTCACGACCAAGCGGAGCAAGGAGAACGTCGCCACCCGCGTCAACGCCTCCTCCGCGCTGATCGAGATCACCGAGCCCGGCACCGGCGCCGCGCCCGCCCGCCCCGAGCCGCAGACCGTCACCCTGGCCGCGGCGGCGCCCGCGCCCGGCGGATCCGGGACGCCGGCCCTCGGCCCCGAGGTGTACGTCGGGAACGCGGACCGCCGGTCCGGCATCGGCGGCCTGGAGGCCGTCGAGGAGATCACCACGGTCGCCGTCCCGGACCTGATGAGCGCGTACGAGCGCGGGCTGCTCGATCTCGACGGCGTGATCGCGGTCCAGCAGGCCCTGATCACCCACTGCGAGCTGATGGGCGACCGGGTCGCCGTACTCGACCCGCCGCCCGGCCTCAGCCCGCAGGAGGTGGGCGACTGGCGTACGGACAGGGCGGGTTACGACTCGAAGTACGCGGCGCTCTACTACCCGTGGATCAGGGTCGCCGACCCGTCGTCCACCAGCCGGATCACCCTCGTGCCGCCCAGCGGTCACATCGCCGGGATATGGGCCCGCAACGACGACCAGCGCGGGGTGCACAAGGCGCCGGCGAACGAGGTGGTCCGGGGCGCGGTGGCGCTCGCGACCCAGCTGACCAAGGGCGAGCACGACCGGCTGAACCCGGCCGGGGTCAACTGCATCCGCGCCTTCCCGGGCCGGGGCATCCGGGTGTGGGGCGCGCGGACGCTCGCCTCGGATCCGGCCTGGCGCTACCTCAATGTCCGCCGGCTCTTCAATTACCTGGAGGAGTCGATTCTCGCGGGCACCCAGTGGGTGGTGTTCGAGCCGAACGACGACGCGTTGTGGGCACGGATCCGCCGCACCGTCGCCGCCTTCCTGGTCAACGAGTGGCGCAGGGGTGCGCTGTTCGGCCTCACGCCCGACGAGGCGTTCTACGTGAAGTGCGACCGCGAGACGAACCCTCCGGAGAGCGTCGACGGGGGCCAGGTGATCTGCGAGATCGGTGTCGCGCCGGTCCGGCCGGCCGAGTTCGTGGTCTTCCGCCTGTCACAGCTGACCAGCGGCACCGGTGCCGTGGACGAGTGAGGAGTCGACCGTGCCCCTGCCCAATCTCGACAGTTCCGTCGGACACTCCTTCGGCCTGGAGTTCGACAGCGTGCTCATCAAGCAGATCACCGAGGTCAGCGGTCTGAAGATGGAACAGGACGTCATCGAGCTCAAGCAGAACACCGCCGACGGCAAGTACGCCATCAAGAAGCTGCCCGGCCGGCCCAAGGCGGGCGAGGTGACGGTCAGCCGCGGTCTGACCGAGGACAACAGCTTCGAGCGGTGGGTCAAGGAATCGCGGTTCGGGCAGATGACGAGCGCCCGCCGCAACGGCGCCATCATCGTCTACGACTACGAGGGCCTGCCCATCAAACGCTACAAGCTCATCAACGCCTGGCCGAAGTCCCTGGAGATCGGCACCCTGAAGGCCGGTGACACCTCCGTGCTCACGGAGAAACTGGTGATCACCTACGAGAGCATGGAAGTCGACTGATGCGGCGTTCGGGGGCGGCCGTGCCGCGCCGGGCGGAGGGCTTCGACCCGGATGCGGCACCGGCGACGGCTGCGGGAACGGGTCCGGGGCCAGGGACGGGGGCGGGATTCGGTCCGGGGCTCGGTCCGGGGTCCGGTCCCGGCTTCGCTGCGGGTTCCGGCGCGGATCCCGGGGTGGGGCTGCGCACCGAATTCCCGTTCCGGCTGCCGCGCGGGTACGTGGACGAGCGGGGCGTCGTGCACCGCGACGGGGTGATGCGTCTCGCGACCGCCCGCGACGAGCTGGTGCCGCTGCGGGACGACCGGGTCCGGGAGAACCCCGCCTATCTGTCGGTGGTCCTCATCTCCCGGGTCGTCACCCGGATCGGCGGCGTCGACGACATCCATCCGGGGATCGTCGAGGACCTGTTCGCCTCGGACCTGGCCTTCCTCCAGGACTTCTACCGGCGCGTCAACGCCGAGGGCCACACCCGGGCCGCCGTCACCTGTCCGTCCTGCCAGGAGGAGTTCGCGGTGGATCTCGCCGGTGGCCGCCTGGGGGAATCGTGACGTACGCGGCCGACCGGCTCTACGAGGAAGTCGCGTACCTCGCCTATCACTTCCACTGGCCACTGGATCAGCTCCTCGACCTGGAGCACGCGGAACGGCTGAGGTTCGTCGCCCAGGCGACCCGCCTCGGCGGAGGATGACGGGGAGGGGCCGGAACGATGGGACTGCTGTCCTGGCTGCGCGGTACGAGGCCCGGCGCGGCGGCGCCGGAGTCGGCTCCCCGCTCCGGGCCCGCCCCCGAGCCGACGCCGGCGGCGACCCGCGAGGACCGGCTCGACCTGCCCGAACTCCCGCCGCTCCAGCGCGTCTTGGACACCCCGCCGCTTCTCACCGATCCGTCCGGCTTCGAGGGCGGGCTGTCGACCCGGCGGTCCACCGCCCTGACCTCGCCCCTCGGGCATCTGGTGAGCGCCGAGGCGCCGAGCGGGGTGGCCGGAGGCGTGACGGCACCGGTCCAGCGGTCGGTGGTCGACTTTCCGGTACGGGCGCTCCCGGCACCCGCGCTCCAGGAGACGGCGGGCGGGGCGGGGCCTGGCGAACGGGACGGCTTCGACGGCCCCGGTGCGATGGAGGGCCCGGTCGCCAGCCGTACCCTCACCGGGGCGGATCCCGTCACGACTGTCGTACGTCCGACCGGCCCACGCTCCTCGCCGTCACCCTCACCCTCACCCTCACCCTCGCCCTCGATGTCGCCGTCACCGTCGTCGTCGCCGTTCGAGGGAAACACCGCCGGAATTCCGGTCCAGCGCGAGACCGAGCTGCCCGCCGTCTCCGGCTCCGTACCGGATGAGCCCTCGGCGGCGGATCCGGCATCCGTGCCCGGTGATGTGCCGGACGGCGAACCCGCCTCTCCCGTAAGGCCGTTGGTCGGCGAGCGGACGCCGATGGAACTGCCCGGGGAAGCTCCGGCGTCGCCTCCGCCCGGCGTCCAGCGGTCCGCCGACCAGCCGGGGCCGTCGGTCTCGTCGGCCCCATCGGCCTCGTCGGTCCCCTCCCCCGCGCCGCGCCGTGCGCCCGGTCTCGGGGCGCCGCTGCCGGGGCTGCCGCCCACGGCCCAGCGGACGGCCTCGGCGTCCGCCCCACCTTCGTCGCCCCTTCCAACAGCGCGGGAAAGTACGACCGTTGCCGCACTCACCCCCGTACGCGAGGAGCCCGCTGCCCTCCCCGACGCGGCGCCCCCACTCCCGCCCGTGCCCGAGCCCGCACCGGAGCCGGTGGCGCCGCTGCTCGCCGACCGGCCGCTCCAGCTGCGTACCGTCACTGAAGAGCAGGCCGAGCGGACCGTGGCGCCCGCTCCCGCCGTCCAGGCCGTGCGCTGGGAGACCGCACCCGTGCAGCGCGCGACGCGGGCGCCCGTCCCGGCCACCGTCGCCGTACAGCGGCTGCGGCCCGGGGCCGAGCCGCCCGCCGCGCCGTCCGTCTCCCCGGCGCCCGGGGCCGCCGCGCCCCACGCGCCGCGTGATGCCGGGGACGTGGCGGTGGCCGCCGGGATCGCGCAGCGGATGGCCGACGGGAGCGTGGTGTTCTCGCCGCCCCCTCGGGCGGTGCCGTCCGTGCCGCCCGCCCCCGGGTTCTTCGTCCAACGGGAGACGGTCACCGAGGAGCCCCCGCCGCCCGATCCCGTACCCGAGCCCGCCGCCGGCGCCCCGGAACCGCCTCCCGAACCGACGCCCGAGCCCGAGCCGGCACCGGAGCCCGGTCCCGAGGCCACCGCGCCCCCGGGCTCTCCCGCCGCCGGCCCGCCCGGCTCCCCGGGAGCGCCCGGCACCCCGCCCGTCACCGACGAGTTCGTCCGCGCCCTCTATCCGCCGCTCGCCCGCCTCCTCAAGGCCGATCTGCGGCTCGACCGCGAACGCGCCGGCCGGCTTCTCGACACCCGCCCCTGAACCCCCACTCCTGACAGACCGCGCCCCTGACAGCCCACGCCCCTGACAGCCCGCGATCCCCCGATCACCCGCCCCCACCCCTGACCCGCGTCCGAGAGGAGTGAGCTCCCGTGGCCACCGCCGCCAAGAACGACGAGCCCGCCGTCAGCGTCTGCTTCGTCGTCACCGTCGACGACATCGAACTCGGGTCGTTCAACACCTGTGAGGGACTGGGCTGCGAGGTCGTCCTGGAGACCCGGGAGGAGGGCGGGAACAACGGGCATGTGTGGCAGCTGCCGACCCGGCTGAAGTACTCCAACGTCAAGCTGTCCAGGCCGCTCACCCGGGACACCGAGAAGGTGGCGCGCTGGTTCGCCAGTATGACGACCGGGTTCACCCGCAAGACCGCGCACATCGAGGCGCGGACCGGGGACGGGCGGACGGTCGCCCAGTGGGGGCTGCTCGAAGTGGTGCCGGTGCGGTGGACGGGGCCGTCGTTCACGCCCGAGTCGCCGAAGGTGGCGACGGAGACGATCGAGATCGCCCATCACGGCTATGTGATGGAGGGCTGAGTCCATGGCCCCACCGCCTCCCGGCGGCCCGATCGCCTTCAGTGCGGCCGGCACCTCCGGTGTCACGGCCGCGTCCGGGAAGGGCGCGTCCGCGCGGCCGAAGCTGGAGCACGCGTATCTGGAGCTGCGCACCCCGCCGTCGGGCGGCGGCCTCACTCCGGGCGGTCCGTGCGGCCGGATCGAATTCCAGTTCAATCCGAAGGAGTTGAGCCTGACGAAGGCGGCGGCGTGGAAGCGGACTCCGGCGAAGGGCGCGAAGAGCGCCGGGCCGCCGGAGTACCAGGGGCCGCAGCCCAGCAAGTTGACGGTGGAGATGTTCTTCGACGCGGGTGACACCCAGGACAACCGGGTGGTGACGGCGGTGGAGCAGCTCTTCGCGTGCTGTGTGCCGACGAGCGAGACCCGGCAGCAGCAGCGTTCGTCGCCGCCGTGGGTGGTGTTCCACTGGGGCGGGCTCACCGGATTCCCCGGCTATGTCAGTCAAGTGCAGGCGAAATACACCCTGTTCACCACGTCCGGGGTGCCGATCCGGGCGGTCTGCCAGGTCACGATGGAGGAGATCAGTGGCGAGACCCCGGGGCAGAATCCGACCTCCGGGGCGCTCACCGCGCGGCGGACGCACCGGGTGGCGGCCGGGGATTCGCTGCCGTCGCTGGCGCAGCGCGAGTACGGGGATCCGGCGGCCTGGCGGGTGATCGCGGAGGCGAACGGCATCGACGATCCGCTGCGGCTCGCCCCCGGACGGCAGTTGCTGCTGCCCGCGCCCGACGAGCTGGGCCGGCTGCGAGACGGAGCGCGGCCGGACGACAGGTGGCGGGACGGTGGATACGCCACCGGCGGCGGGCGCACGACCGACGGCCGGGGGGAGCGCTGATGGCGCCGCCCGGCGTCGCGTCGGCGCTCGTCGTGGAGGTGGCGGGCCGGCCGCTGCCGGCCCGGCTGATGAACACCCTGGTCGAGGGGTACGTCGACGACAGTCGGACGCTGCCCGATCTGTTCCTGCTGCGGTTCCGCGACCCGGACCGGACCCTGCTCGCGCAGGGCGGGATCGCGGTCGGCGCGGAGATCCGGCTGCTGGCCCGGGGCGGGGGCGGCACGGAGCCGCGTCCGCTGCTCGACGGGATGGTGACGGCGCTCGAACTGGAGCTGGACGAGTCGGGCACGTTCACGGTGGTCCGCGGGCTCGACGAGACCTGCCGGCTGCTGCGCGGGGCGCGGGTGGCGGGCTACCAGAACATGACGCTCTCCGACATCGTCGCCCAGGTCGCCCGGCGCGCCGGGCTGAAGCCGGGCACGGTGGACGTGGCGGGTCCGGTGCTCGACCATGTCGTCCAATCCAACGTCACGGACTGGGAGTTCGTACGCGGCCTGGCCGAGGAGGCGGGCGCGCAGGCGTATGTCCAAGGCGGGCGGCTGCATGTGGCGAAGCCGCCGGCGGCGGGCGGCGCGCCGGACGCGTCGGCGCGCGCGGAACGCGACCCTCTGGTCCTGGAGTTGGGGGCCAATCTGTTGCGCTGCCGGGCGTCGGTGTCGGCGGCCGAGCAGGTCTCCGAGGTGGAGGTGCGCGGCTGGGACGTGCGGGGCAAGCGGGCGCTGGTGGGCCGGGCCCCGGCGGGCAGTTCACCGTCGCTCGCGCTCGGGGTGACGGCGGCCGAGGTGACGGCGCCGTTCGGGGAGGCCCGCCATGTGGTGACGGACGGCGGGTACGGGACGCAGGAGCGGGTCGACCGGGCGGCGAAGGCGCTGGCCGAGCGGATCGCGGGCGCGTTCGCGGAGCTGGAGGCGGTGATCCGGGGCAATCCGGAGGTGCGGGCGGGTTCGGCGGTGGCGCTGAACGCGGTCGGGGAGCCGTTCGAGGGCCGGTACACGGTCACGTCGTCACGGCATGTCTTCGACGCGCTGCGCGGCTACGAGACCTGGCTGACGGTGTCGGGGCAGCAGGAGCGCTCGCTGTACGGCCTGACGGGCGGCGGAGCGTCCGGCCGGTCCCCGAACACCGGCGGCGGCGGTCTGGTGAACGCGACGGTGACGGACACCCAGGACCCGGAGGGCTCGGGCCGGGTGAAGGTGGCTTTCCCGTGGCTGTCGGACGAGTACGCGAGCGACTGGGCGCGTACGGCACAGGCGTCCGGCACCGGAGGCGGCGAGCCGTACATCCCGGAGGTCGGCGACGAGGTGGTGGTCGGTTTCGATTTGGGACGGCTCGATCGTCCGTACGTCCTGGGCGGGTTGTACAACGGGCAGGACCGGCCGTCGGGCGGCGGGCAGGTCGATCCGACCTCGGGGGCGGTGGACCGGCGTGCTTTCGCGTCCAAGGGCGGGCACCGGCTCGAACTGCTCGACGCGGCGGGCGGGGCGCAGGGCGTGAAGCTGCGGACCGGCGACGGGAAGCTGACGATCGACCTGGACCAGTCGGGGACGACGGTCACCATCGGCAGCGACGGCGCGGTGCGGATCAGCGCGAAGGAGAAGGTGTCGATCACGGCCTCGGGCGGGGTGAGCGTCGACGCCGAGCACGGTGCGCTCGAACTGCGCGGTGACAGCGTGACCTTGACTGGACGTCAGGGTGTGAGTGTCGACGGCGGGCAGGGCGCGGTACGGCTGGCGACCGGCGGCGCGGTGGACGTCCAGGGCGCCTCGGTCACGGTGGACGGCACGCAGCGTACGGAACTCAAGGGCGGGACGACGCTGTCGGTCAGCGCGCCCCTGGTCAAGATCAACTGATCGTCGCGGGCGGATGCCCGGCAAGGCGGCGAAACGGCGAAGCGACGACTCGGCGAGTCGGTGATTCGGTGAGTCGGTGAGTCGGTGAATCGGCAGGAACGGAGCGGGAGATGGCACAGACAGCGGCGGCCGCGGCGCGGGTCGGCGATCCCACCGCGCATCCAGGGGTGATCGGCCCGCCCGGCGTGCCGTCGGTCCTGATCGGCGGGCGGCCCGCGGCGACGGTCGGCACCGCGCACCAGTGCCAGTCCCCGGTCGGCCATCCGCCGTCCGTGCTCGTACCGCCCGGCTCGGCGACGGTCCTCATCGGGGGCCGGCCGGCGGCCCGGGCGGGCGATCTGTCGGGCTGCGGTTCGACGGTCGTGTCGGGGTGCGCATCGGTACTGATCGGAGGCTGAGGAGCGGCATGGGACAGGAGTTCATCGGCGCGGGCTGGGCGTTCCCGCCGCGTACCGACGCCACCGGGTCGATCGCCCTCGTCCGGGGCGAGCGCGAGCTGGAGGAGTCGATCCGGCTGATCCTGGCGACCTCGCCCGGGGAGCGGCCGATGCGTCCGGAGTTCGGCTGCGCCGTCAACGACTACGTCTTCGCGCCGGCCGACGCGGGCACGGCGGGGCAACTCGCCTACGAGGTACGGCTCGCGCTGGAACGGTGGGAGCCGCGCATCGAGGTGACCGAGGTCGCGGTCCGCTTCGACGAGGCCGACAACGGAGTGTTGTACATCGACATCGGCTACACCGTGCGCGGCGCCAACGACCCGCGCAATCTCGTCTTCCCGTTCTATGTGATCCCCCAGGAGGACCGGGCATGACCCTGCCGAGCCCGAATCTGGACGACCGGCGTTTCCAGGGCCTGGTGGACGAGGCCAAGCGGTACGTCCAGCGGCGCTGCCCGGAGTGGACGGACCACAATGTGTCGGACCCCGGGGTCACGCTCATCGAGGCGTTCGCGACCATGGTGGACCAGCTCGTCTACCGGGTGAACCGGGTGCCGGAGAAGAGCTATCTGACGTTCCTCGACCTGATCGGGGTGCGGCTGCATCCGCCGACGGCGGCGGGGACGGACGTGACGTTCCGGCTGTCGGCGCCGCAGCCGGAGCCGGTGGTGGTGCGGGCGGGGACGGAGGTGGCGACGGTCCGTACCGAGACCGAGCCCGCGGTGGTGTTCACGACCACCCGCGATCTGACGATCCCGCCGTGCGCGTTCGCGGCCCTCGCGACCTGGCCGGCGGCGGACGGCGACGACCAGAGGGGCGGGCAGAGAGGCGGGCAGGGGGGCCGGCAGGAGAGCGGACCGGGGGGCGGTCCGAGTTCACCGGCCGGCGGAGCCGGGGCGCCGCCGGCCGGGGGCGGTCCGAGGATGGCGAAGGGCGGCGGCGGGCGCGGCGCCGCGGACCGCACCGAGGAGCTGGCCCTCGGCCGCGAGGTGCCCTGTTTCTCGCCCTCCCCCACCCCCGGCGACGCGCTGTACGTGGGCCTCACGGCGGCCGTCCCGGCCGGGGTCGTGGTGCTCCGGCTGGACTGCGACGTCCAGGGCGTCGGGGTCGACCCGCTGCGGCCGCCCCTGGTGTGGGAGGCATGGGACGGGAGCCGCTGGTCGGCGTGCGAGGTGGAGAAGGACGACACGGGCGGCTTCAACCGGTCCGGCGAGCTGATCCTGCATCTGCCCGCCACGCACACCCCGGGGCGGATCGTCCGGCGCACCGGCGGCTGGCTGCGCTGCCGGCTCGTCGCGGCGGCGCCCGACCAGCCGACGTATGTGGCACCGCCGGTGGTCCGGGGCGTCACCGCGTTCACGATCGGCGCGACCGTCGGCGCGGAGCACGCGGAACGGATCGCGGACGAGCTTCTCGGCGCGGCGGAGGGCGTACCGGGCCAGTCGTTCACGATCGCCCGACCGCCGGTGGTGCCGGGCGAGTTCGCCCTGGAGGTGACCCCTCGGGAGCCCACCGGGGCCGCGATCCCGGCCATGACCACGACCACGGCTACGACCACGGCCGTGGGTGGCGGGGCGGCGCCCGCCGAAGTGTGGACGCGGGTCGACGACTTCGCCCACTCCGGCCCGGACGACCGCCACTTCACCCTCGACGAGGGCACGGGCCGGGTCGAGTTCGGTCCGGCGGTACGGGAACGGGACGGCACCGTACGGCACTTCGGTGCGGTCCCCGCCAAGGGAGCCGCCGTGCGGGTCCGTTCGTACCGTACGGGCGGCGGGGCAAACGGCAACGTGGCGCGCGGGACGCTGCGGGTGCTGCGCGGCACGGTGCCGTTCGTGGCGCGGGTGGAGAACCGGCGGCCCGCGATCGGCGGGGTCGACGGCGAGAGCGTGGACAGTGCCCGGATCCGGGGCCCGCTGACCCTCCGTACTCTCCAACGGGCCGTCGTACCAAGGGATTACGAGCTTCTCGCCCACGAGGTGGCACCGGACGCGGCCCGGGTGCACTGCGTACCCGACGACGGCGAGGCCGGGGTACGGCTGCTCGTCGTGCCGTCGGGGCGCGGCGGTGCCGACGGCCGGATCGCCTTCGACGACCTGATCCCGCCCGCGGGCACCCTGGAACGGATCGCCGGCCATCTGGACGCCCGCCGCCCGATCGGGGCGCGCCTCGCCGTCGAGCCGCCGTACTACCAGGGCGTCACCTTCGTGGCGACCGTGCAGGCGGGGCGCGGCGCCTCGGCCGAGCGGGTCCGCGAGACGGCGCTCGCCGCGCTGAACGGCTACTTCGACCCGCTCACCGGCGGTCCGTCCGGCGACGGCTGGCCGTTCGGGCGGCCGGTGCAGACGGGCGAGGCGTACGCCGTGCTCCAGCGGGTCGCGGGCGTCGACCTGGTCGACGACGTACGGCTCTACCGGGCCGATCCGGTGACCGGGCAGCGCACCGAGGTGCCCGGCGGACGGATCGTGCTCGACCCGCACGCGCTGGTCTTCTCGTACGAGCACCAGCTGCGGGTCCGGGAGGTCTGACCGCCGTGCGCAGCGACGTCCCCGGGCTGCCGAGCCCGCATCCATTGATCGACCTGCTGCCGGCGGTCTATCTGGAACACGACTTCCTGGCGCGGTTCCTGGCGGCGCTCGACGAGGTCCTCGCCCCGGTGCTGCTGAACATCGACAATCTGCCCGCGCACCTCGACCCCCGGCACGCGCCCGAGGACTTCCTGGAATGGCTGGCGGGCTGGGTGGCGGCGCCGCCGCCCGGCGAGCCGGGCGCGGTCCCGGTGGAGCGGCGGCGCGCCGAGGTACGGGGCGCGGTGGCCCGGCACCGGGCGCGCGGGACGGTGGCCGGGCTCGCGGAGGCGCTGCGGGTCGAGACGGGCGGGGTGGAGCCGCTGATCACGGAGAGCGGCGGCACGGTCTGGTCCGCTACTCCGGGCACTCCGCTGCCGGGCGGCGGGCGGCCGTGGGTGACGGTGCGGCTGCCGATGGCCGATCCGGGGCGGGTGCGCCGGACCCGGATCGAGGAGCTGATCCGGGGGGAGATCCCGGCGCATGTGGGGTTCACGCTGGAACTGTCGCCGGGGGGCGCGGGATGAGCGGTACGGACGGGCGGGGCGGCGGCCCGGGTGGTGGCCCGGGTGGCATGGTGTGCCCGGCGTGCGGGCGGCGGAACGAGGCGGGGACGCCGTTCTGTTCGTCGTGCGGGACATTCCTGGACTGGGACGAGGAAAGGGAAGAGGACGGGGGGCCTGGGGGTGGAGGGCCCGGGGGTGGGAGCGGGGATGGTGCCGGGCGGGAGGTGCGGGCCGAGGCAGGGGAGGCGCCGAGGGCGGGAGCGCCCGTGCTCGCACCGCCCGTACCGCCGGTGGTCCCCGCGCCGGCCCCCGCTGCCGCTCCCGTAGCGCCTCCGGCCCCGCCTCCCCCTCCCGTACCTCCTGCCCACCCTGCGTCGCCCGTGTCGTCCGCGCCTTCACCCTCTCCTGCCCCGGCCGCCCCACCCGCCCCACTTGCACCGCCCCGCCCCCCATCCGCGCCCACCACCAGGGCCGGGACCGAAGCCGGGCCCGGGCTGCGGCGGCCGGGGGCCGAGCGCGGTCCGGCCGTGCCGGGGCCGCCCCCGGAGCGGGAGGAGGCACCGCCCGAGCCCGCACGGCAGACGCCGGCCGCGACCGTGCGCTGCCCCAACTGCCGTACCGAGAACACGGCCGACCGCACCCTGTGCGTCCGGTGCGCCCTGCTCCTGGACCCCGGGCCGCCGCCTGCCGTCCGGCCGCCGTGGTGGCGCCGGCTGCTGCGCCGCGAGCGGCGGGCGGCCCCCGTCGCGGGCACCCGCCCGCGCCCGGCCTGGCGCCGTCCCCGGGTGGCGCTGCCGGTGATACTGCTGCTCCTCGCCGTGGGCGTCTGGTTCGCCCTGCCGCACGTGGGGAGTTGGCTGGGGCTCGCGCGCGACGAGACGGGGACGCCCGAGTCGCTGCCGCCGGCCGCCGTCCGGGCGTCCAGCGCACTGAAGGGCCATCCGGCGGACGCGGCCTTCGACGGCTTCACCAACCGCTACTGGGCGCCCGTCACGCAGGACGGCGCGACGCTGGAGGCCGACTTCGAAGCGCCCGGGGTACGGGTGACGAAGCTGGTGGTGTTCGGGGGGACGTCGGCGAAGAAGGACGAGTTCCTCACCCAGGCCCGCCCGGCCCGGATCCGGGTCGAACTGATCGCGGCGGACGGCAACACGTCGACTCACCACATCACCCTCAAGGATCAACCCGGCCAGCAGACCTTCGACATACGCGGCAAGGACGTGGTCCGGGCCCGGCTCGCCCCGGAGACCTGGTACGGGGCCGAGCACGGGCATCGACTCGCGCTGGCCGAGGTCGAGTTCTTCGGCCACCGCTCATGAGGCGGGCCACGGCCGAGGGGCGGACCCTCCCCGGGCGGGTCCGAAGACCGGGCGCTCCCACGTCCCCACCAAGCGGTCCATGGTCATGCCCCGGGCCGTCAACAGGCCACACACCCCCGATCCCACAGTGTGCTCCAGATCACACCCATGCATTACCGTCGTCAGTCCGCCCGCCCGCCCGCCCACGGAAGGCCAGGAGGTCTCGTTGTCCTCGGCACCGCCCTCTCCCAGCAACGACCCGAGCCCGGCCCCGGACCCGCAATCGCCCGCGAGCCCGACCACGGACCCGAGTCCGAGTCCGAGTCCGACCACCGACTCGGGGTCCAGGCCGGCGGCTTCGCCGCCTCGGCCATCGGGCCTGCGCCGGGCACGGGCGTGGTTCGGCGGCCTGTCCGAGGCGGGCAAGGTCGGTCTGGTCACGGCCGCGCTCACGACCATCGGCGGAGGGGTGTTCGGCCTGGCCAACGCCGCTCTGAGCGACAGCCCGGCCGGCGCGGAGACGCCGGCGGCCGGTCCGCCCGCGCAGACCGCCTCTTGCGAGGTCCGGGGCGAGTTCATGCACTGCACCGTCGCCAAGGCGGAGATCAAGGTGTACCGCGACCGTGCGTACGACTCCGGGAGCGCCCGCACCCTCACCGCCGGTGAGACCGTCCGGTTCCGGTGCTGGGGGCACGGCGACGCCCAGCCGGGAGGCGGCGACATCTGGTACTGGACTCAGTTCAAGGACCAGGATTACAAGGGCAATGTCGCCGCGGTGGACCTGAACACGGGCAGCGTCGCCCCCGCCGGCCTCAACGAGTGCGGCTGACGTTCCGCCCGAGCCGCCCCGGGCGAAGCGAAGGTTCCCGCCGGGAGTTCCGGCGGAGGCCGCCTCGCCGACGGGCGGGCCGCTGCCGGTGCCACCACCGGCACCCGGACACCGCCGGACAGTCACATGACCAGGTCCGACGGACCTAGACCTCCGGAACCGGGCCCCCGGGTCTAGGGCCTCCGACCGTTCCGCGCCGGGCGACCGCGCCCCTACCGGCCCCGGCATGACGAACGCTCACATCGACACGTCCGGCGTCCTCGACGAGGCCCTCCAGCGCCTGCACATCACCGGCCCCGAGCATCACGGCCGGCTCAGCAACCACGCTCCGATGGCCGTCGAGGCGCTCGCCGCGCACGGCCGGGCCGCAGCGGTGCACCGCTGGCTCGACCGCTACGCGCCGAAGCTCGACGAGTTCCCATCCCGTGTCGCCCCGGTCACGACCGCCACCTGGGCGGACGCACTCGGGGACATCCGCCGCGCCGCCGACTGGATCGACTTCTTCGACCGCGAACTCGCCGGCCGGCCGTGGCGCGCGGTGCTCGCCGAGTGGTGGCCCCGGCTGCTGCCGGGTCTGTACGGCGCGGCCACGCACCCGGTGATCCGGGTCGGCCACGCCGTCCGTACCCTGCTGGCCACCGAGGACGCCGCCGCGGAGATCACCGCGCCACGGCTGGCCGAACTCGGCCAGGCCCTCGGCTACTGGGCCGCCCGCCATCTCCCCGTCACCGGCGTCGCCCCGCTCCCCGGGGCCGGGCGGGCCGCCGACGCGCTCGACGCGGTGCCCCCGCTCACCGAGCAGCGCGGCATCTTCCCGGACCGGCTCGCCCGGGTGACCGGCCTGCCGGTGTGGGCGGACGGGGTCACCGACCCCGAGACGGTACGGGCGCGCCTGACCGAACTCGTCCGCGCCGCCACCCACCGGTACGCGACCCACGGCCACGGCGAGGCGACGATGCTGGTCCACTCGGCCACGGCTCCCAACGCCGTCCTGCGGGTCCTGCCCGCCCTCCCCCGCGCCCAGTGGGCGCCGAGCCTGGCGGCCGCGTGGACCGCCGCGGCGGCCGTGACCGCGATGTACGGCCCGGCCGCCCCGCGTCCGGCGACCGCACCCGGCTCGCTCACGGCGGAGGAACTCCTCGCGCTCGCCCTCGCACACGGGGACGAACACGTCATCAAGCTCACGGACACGGCTCTGGACGTCGGCGACGGCCCCGCGTTCTCGGCGGCCCTCCGCGCGATCGAACTCAGCGCCCGCCCCTGACCACCGCTCGCGGCCCATCTCCCTCGCCCGCCCCGCCCGGCCCGGAATGACGCGCATGCCCGGCGCCGGACGGGGCAGCCGCTCCGTAGAGGAACACGGGGACGCCCCGGACGACCGAGGCGACCTCGACGGCAAGGGCAACGAAGAAGCGGGAAGGAACGAGACGAAGGGGGCACGGAGGTCGCGGAGGTACGGAGATGGATCCCGTACGGTGTCGCCGCTCCGCCCACCGCGCGGTACCCGGACCACGGACGTACCGGATGCCGAACGGAGCGGCCTGGGTGGTCCGCGAGCCGTCGCCGTGGCCCGGCACGGTCGTGCTCTCCGCGACCGGCGAGTTCGATCTGCACACCGTCGGGTGTCTGCGCCAGGCACTCGCCGAGGCGCGGCACGACGACGACGGGCACACCGTGCTCGACATCTCGCAGGTGTGCTTCGGCGACTCGGCTTTCCTGCACGCGCTGGTGGCGGCGCGCTCGGCCGACCCGGGGATCGTCCTGGCCGGTCCGGTGCCCCGGCAGTTGCGGCAGCTGTTCGCGCTGAGCGGGACGCGGCGCCTGTTCACCTTCGCCAAGGACCGCGCCGCCCTCGGGTTCGGCTGAGTCGCGGCGCGGGGGCGCGGCGGAGAAGGCGGAGAACAACGGGAGGGAAGGCACGGAAGGGAGGCCGCGCGCGCATGGGCGGCATGAACGACATGAACGGCAACGGCACGGTGGATACGAACGCGACGCACGGCACAGGCAGCACAGGCGGCACAGGCAGCGCCGGCGGTACGGACCGCCGGGAGGCGCCGGCCGGACGTACCGAGCGCCTGGCCGTCCGCACCCTGACCCCGCCGCCGGGCGCCGCCGGGGCCGCCGGATCCCTGGACGAGACCGTCGTCCTCGCCCTGACCGGCGAACTCGACCACGACACCGCGGCCCCGCTCAAGGAGGCCCTGGCCACGCACACCGGCCCCCGGCGGCGGATCGTGGTGGACTGCGCGGGCCTGCGGTTCTGCGACTCCACCGGCCTGAACGTGCTGCTCCGCGCCCGCCTGCGGATGCTGGACGAGGGCGGCCGGCTCGACCTCGCCGGGCTGGGGCCGCCGGTGGACCGGATGTTCGAGATCACGGGCGCGCTGTCCGTCTTCCGGGTGTACGAGAACACGGCCGCCGCCCTCGCGGACTGCCCCGCGGCCGGCGTACCCGCGCCGGAGGGGTCGTGAGCGCGCCCGGTGCCGGTACCCCCGGCGCGCGAGGCCCGGCCGCCGCGCCGGCACCGGCCCCGGCCACCGCGCAGAGCAGCGCCCCGGCCACGCCGAAGGAGCAGGTCCGGCGGCTCGTCCTCGGCGGGGCCGGCGGCGCCGTGACCCGGTGTCGCGACTTCACCGCCGCGGCGCTCGCCGAGTGGGGCTGGCTCCCGGCGACGACCCCGGAGGGCCGCGAACGCGCGGAGGACACGCTGCTCCTGGTCTCGGAGGTGGTGACCAACGCCTGTCTGCACGCGGACGGGCCCGAGGAACTGGTGCTGCGCCACAGCGGGCACGAAGACGGAAACGAAGCCCCGGACGGCGAGAGGCACCGGGCCGGGGACGGGCCTTACCCGGGTGCCCGGCTGCGGATCGAGGTGTCCGACGCGAACCCCGTACCCCCGCGTCCGCGTGCCCCGCGCTCCCCCGCCCTGCCCGGTGGACACGGTCTGATGGTGCTCGACCGGCTGGCGGGCGCCTGGGGCTCGGCGGCCAAGGCCGACGGCAGCCCCGGCAAGGTGGTGTGGCTGGAGATCAGCCGCCCGTCCCCGCCGCCCGGGCCCCTCGATTACCGTGATCGCCGTGATCGCCGTGATCGTCGCGGGGACCACCCGGGTCCTCAGCGGGATCACTCCGGTCGCCGGCCCGACCATCCTGGCCATCCCGAGCATCCCGATCGTCCCGGTCTGCGAGAAGCCCCGCCCTGAGCTCGTCGAGGATGCGGGCGAGCAGCCGGGAGACGTGCATCTGGGACAGCCCGAGCCGGTCGCCGATCTGCGCCTGGGTGAGTTCCGCACCGAAGCGCAGCGAGAGGATGTGCCGGTCCCGTTCGTCGAGACCCGCGATGAGCGGCCGGAGCGAGGTCAGGTCCTCGATCAGCTCGTACGCGGCCTCCGGCGCGGCCAGCAGGCGTAGATACGTGCGCGGGGTCTCCGCGTCCTCGTCGAGGGCGCTCTCCAGGGAGCGGGCGGTATAGCCGCGGGCCGCCAGTTCGCCCTCGGCGATCCGCTCCTCGCTCAGATGCAGACACGCGGCGAGTTCGGCGCGGGTCGGCCGGTGGCCGAGCCGCTGTTCGAGCAGGTCGGCCGTCCTGGCGAGGTCGATCCGCAGTTCCTGGAGCCGGCGCGGCACCCGGACGGCCCAGCTGGTGTCCCGGAAGAACCGTTTCATCTCGCCGATCACGGTCGGTAGCGCAAACGCCGAGAACTCGATGCCCCGGCCCGGGTCGAAGCGGTCGATCGCCTTGATCAGGCCGATGGTGCCGACCTGGACGATGTCCTCCACCTCCTCGGGGCGGTGCCGGAAGCGCCGCGCGGCGAACCGGACCAGGCTCAGGTTCAGCTCCACCAGGGTGTTGCGGACGTAGGCGTGCTCGGGCGTGCCCGGTTCCAGGTCCCGCAGCCGGACCAGCAGCGCGACGGACAGCGTCTGCGCCCGGTGGGTGGAGACGCTCGTGGGGCGGGCGATCTCGGGCAGACCCGCCAAGGCCGCGCGCCGCACGGTGGCGGGCGCACGGGCAGCCGTCACAGTGGCCATGTCGCTCCTTCGACGGAGGCGGTGGGCCTGCGCCGCGCGGTCGGCGGGCTGTCCCCGGGCTGCGGCGCCCGGTACTGCCGTACCCCGGCCACTGGCGTGCGGCCGGGGTCGCGCGGAGTGGTCGCGCGGCGGGGTCCGTCGGTCGAGCGTCCCGTGAGGAACGTCCATGGAGGAGGATTCCCGCACGGCTGTCCTTTGACACGGTTTGATCCGCCCGGGAGTGGATAGCCGCAGCGTATGGCCATAGGGACGGAACCCGGGGCGCGGCCCCCGGAGGCGGACGGGATCCCCGCCGGTCCCGGGATCCTCTCCGGTCCGGCGGGCCGCGACTGCCTGCGCCGCGCGCTGTCGGACGGGCCCGAGGTGATCGCTGAGTGCCGCGATCTGACCCGGCGGGCGCTACGGGACTGGTTCGGGCCGGACGGGGACCCCGAGCGGATCCCCGTGGCGGACGCGCTGCTGCTCGTCTCCGAGGTCGTCACGAACGCCCGCACGCACGGGGGAGCCCCGTACGAGATCCGTCTCGACCGCGCCGGGCGGACGCTGCGGGTCCGGGTCAGCGACACCAGCCCCGTCCCGCCCCGCGCGCACGGCCCGCACCGGCCGGACCGCGCCTCGGGACACGGACTCTTCCTGCTGCGGCGGCTCGCGACCCGGTGGGGTTCGGTGCCCCGGGGCAGCGGGGGCAAGACGGTGTGGTTCGAGGTGGAGGTGCCACCGATGGAGGTGGCGCGCGCGGAGGCCGTGCCACTGCCGGAGGCCGTACCGCTACCGGAGACCGCGTCGCCCGGGAAGCCCGCGCCACCGCTGGAGGCCGTACCGCCGCCCGGTTCCGCGCCGCCCACGGAAGCCGTACCGGCGCCGCCCGAGCCCGTACCACCGGGCACGGACGCACCATCGTTGTCCGGTACGGGACCGGCCGGCGGTTCCTGACCGGCCCACCCCGCCGCCGGCGCGCGCCCGAAAGGCCCGGCGCCGGGCCCGGCCCTAGAGTGGACGAAGGGCAGGCACCGTCCCTCCGTACGAGCACGTCACGGCGTCCGGCATCCCGGCAACGGCGTCATGGCGTACGAGGTCCTTCATGGCACAGCGCAGAGCAGCGCCCGGCGGCGATCAGGGCTCCGCACGCCCCTCACCCGAAGAACCCCACGAGCCGCACGAACCCCACGAACCGCACGAGCCCGGTGAGCCCGGCAACGCGTCCGACCCGCCCGGCACCCCCGCCCCGACCCACACGGCACCGGCCGCACCCGACGCCCCCGACGAGCGGGCGCTGCGGCGGCTGCTCGGCGGGCTGACCGCCGTACGGGACGGAGATCTGTCCGTACGGCTACCGGAAGGCGCCGACGGTGTCCTGGCGGACATCGCGGCCGTCTACAACGACATGGTCGACCGGTTGTCGCTGCTCACCTCCGAGGTCACCCGGGTGGCCGGCGAGGTCGGCGGGCAGGGGCTGCTGGGCGGCCGGGTGCACGAGCCGAGGGCGCGCGGGGCGTGGCAGGAGCTGACCACCGGTGTGAACACCATGGCCGACAACCTCACCTCGCAGGTGCGCTCGATCGCGCAGGTCGCCACCGCCGTCGCGCGCGGCGACCTCACCCAGAAGATCCGGGTGGAGGCGCGGGGCGAGATCCTGGAGCTGAAGGAGACCATCAACACGATGGTCGACCGGCTGTCGTCGTTCGCCGAGGAGGTCACCCGGGTGGCCCGCGAGGTCGGCACCGAGGGCAAGCTCGGCGGCCAGGCGCGGGTGCGCGGGGTGTCCGGCACCTGGAAGGACCTCACCGACAACGTCAACTCGATGGCGGACAACCTCACCAACCAGGTCCGCAACATCGCCCAGGTGACCACGTCCGTCGCCCAGGGCGATCTGACCCGGCAGATCGACGTGTCGGCGCGCGGCGAGATCCTGGAGCTCAAGACCACGATCAACACGATGGTCGACCAGCTGTCGTCGTTCGCCGCCGAGGTGACCCGGGTGGCGCGCGAGGTCGGCACCGAGGGCAAGCTCGGCGGGCAGGCGGAGGTCGAGGGCGTGTCCGGCACCTGGATGCGGCTCACCGAGAACGTCAACACGCTGGCCGGAAACCTGACCCGCCAGGTGCGGGCGATCGCCGAGGTCACCAGTGCGGTCGCCGAAGGCGATCTGACCCGCTCCATCACCATGGACGCCCCCGGCGAGGTCGGCGAGCTGCGCGACAACATCAACGCGATGGTCGAGTCGCTGCGCGCCACCACCCGCGCGAACGAGGAGCAGGACTGGCTGCAGACCAACCTCGCCCGGATCACGGCACTGCTCCAGGGCACCCGCGGGGTCTCCGAGATCGCCGAGCTGATCATGGCGGAGGTGCCGCCGCTGGTGTCGGCGCAGTACGGGGCGTTCTTCATCCTGGAGGAGGGGCCGTACGGGCCGGTCCTGACCATGTCGGCGGCGTACGGGCTCGCCACCCCGGGCCCCGGCCGGCACGCGCGCCGTTTCAAGATCGGCGAGGGGCTGGTGGGGCAGGCGGCCCGGGACCGGCGCGCCCTGCTCGTCGACCCGCTGCCCGAGGGATACGCCACGATCTCCTCGGCCGTCGGCTCGGGCGGCCCGGCGGCCCTCGTCGTGCTGCCGATCGTGGTCGAGGACCAGGTGCTCGGCGCCGTCGAACTCGCCTCCCTCCAGCCCTTCGGCGCCCTCCAACGCGACTTCCTGGACCGGTTCGTGGTCAGCGCGGGGGCCGTCCTCAGCTCGCTTGTGGCCAATCTGCGCACCGATGAACTGCTCGCCCAGTCCCGCAGCCTCGCCGACGAACTACGCTCCCGCACCCAGGAGTTGCAGGCCCGACAGCGTGAACTCCAGCGCTCCAACGCCGAACTCCAGGAGCAAGCGGAGCTGCTCGCCGACCGCAACAAGGACATCGAGTCGAAGAACCGGGTCATCGAGCAGGCCCGGCAGGAGCTGGAGACCCGGGCGCAGCAGCTGTCGCGGACGTCGATGTACAAGTCCGAGTTCCTCGCCAACATGAGCCACGAGCTGCGCACCCCGCTCAACAGCCTGCTGATCCTCGCCCGGTTGCTCGCCCAGAACCCGGAGGGGAATCTGACGGAGAAGCAGATCGACTACGCGGAGGTCATCCACTCGGCCGGCTCCGATCTGCTCCAGCTCATCAACGACATCCTCGACTTGTCGAAGGTCGAGGCGGGCAAACTGGAGGTACGGCGCGAGCCCTTCGCGCTGACCCAGCTGCTCGAATACCTGGAGGCGGCGTTCGGTCCGGTGGCCGACGAACAGGGCCTCGACTTCACCGTCACCGTCGCCCCGGACGTACCGGCCCATCTGACCAGCGACGAGGCACGGTTGCGTCAGGTGCTGCGCAATCTGCTGTCCAACGCGCTGAAGTTCACCGAACGCGGCCGGGTCTCGCTCACCGTCGAGCACACCCCGCCCGACGAGATTCCCGCCGCCCTGCGCGAGGCGGCCGAGGGCGAGGGCCGCCCGGTGCTCGCCTTCCGGGTCGCGGACACCGGCATCGGGATCCCGGGCGACCGACTGCGGCACATCTTCGACGCCTTCCACCAAGGGGACGGGACCACGGCGCGCGAGTACGGCGGTACCGGCCTCGGACTGTCGATCAGCCGGGAGCTGGCCGCGCTGCTCGGCGGGGTCATCGAGGTCGAGAGCGCCCCGGGCGAGGGCAGCGTCTTCACGTTCCACCTGCCCGAACGGGCGGTGGAGGGAGGTGTCGAGAGCGGCGAAGCGGGTGCCGCGGGCACCACGGCGGACGCGGCGCGGGCGGCGGCGGGCGCCGCGACGGAGACCGGTGCGGAAGTCGGGACGGAAACCGGAACGGAAGCCGGGCCCGCGGACGCCCCGCACGACCGGGGCGCCGCGCCCGCCACCTCCACCACCACCCCCGCCACCGTGCTCGTGGTCGACGACGACACCCGCAACGTCTTCGCCCTCACCCAGGTCCTGGAGTCACACGGGCTGCGCGTCCTCACCGCCGACGGCGGTCTGCGCGCCCTCGATCTGCTCACCGGGGACACCCATGTCGATCTGGTCCTGATGGACGTGATGATGGCCGGCATGGACGGCTACCGGACCATCGAGGAGATCCGCCGGCTGCCCTCCCGCGCCGGGCTTCCG
This sequence comes from Streptomyces sp. NPDC046203, assembly GCF_040646255.1. Taxonomy (NCBI): domain Bacteria; kingdom Bacillati; phylum Actinomycetota; class Actinomycetes; order Kitasatosporales; family Streptomycetaceae; genus Streptomyces; species Streptomyces sp. NPDC046203. The sequence goes on along the minus strand of NZ_JBEYZX010000026.1, from coordinate 3,703 downwards.
GTGATCGCGGTCACCGCGAAGGCCATGCCGGGCGACCGGCTGCGCGCTCTGGAGGCGGGCGCCGACGACTATCTCGCCAAGCCGGTCGACGAGGACGAGCTGATGGTCAAGATCGGTCACCGGCTGGGGAGTTGACGCCGATCCCGCAGGGGGCCGAGCCCGCACCCCGGCCCGCGCACGTGTCCGTACCGGGCCCGTCGCCCAGGGGCCGGCCACTCAGGGGCCAGGCAGGCACAGCACGGCTCCTCACAGCCCTGCCCCTCAAATCCCGGTCGCCTCGCCCTCCCCCGGCCCGGCATCCGCCGCCTCTCCCTCCGCCGCACCCGGGTCACCAGCACCCGGCTCACCGGCAGTCGGTTCACCGGGGTGCCGCACCCGGACCGCGACGATGCTCGTGTCGTCGTCCGTGTCCCCCATCTCCGTCCCGAGCAGCCCGTCCACCAGCCGTTCCGTGCTCCCGCCCGCCGCGAGCCGCCCCGCCGCCGCGACCAGCCGGGCGATCCCGGCCCCGAGGCCGTCGTGGCGGCGCTCCACCAGGCCGTCGGTGTAGAGCAGCAGGATGTCCCCGGGGCGCAGGGCGGTGCGCCGTTCCTCGTAGGTGTACGCGGGGACCGCGCCCAGCAGGATGTCCTGGGGCGGTTCGAGCAGCCGGGCCCGGCCGTCGCGGACGAGGAGCAGGGGCAGGTGGCCGGCGCTGGACCAGACGAGTTCGCCGTCCTCCGGGTCGTACAGCGCGCACACGGCCGTGGCGGTGGACCCGTCGCCGGTGCGCAGGGTGACCTCGTTGAGCCAGCTCATCAGCTGCCCCGGCGGGCGGCCGGTGAAGGCGAGCGCGCGCTGCGCGTTGCGCAGGGCGACCATGCCGGTGACGGAGTCGATGCCGTGCCCCGCGATGTCGCCGACGGTCACCAGGACCTTGCCGGACGGCAGCGGCAGGACGTCGTACCAGTCGCCGCCCACCTGGTACTCCTCGGCGGCCGGACGGTAGCGGGCCGCGACGGTCAGTCCGCCGGGCAGCTCGCGCAGGGCGGTCGCCTCGGGGACGATCGCCTGCTGGAGCTGGAGCGCGAGCTGGTGGCGGAGCTCGGCCTGGTCGCGGACGGCGGTGAGGTGGTCGAAGGTCGCGGTGAGGGCGAGTTCGGTGCGCCGGGTGGCGGAGACGTCCTGGTAGACGCCGACGAAGCCGGTGACCGTGTCCCCTTCGAGCAGTGGCTCGGCCGCGACCCGGACATGCCGGACGGATCCGTCGGGCAGCACGGTCCGCAGTACCGCCTGGGCGCCCGAGCGGCCGTCGGTCAGGGTGCGCAGGAGCACGGTGAGCGCGTCGCCGTCCTCGCGGTGGATCCGGCCGCGCAGCGCGAGCAGCGGCACCGGCGCCTCGTCGCGGGACATGCCGAAAATTGCGTACGCCTGCTCGGACCACACCGTGTCGCCGCTGGTCAGACTGTCCTGGAAGGTCGCGACGCTCTGCAGCCGGGCCACCGCGCGGCCGGCGGCGAGACCCGGGTCGCTCATGGTGTGCCACAGCACGACGGCCCGCTCGGCCCCCGCGCGCAGCACGCGGACGTCGAGCAGGGGGCCCGGGGGCGGCGCCGCGTGGCCGCGCGGCAGATGCGGGGCGTGCTGCGGGTGCCGGGTGTGGCGGGCGCGCAGCACCAGCCGGGCCAGTTCTCCGTGGGCCTGCGGGAAGACGCGTTCGAGCGAGCGGTTCTCGGCGGGCGGGATGCCGCCGAGGGCGGTCAGGGCGGCCTCGTTGGCGTGTTCGAGTACGGGCTCGCCGGTCACGGTGTCGGTGCGCAGCAACGCCCCTGGATGTGCCAGCGCGTCCAGGACGTCGACCAGGACCGGCGCGCCGGACTCCTCGCCGTCCGGCCGATCGAGCACCGCCGAGGCCACGTCCATCAGACCTCCGACGGCGCGCCGCAGCGCGGGCCCGAACGCGACCGGCCCCGGCCAGCCCACCACGGCCACTCCGACGGTGACCCCGCGCCTCCGCAACGGCAGCAGCGCCCGGGCCGCGCCTGGCCTGGCCCCGGGGAGTGGGACCGGGTCGGCGGGTTCGGCGGACCCGACGGCCGGACCGGCGGCCTGGCCGGCGGCCTGACTGGTGGCCTGACTGGTGGGCGGACCGACGGGCGAGACCTCGGGGATCTCCGGGGCATCCGGCGTGGCGGGTGCCGTCGGTGTCGTCACGGTGGCACCGGGCGTGGCGGCGCCCTCCACCCATACGGCGGTGTTGTCGACGAGGGCGCTGTGGAACGGCCCCGGGGCCGCCGGCGGAATCCACTGCCAGGCCATCGCCTCCGCCGCGCCGACACCCGCGTGCCCGGCGAGCCGGAGACAGCCGTCGACCGTACGCCACAACCACAGGCTGTCGGCGCCGAGCGGTACCAGACCGCCCTCCAGGAGGGTGCGGACACCGTCCCCGGCGTCCTCGGCGGTCTCGGCGGCGACGGCGGTACGGCGCAGCCGCCGGGCCAGGCCGGGCGGCAGCGGTTCGGGCGGGGTGACCCGGGGGTCGCCGGGAGCGCCGACGGCGTTCACGACGTCGGCGGCGAGGTCTTCGGGGGACAGTCCGGTCGCGTCGGCGAGGGCGACGAGATGGTCGTACGCCTCGATCGTGGACAGACCGACCTGGGCGGCGAGCACGCCGGTGGCGAGGTCCAGCAGTCGGCGGCGGGCGGCTTCGGCCCGCAGCCGCCGATTCTCGGCGGCGAGCCCGGCGAAACCGGACTCGGCCCGTGGGGCGGACGCTCCCGCGGGATCGGCCACGTCGACACCTCCGCGTCGGCCTCCGGAGCGGTGCTCGTACCCCTACGGGAGTCTACTCGCGGGGCCTCGCCGGGGCCGTCCGAGCGGCGCCGGACGGGGGCTGCGCAGGGTCGCCGGGCGGGCCCGGACGGGGCTACCCGGCAGGTCATGGGGTAGACGGACCGGAACCCGGCCGTGCGGGGGTCACGACCGGGTTCCGGTGGCTGATCGGCCCCCTACAAGGGGGCGGGTGCCGGGTGGGGGTCCGGCAGGGGCTCAGGCTTCCGACGCTTCGAGCAGGGCCCAGGCCGCGTACCCGCCCAGAACATCGGACACATCCGTAAAGCCCTGATGACGCAGGTAACTGGCCGCGATCGAGGACCGATGGCCGCCCGCGCAGTGCAGAACCAGCGGCCGGTCACGAGGAATCTCCTCCAGACGCGTCGGCAGCTCACCCAGCGAAATGTGCAGAGCCGAGTCGATGAACCCGACACTGCCCCGCTCACCACAGTTACGCACGTCCACAACCAGCGGCGGGGTGTCCCCCGCCAGTTCCTCACGCAGCTGCGCGGCCGTCAGCCGGCTCGCCGGCGTAACCTCGCCGGCCAGGGCGACCAGCGCATCCTCCGGCGAACGGAGGTAGCCGGTCACCCGGTCGAAACCGATCCGCGCCAGACGCGTGACGATCTCCTCCTCACGATTCTGCGGCGCCAGAACCAGCAGCTCGTCCTTCGGCGCAAGCACCGTGCCCGCCTGTTCGGCGAACCGGCCATCGGCCGGCACATTGACCGCACCACGCAGATGACCCGCCGCGAACTCGTGCGGATCACGCGCGTCGACCACCACCGCACCCGCCCCACGCCGCGCGGTGAACTCCTCCACCGTCAACGGCTTCGGCGCCGCCGCCGGATCGAACAGGCCACGCTCACGCCGGTTCAGATCGGCGTCGTAG